>CANRPE010000005.1 GCA_947632405.1 uncultured Bacilli bacterium | reverse complement strand
AATCCTTATTTTATGGTAATTTAAAAAAATAAAGATAACCTACTTTATCACTGGTAAGTTATCTCTTAATTTAACGTTTACATATTTTTTATTTGCTGTTATAATATGCAGCAATATTAAATATTAATGGAGAAATACAAAATGAAATTACAAAAAAGGAAAAAATTTATTAAAGGTAATCTTATATGTGGAATTATTTTATTACTTACTGGAACTATATTAGAGCTTTATACAGGAATTACAACTATATTTCAAGGAAATATTAAAGGTATAAATCTTAATTTAACAGAAATAAATACTTCATATAATAATAAAAAAGATCCTCTTGTTAAAGAGGTTGTATATAATGATGATCCAAGTTGGGCATTTCCTACTAGTACTAATTATAATATTACTTCATCATATAGTAATTATCATCCTGCTATTGACATAGTTACCACTGATGGTAATACAAATGTATATGCAGCAAATAGCGGAGTTATTGTTACAGATAGTTATAAATGGGATGGTGGTAATTATTTGGTATTGCAACAAGATAATGGCTATTATACTTTATATTGTCATTTATCTTCTAAAACAGTAACAGTAGGACAAAGAGTTGAAAAAGGTCAAATAATTGGTATTATGGGAAGAACTGGTTTTGCAACAGGAGTTCACTTACATTTTTCTGTTTGGAATGGATATCCCTATGAAAATTCAACTCATATTAATCCTTTTGATTTTTATTAAAAATAACTTTCTAACTGATCATCTCATATTTTTCTTCCAAAATAGAATATAAGTATAATTCTATTTTTTTATTACTTCGTTTTGCTATTATATCTTTATATCCTAATAATTGTTTTTGATATGCTAAATCTTCAATATTTTTTAATTTATAATCAATAATAATAATTTTATCATCACATTCAATCATTAAATCAATAATACCATGTTTTATTTTATCTTCTTCTTGATATATAAATTCAAATTCTTTATAAAAATTAGCATCTAAATTATTAGTAATTAATGGAGTTTTAATAAATTTACTAATTTTTTCTTTTTCTATATCTGTTAATGTTGAATAATCAGGATTTCTAAAGTCAATATATTCTAATATTTCATGAATTCTAGTACCTACTCTCATTTTTTCTTTTTCTTCTTTTGTAATCTGTTTTATTTCATTTTTAGAAAAATGTTGTTCTGTTAATTCTTCATATTCAAAATTAATTTCATCTATTTGAATATTATTAATATTACTTGATAAATTATTATTAATTTTATTATTATTTATTAAATAATCTTTAGTAGGTATTACTTCTATTTGTTTTATATATTTTTTAATATATGGATAAATGTAATAAATCATATCTAAAAAAGAAGTTATTTTTTCTTTTTCATAATTAGTAGGATGATTAATTATTTTATTTTCTTCTATATTAGGAATAATCATAATCATTTTTTCTTTTGCTCTAGTTAATGCTACATATAGTAATCTAATTTTTTCTGATAGTTCTTCTTTTTTAGTATCTAATTTAAATAATGTCTTATAGATAGTATCTTTTTGATAAGTATTAAAATAAGGTGTAATTATTCCATATTTATTACTATATAAAATAGTTTCATTTAATTCTTTAAAACTAAATTCTTTGGTAAATCCTGCAAAATAACAAATTGGATATTCTAATCCTTTTGATTTATGAATAGTCATAATTTTTACAGAATTTGTATTTAATGTATTTAAAGAAAAAGTTGCTTTATCTGAAGATTCAAAGATTAGATCTAAATATTCAATAAATTCTTCGATTGTTTTTCCATCTTCTTCAAATTTTTCTAATAACTGATAAAAATATTCTAATCTTATCCTTAGTGTTTTTATATCATGTAGTTTTAATATATTTTCTTCATAATTAAATATTTCTAATAGTTTTAAGAAAAATATTTTAGGAGTCATTTCATAATAATAGTTATATAATTCTTCACATTTTTTATATATAATTGTTTCTTTAAATTTATTTTTATTAAAAATATTAAATAATTCAGAATCATCTAATTCAAACAAGAAACTTCTACCAACAGAAAGATATGCATATTTAAATTCATTTCCAAAATCTTCTTGATCTATAGCTTTTTCTATTTTTAAAATATTTCTAATAATTAAAATATCATTATCACTTCTAATTTCTTCATCTTTATATAAAGTTAGAGGAATATTTAAATATTCAAATATTTTCTTATATAAATCAAAATCTGTTGATCTATCAAGTAAAATAACAAAATCTTGATACATAGCATTTCTCATTACTTGTTTATCTTTATCTAATACTTGATAATTATTTTTTATTTTTTGTAAAATATCATTCCCAATAGCAAATATTTCTTTTTCACTATTACTAAATTTATTTTTTTCATTATTATAACATAGTATTTCTAAATTATTATTTTGATTAGTTTTTCCATCTTCTTGATATATTTTATTACCAAATATCATTTGATGAGATTCTTGGTAATTAGCTCCTCCTAAAGAATTATTCATTAAATAATTAAAAATTTCATTTATATTTTTTAATACTTCTTCACGGGATCTAAAATTCTTTACTAAATCTATTTTAATTCCTTGATTCTTTTTAGAATATAAGTCATATTTATTTTTAAAAATAGTTGGATTTGCATTTCTAAATCGATAAATAGATTGCTTAATATCTCCTACCATATAAACATTATTTTTACTAATTAAAGAAATAAAGTATTCTTGTATATCATTAGTATCTTGATATTCATCTACCATAATTTCTGTAAATTTATTTCTTAGTTCATCCCGAACTTCTTTATTTTCTTCTACTATTTTTATAGCTAGTTTACTGATATCTTGAAATGATGCCATATTATTTGCTTTTTTAAATTTATTAAATCTTTCACTAAATGTAGAAATAATTTCTATAATAACTTCTAAATTTGATTTTGTACTTAAAATTTCTTCTTCTATTTGTTTTTCATTTTCATATATACATAATTTTTTTATTTCAGATTGTATTTTACTTATAGTTTCTTTTATATTTTTACTTTCTTCATTAGAATTTTTAGGAAGATTTGGAAATCGAAAATTAATAGAAGTAACAATTTCATTATAATTTTTACTATTAAAAAGATTAGTTGAAACTTCAATTAATTTAGTAAGATATTCACTATCTACAAAAAATGATAATTCCTTTATTTTTTCTTCCATAGTATTAATTTTTTCTTTAATAATTTTGTAATATAATTTTATATCTTCTTTGATTTTTTCTTGATTATAGAAATTAGAAATATATGTTTCTAAGTAATTAGTTTTATCTATTTTCATTTCTAATTTATCATTTAATTTAATTAATATTTTTTTTAATTCATCATCATCTTTATAACAAAAATCTTTTATTAATTTTTTAAAAGAATCTTTTTTAGTTAAATAGTATTCATCAAAAATCTGATCCATTAGTTTTTGCTTTTCAATATTTAAAATAGCATCATCAGTAATGGTAATATTTTTTTCTAAATTTAAAAGATAATGATATTTTTTTACAATACTTAGTGAAAAACTATCAAAAGTAGATATATAAGCAGCATCTATTAAGTTTAATTCTTCTTTTTGATTTTCTTCTTTTAGTTTTTTTCGAATTCGATCTTTCATTTCTTTTGCTGCTGCATTAGTAAAGGTCATAATAAGTAATTGATCAATATGACTACCTTCTTTGATTTTTCTTAGTACTCTTTCAGTTAGAACAGCTGTTTTTCCTGAACCTGCTCCTGCTGATACGATAATATTATTTCCTTCTAAATAAATTGCATCATTTTGCTCAGTTGTCCACTTCATTTAAATTTCCTCCTAAAAATGATAAATCATCTACTTTTTCTAAATATCTTAAATCTTGATTAGCTCTAAAGCAAATATCTTTATACTTACAATAATTACAAGATATATTTTTATTATCAATTACTTTTGGATCAATAGAAAAGTCACCTTCTAAGATATGATCAATTGCTTCATTAATTTTAGTTTCAGTATAATTAATTATTTGTATAAATTCTTGATCATTTAATATTTTTGCATAACTAGAAAAAGAACCGTCTTTTTTTAATTTCATTGCTTTAATAAGTTCACTATTTTCATAAGTTTTATCAAAATAAGATAACAATTCTAAATTAGATGTAGAATAACCCTGTAATTTTAAATTTTCTTGTTGAATTTTATCTTTTGATTTATTAGTTTCATAATTATATTTAGAAGTTAATACTTTTTGTAAATATATTCCTACAAATTTTGGGTTTTTAAATAAATTAGATTTAAAAGTTAAATATAAATAAATAGGTAATTGCATACTTAAACCATATTTTAAATTATTAATATTAGTTACAATATTACCTGTTTTATAATCAATAATACTAATTAAAGTTTGATTATTTTTTTCTTCATATAAAATTTTATCTATTTTTCCTGTTAAAACAGTATAAATTGGCTTATCAAATGAAATATTAATTTCTTCCTCAGTTTTTTTATTTTTTAAGTTTGTAAGTAAATCTTGATCTTTAATAATTTTAATATCAGCTAATAAATCTTCTTTCAAATTATCTAATAAATATTTTTCTTTAATTGATAAATTTTGTTTTTCTAAAAATGAGTTCCATTCTCTATCAAACTTAAAGAAAGGTAAATCCATAACTGAAAAGATATAATGAAATAAGTTACCAATTACAGTTGAAAAATTAGATTCATAAGGATCTATTTTTAAAATATATTTTATATAATATTGAAATTTACATAAGTAATAACTATTAAGAGATGTATAACTAACATTTAAAGATGAATTAAGCATATTATATAGTTCAGATATATCTATTTTATTAAATTTATTAGAATAAGTATTATATGGTATTTGATAATTATTCATTAACGGTTCTAATATAGGACTAACTTCTTTATATTTATAGTATGAATCTAAACTTTGACCAAGTAATAATTTATTATATTTATGACTATTTGTAATTGTTGAAATATAATCTATTTCTTTTAAACCTAAATCATCTATTAAACTTGATTTTAAATATTCATTAAAACTACTTTTATCTTTATATGATAAAAATATATTTTTATTATTAGATAAAATTTTTAAAAAATAGTTTTTTTCTTGATTATTCTTTTGAGCTGTTGTATATAATAATACTTCATCTTTGATTGAATCTGAAATATAATCTTCATCTTTATGAATTTTTGGTAAAATATCTTGGTTAAATCCAACAATAAATAAATACATATCATCATCTAATATTGGAATATCTTTTCTTATTGTAATAGCATTTTTATATTTGGTTATAGGTAATTTTTTTGTCTTTAAAGCATCTATTAAAAATTCACGGTAATTTAAGCTATCTTCTAATTCTACTAGAGAATTAATTACGTCTATTAGTTCTTTTACAACTTGATTAGTAAAGCCAGGAATTGTTTTATTTTTTAAATAATTTTTACAAATATTAGTTCCATATATTGATTGTTCCATATCAATATTAATAGGAATATGATAATAAGAAAATAACTGATAGATAGTATATAAATAATCAGAAGATACATTAGAAATTACTATTTTATTAGGTGAAATACCTTTTTTTAATAAATCTATTATTTTCTCAATTACAAATAAAACCTCATCTTCTAAAGTAAAACAATGATATACACATGAAGTTATTTTATGATTTTGATATTCTATTTTAATAGCATTTTTAAACATTTCTTCTTCATATTTTTCTAAAATAGGATAATCATATACAATTATTTTTTTATCTTTTAGATAATTAGAAAACAGCAAATCAAATTTTAAATAATGATTATTAATTAAATCTTGTTTTATTTCTTGTAAATATTTTAATTTAGATGCTTTGTATTCTTTATTAAGATCAATTACGTATAAATTACTCATTATAATATTGGCAAAATCTAAATGAATTTGATATTTTGTCATTAAATAATCTAAAGCACTATTATCATATGAAAAATAATAATGATTTTTATATTCTTCTAAGCTCATATACTTAGCATTAATAAATAAATTACTATTTTTTTTCAATATTTCTATTTTTGTAGTACTTGGTGTTACAATCAGTAAATTATCATCTTTGTACATTTCTAAATTCATACGTATCACCTAACTATATTATAGCATATCAATTTTATTTTCCTTGAAAAAAGAAAAGAAAATTTCTAATAAAATTTTCTTATAATACTATTTATTTTTAACTTTTATTTTTTGATTTGTAATTGTAATATCTTCTTCAGTAATTATAGAACTATAACTTCCTGTAAAATCTGCAAAAGCAGTATTAGCATCAGTAAAATTACTAATAACTTCTACTCCACTTAGTTTTGTATAACTAAGATCTTTTCCAAAAATAGTTTGCGGATTAAGTTTTACTCCGATACTATCTGTAAAATCTGCTCCATAAATATATACCCCATCTAATGGTCCTAAAATTCTAACTCCATTTAATATAGTAAAATACATTGATTTTTTATATATATTTTGAGGATTAATTTGAGCATTTTTACTATCTGTAAAATCAGTATAACCTATTTTTGTATTATCAAAAGAACCTATTATTTTAACACCACTTAATTTTGTTTTAGTCAAATTTTTACCATAAATAGTTTGAGGATTAAGTTTTGCTCCTATACTATCTGTAAAGTCCGTATAAATAACTATTACATTATCAAGAGAGCCAATTAATTTCACATTAGCTAGTTTAGTATGATATAAACTTTTTCCATAGACTAATTGAGGATTTAGCTGAACATTTTTACTACCTTTAAAATCCATCCATTCAACATCTACATTATTCCATGAAAATTCATCAAAATCAATTATTTTCCATAAAGAATTTGGAAGTGCCATTTTATAACTACCTGTTTCTGTAATATCAAAAATAATATTTTTTAACACTTCAGGTTGAAGTTGTAATTTAAGATAGCTATTAGGATATTCTTTTTTGTATTGTTGCAAATATTTGATTAATGAATATCTCAAATTAATAATATAATCTTGTGTCATCATACAATTTCCTCTTTTACTTTAAACTTATACTAGTTCTTAAATATTTTATTGTACACTATTTCTTCTATTTTTTAAAGTTTTATTTACTACTTGATTTAAAGTAATTTATAAAAAATAATAAAGGTAAACTTGTATATGCCCAAAAAACATATCTAAGCATTCCATTTACTGGAGATGCTACCATTAAGGTAAGCCACATACCACAAATTGGTAAATAGCATAATAAATATTTTTTATTTTTCTTAAAACAAATTACAGCTAATAATAAAATAAACCATAAAATTAAACCAATATTCCATTGTAAACAAAGAATAGGCGTATCATAATGATATAAATCATTGAAAAAATTAGAAATAGGCTTAGGTAATAATGGATGACTATGAATATCTAATTCGTTTACTGTAACTTTATTTTCTACAGCATTATTCATTAAGTCAGGATACCAATAACCTAATGTTGATATTAAATATGATTCAACTGCAGTATCAAAATGCTTAATTATTAAATCTTTCCATAGAATAATAAATTCTTTAGAATTTTTATCAAAATAAGTTTGATTCATTTTTAAACTAAATTTAATATCATCAGATAAAATAGGATTATATTCCTCTTTTAAATCTTTAACCTTCATAAATTTTTCAATTCTTCTTTTTTCTTGTTTAGTAAATTTAGTATCTTTATATGCCATTCTTCCAATTTGCTGAATAGGAATACCTAAATATTCCCATGATTTACTTCGTTCAATATTTAAAGTATTATAAAGAGGATATTTTACTGTAAAAAAGCAAATTAATACAATTATAAATGTCATAAAAATTTTTAGTTTCTGTTTTGAAAAATAAAAAATAAAGAATGGTATTAAAATAAAGTACATATATAAAGCATTATTTCTTAGAAACAGTATTAATAAAGACACTACCGAAAAAGCTATTAGATTAGAATATTTTATATTATTTTTTTGTTCAATCATATTGCATAATATTATTAAAAATAATAAGAAAAAGCCTCCAAATAAAACATCTTTCCACATCATTAAACTATAATATGCAAAAACTGGAAGTAATCCAAACATGATTGTAAGTCCCAATAAAATAGATTTTTTGATTTTTTTCTTACTTAAAAATGTAATAAAATAAGAATAGATTAATGCCATAATTAACATTTGAGCAATAGTAATACAAGCTACTCTAAAGTTTTGACTAGTTGAAAAAAGACTACCAATATTATAAAAAACTTTAATAAACATTGTGTGAAATACAGGATGATGATCAGTTAATGGTACCATTTTAGTTGCTTGTTGAATTTGATAAACACTATCTGGTGCAACATAACCCGGATAAGAACTTAAAAAGTAGGGAGTCCAACATATTAATATAATAATTAATGATTTAAGAAAAATTTTTTTACTATTTATATTTTTACTTTCAATTACTTTTAAAGTAGTTAATTTTTTTATAATAATTGAAATTATTAAATAAATAAATAAAAATAAACCAATATTGTAAAATAAGTTTTTTAATGATATTAATTCTAATAATATATTGACACTATTATTATGCATATTATTAAAACATATTCTTCCAAAAGAAAAGCATATTGTAAACAAAATAGCAATAATAATATTACTCTTTTCTAAATTTGATAAAAAATAATTTTTAACACCTAAATAAATTAAAATCATAAAACCAATACTAATTATTGTAAAATAACTAATATTTATATAATGACACATAGCTATATAAATTAAGATAGTAATAATTAAATAACTTAATTTATTTTCTAATATTTTTTTCATTAAAATCACCTATTCTTATAAAAAAAAGATAAATTAAATTTATCTTTATTCTGCTTCTTTTACTTCTACTACATTTTGTTTTTTGTAGCTACCACAATGTTTACATACGCGATGAGGTTTAATCATTTCTCCACATGTAGGACATGCTACCATTCCTGGAGCTGTCATAGCTTTATGAGCTTGTCTAGTTCTTTTTCTTGTTTTTGAAACCTTACGAAATGGTACTGCAAACATTTGAATATTTAATTTCATCATTTTTATCACTCCTTTTTATCAAAGTTTTCTAATAATTCACTAAATGGATTATTATTAGGAATTATAGCATCTTCACTAATTAACTTCCATCCATCCCCATGAAATTCACTGAGATTCGTAACCTTAGTAAATTTTAAGGGAACCTCTAGTACAATATTTTCCCACAAAAATTCAAATAAATCAAGTCTATTTTGTTCGTTTTTCAAGTTTTCTTCTAAAATATCATCATATTTTATAGAAAAAGGATATTCTATATTTTCTAAAGAAATATCATCTTCAATTACCATAATTCCAGAAATATCAAATTTAGCATATAAATTATCTTTAATATCATAATATAATTTACCAACTACTTTAATATCATTTAATTTCTTTACTTTACTATTCTTATAATATGAACTAGGAATATCAACTATTTCATTAATTTCATAAAAATCATTAAAATTTAAATCTATCAACATTTTATCACGTCACTTTCTTTTAGATTATACTATAAATATTGTTAATAAAAAAGGTAAAAGATGAATTTTTCTTTATTTTATTCTATTTTTATGTTAGAATTATTCCTATCAAAAGAGGTGTTTTTATGGCTGTTGGCATTATTGCAGAATATAATCCCTTTCATAATGGACATAAATATCATTTACAAAAGATAAAAGAAATGTTTCCTAATGAAGAAATTATTGCTGTTATATCATCTTCATTTACCCAAAGAGGAGAACCTTCTTTAATTGATAAATGGACTAAAGCAGAAATATGTAAAGAAGCTGGAATTGATTTGGTAATAGAATTACCTTTTGTTTTTTCAACAGAAAGTGCAGATTTTTTTAGTTTTGGAGCACTTACTATTCTTGAAAATTTAAAAGTAGATAAATTCGTATTTGGTAGTGAAACAAACGATATTAGTTTATTTGAAAAAATAGTTGATATTCAACTAAATAATCCAGATTTTGATTCTTTAGCTAAAATTTATATAAAAATGGGAAATAATTATCCTACAGCTTTAGCTCTAGCAATCAAAGATTTAAATGGAGAAGTTTTAACTTTACCAAATGACTTATTAGGAATTAGTTATCTTAAAATTATAAAAGAAAATAATTTTAAAATTAAACCTTATTGTATTAAAAGAGTTAATAATTATAAAAGTGAAAAATTAGATTCAGAAATAGTTAGTGCTACTGCAATTAGAAAAGCCCTAATAGAAAAGAAAGATATAAGCAACTATGTTCCAGAATTTGTATTATCTAGACTCAGTGACTTGCATTTTCAAGAAGATTATTTTAAATTTTTAAAATATAAAATTATTTTAGAAGATAATTTAGAAAAATTTCAAACAGTAGATGAAGGAATAGATAAAAAAATAAAAAAAGAAATATTAAATTCAACAAGCTATGAAGATTTAATCAATAAAATAAAATCAAAAAGATATACTTATAATAGAATAAATAGAATGTTGGTTCATATTTTATGTGGATTTACTAAAGAAAAAAAAGAAAAATGTAATAAAATTGAATATATTAGGATTCTTGGATTTAATCAAAAAGGACAACAATACATAAATAGAATTAAAAAAGAAGTAACTATTCCACTTATTTCTAATTTTTCAAAAAATAAATCCAATAGCCTTGAAATGGAATTTTTAGCAACTGCTATATATGCATCAACACTAAATGAAGATAAAAAGAAAAAGTTAATTGAAAAAGAATATCAATATCATCCAAAATATAAGGAGGAAATAAAAAATGAAAACAATGAAAAATAAAGGACAATTAATTGTAATATCTGGACCAAGTGGTTGTGGAAAGGATACAGTAGTTAAAGAAGTATTAAAAACAAATAAAAAAGCCTGGCTATCAATATCATGTACTAGTAGAAAAATTCGCCCAGGAGATGTAGATGGAAAAGATTACTACTTTTTAACAAAAGAAGAATTTGAAGATAAAATAAAACGTGGAGAATTTTTAGAGTATGCTAAATACTCAGATAATTATTATGGAACTCCAAAAGATGCCATTGAAGAAAAACTAAATCAAGGTATTGATGTAATTTTAGTAATAGAAATTCAAGGAGCTTTGAAAATTAAAGAACAGTTAAAGAATACTTTATTTATCTTTATTCTACCACCTAGTATTAAGGAACTAAAGAAAAGATTAGAAAATAGGAATACAGAAACAAAAGAAGCTATTACTAAAAGATTCCAAATTGCATATAAAGAAATTAATACTGTAAATAAATATAACTATGTTGTTATTAATGATATTGTTGAAGATGCTGCTAAAAAAGTAAATTCAATTATTATATCAGAAAAATGTCGAGTTGATTTAATGGATGATGAATTTATTAATTCTTTAGAAGAAGAAATACATGAAGTTTTATTAGAATATGATAGTACTAACAAGTAAATATAGCTTACTTGTTTTTTTTAAATAAAAAAGAATAGCTATAACTATTCTTTAATCAACAAATTCAATTTTCATTAAATTTGTAGTTCTACTTGTATCAGTATTAGGGAAACCACCTGTAATAACAATTTTATCACCGCTATTTAAATCCATAAATTCTTTAGCTTTAGCTACACTTGAATTTAATACTTCATCAGTAGAATTACATTTTTTTAAATCTGTAGGATAAACTCCCCAATTAAGTGCTAATTGAAGTCCTGTTTTTTCATCTGGACATAATGCAAGAATTGGAGCATTTGGTTTCAAATTACTAATAATAGATGCTGTTCTACCACTCATAGTAGCAGCACAAATTAATTTAGCTCCTAAACGATTTGAACTTTCTACTACATTTTCAGCAATTGCAGATGGAATATCATTTACTTTTCTACCAGAGATATAATCAAAGCTAGCATAACGCTCAGCTACTTCACAAATATTAGCCATTGCTTTTACTGTTTCAATTGGATGTTTTCCTATAGTTGTTTCACCAGATAACATAACTGCATCAGTACCATCCAATACTGCATTTGCAATATCAGAAGTTTCAGCTCTTTTTGGTCTACTATTTTCCATCATAGTTTCAAGCATTTCTGTAGCAGTAATTACTACTTTACCCATTTCACGACAAACTTTAATCATGGCTTTTTGAGCATGTGGTACTTCTTCACTAGGAATTTCAGTTCCTAAATCACCACGACCAATCATAATTCCATCAGAAACAGATAAAATTTCTTTTAAATTATCAATTCCTAACTGACTTTCTATTTTACAAATAATTTTTAAATCTTCACGATTATTTTGCTTTAAAATTTCTTTTACTTCTAAAACATTTTCTTTCATTGAAACAAATGAAATAGCTAAAAATTCTCCCCCATTTTTACAAGCATACTCCATATCTGCTCTATCCAAATCACTAACATATGGAATATTAAGAGCTTTTCCTGGAACACTCATACTTTTACGATTACCTAAAGTACCACCATTTAATACTTTACAAGTAACACCGTCATTTTCTTTACTAACAACTTCAATTTTCATTTTTGCATTTTCTAGTAAAACAATATCTCCTGGAACTAATCCATCAATAGCTTCTGGATGATTAACACTAAATCTTTCAGCAGTACCAAGAACTTCTTCTTTAACAATACGAACTGTTGCACCTGGAACTAATTCAATTTGATCATTTTCTAATAAACCATTACGAAATTCTGGACCTTTTGTATCCCATAAAATTGCAACAGATTTTCCTGTTAATTTTCTAACTTCACGAACTGAAGCCAAAGCTTTTTCTTTTTCTTCTTTTGTTGCATGTGAAAAATTAATTCTAGCAACATTCATACCAGCTTCAACCATTTCTTTCATTACATCAACATCATTACTTGATGGACCAATACTACACACTATTTTTGTCTTTTTCATAAATACTTCTCCTCCTAAACTCACCAATTAATTATACAATATAAAGAGAAAAAAAACAACTATATTAATTTGTTCATAATAAATTTATGTAGCTATAATTGACATTTCGAACAATAATAAGTACTTCTACCATTAATTTTAATTACTTCAATTTTTTCATTACATACTGGACATAAAGAATTTCTTTTACCATGAACTAAAAGTTTAGTTTGAAACAATCCATGTACACCCTCACTAGAAGTAAAACTTTTAATAGTTGTTCCTCCCAATTCAATAGCTTCTTTTAATACTTTTCTAGTATTTTTTATAATTTTGTCACATTCATCTAAAGTAATAGAATTAGATTTTCTAAGTGGATTTATTTTACTTAAAAATAGAATTTCATCATCATATATATTACCTATCCCTGTTATAATACTTTGATCTAATAAACTTGTTTTAATAGGAATATATTTTTTTTGAAGTTTATCATATAAATATTTTTTTGTTAAATTTTTATCATCAAATTCATAACCCATGGATTTGAGAGGTATTTGATTTAAATAATTATTTTTATCTAATAAATACATTTTTCCAAACTTTCTTACGTCATGAAATCTCATCTCTATATCATCATCCAAATGGAAAATAACATGTTCATGCTTATTTAATACATCATTTCTTTTTCTAAAGATAAATTTTCCTTCCATTCTTAGATGAATTAATAAAACATAAGCATCTAAATGAAAAACAATCCATTTTCCTCTAGTAGTAATATCATGAATTGTTTGTCCTTTTATTTTTGATTTAAATTCTTTTACATTTGGACTAGCAATAATATTATTCCAATATACATCTACATCTGTAATAGTACTTTCCAATACTTTTTTCTTTAAAGATTTTACTACTGTAATTACTTCTGGTTTTTCTGGCATTTTATCACCTCATTTTATTTTGCTTCATACCAATTTTTGCCACATTCTATTTCTACTTTTAATGGTACTGTTAATTTATATGTATTTTCCATAATATCTCTAACAATTTGTTTAACGGTTTCTAATTCATCTTCTACTACATTAAATACCAATTCATCATGAACTTGAATTAACATTTTACTTTTTAAGCCTTTTTCTTTAAATTTGTCAAAAATTTCTACCATAGCCTTTTTTAAAATATCAGCTGCTGTTCCTTGAATTGGTGTATTTAAAGCTATTCTTTCACCACCATTACGAACCATATAATTTCTACTTTGTAATTCTTCAATTACTCTTTTTCGATTCATTAATGTTTTAACATAACCATTTTGATATGCTTCCATTTTTTCTTTTTCCATGTATTCTTTTATACCTGGATAAGTTTCCAAATAATTATCAATAAATTGCTTAGCTGTTTTTATATCAATTCCTAAATCTTCACTTAAACCAAAACTACTAATTCCATATAAAATTCCAAAATTAACCGCTTTAGCTGTTCTTCTCATGTCCTTTGTTACTTCACTTAAGGGAATATGAAAAATATCAGCTGCTGTTTTAGCATGAATATCTTGATTATTCTTAAAAGCTTCAATTAAGTTAGTTGCATTAGATAATGATGAAAATATTCTTAATTCTACTTGAGAATAATCACTTGATAAAATTATAGAATTATCATCTGGAATAAAAGCTGTACGGATTAATTTAGAATATTCTTCTTTTGCAGGAATATTTTGTAAATTTGGATTAATACTAGAAAGTCTCCCTGTTCTTGTTAATGTTTGAGTAAAAATTGTATGAATTCTACCATCCGCTCTAATTTCATTTTTTAAACCAACAGCATAATTCTTATGAAGTTTAGTTAAAGTTCTATATTCTAATATTTTTTTAACTATAGGATGACAATCAATAATTTTGTCTAATATTTCCTTATTAGTTAAATACAAATATCGTTTATTTCCTTCTTTCATTCTTTTCGGATATTTAATTCCTAATTTTTCAAATAAAATATCACCTAATTGTTTTGGAGACATAATATTAAACTCACAAGAAGCATCTTCATAAATAGCTTGTTCTACAGCTTTAATATGTTGTTCTAAATCAATTGCTACTTGATCTAAATATTGTGAATTTACTTTTATACCTGTTATTTCCATATCAGCTAAAACTCTAGATAATGGCATTTCAATATCTTCAAATAATGATGTTGCTTCTTCTTTTTCCAATTCTTTAATAATTTGCATTCTTACTTCATAAATAAATTTAGCTTTTTCCATACATATTTTTTTAATATGTTCTTCTGCTACATCTTTTTTTCTTTTTTCTGTTCCAAATTCTTCTTCATAACTTTCAATTTCATAGCCAAGTTCCTTAGCTAGAAAACTAATATCATCCTTTACATTATAATTTAATAAGTAACCTGCAATCATTAAATCAAATACTGTATTTTTTTCTGAAATTCCTATTGAATTAAAGGAAACAATATTTTTCTTTAAATCATAAGTATACTTATTATATATAGAATTAAATAAATTTGGATAATTTGAAAGATTTTCTTGATCAATATAATAAGCATATTCACCATCGTATATTCCAATACCAATTATTTTTGCTTTATTATAAATTAATCCATTCATCTCAACATAATAAGAAATATCCTTATCATTTTTAAATTCACTGATATCTTTAATTTTTAATTCTTTTTGATTAGTGTTTTTTTCATCTAAATTAGAAATATTACTTTTTAAATCAATATTATCTAATTTACGAAGAAGTGAATTAAATTCAAATTCTTTTAATAAAGAAATATATTTTTCTTGTTTTATTCCCTCATATTTTAAATCTTCTAATTCAAAATCAAGAGGAACTTCTCTATAAATAGTTGCCATTTCATAGCTCATATAAGCATTTGCTTTATCATTTATTAATTTTTCTTTTGTCTTACCAGTAACGTTTTCTATATTTTTATATAAGTTATCTAAATCCTTATATTTGGTAAGTAAACTAATAGCAGTTTTTTCACCTATTCCTTTGACTCCTGGTATATTATCACTAGAATCACCCATTAATGCTTTCAAATCAATCATTTTAATTGGTTCTACTCCATAGGTTTTAATAAACTCGTTTTGATCCATTTTAATAAAGCCACTAGTTTTTAAAAGTTTTACGTCAACTTCATCACTAATTAATTGTAATAAATCTTTATCACTACTTACAATTGTCGCAATAAATTCATCTTCTTCATCAACTTTTTTAGAAACTGTTCCAATAATATCGTCAGCTTCATAATTATCAATTTCAAAATATTTAATACCCATGGCATCAAGTATTTCCTTAGCTTTTGGAAACTGCTGTTTTAAATCATCTGGAGTTTCATTACGTCCACCTTTATAAAAATCATATTTTACATGTCTAAAAGATTTTCCTTTATCAAATGCAACTAAAATATAATTAGGATTTTCTTCTTTCAAAATTTTATTAATCATATTAATAAATCCGTATAGAGCATTAGTAGGAAAACCTTTAGAATTTCTCATAATAACTCCTTGATATGCTGTAGCATAATAACTTCTAAATAAAAGATTATTTCCATCTACTAAGATTACTTTTTTCATTTTCATCACCTAAATTATATTATAACATAATTTAAGAAAACTTAACGTGATAATTTAATAGCAATAGATTGATTATTATTTCTTAAATCTCTTGTTTCTAATTCAGCAACTCTATCTGTAATCAATAAAGTAGAAACTACTGCCATTAGATAAATAAAAGTAATAAATAATCCTTTCTTTACTATGTTTGTCATAAAAATCATCTCCTTTTCTTTGTTTGACAATTTTAGTATATATCATACACTTGTTCGTGTCAACTATCTTTTGAAACATTTGTTTGACAATTGACAATAAAAATGTTAAACTAAAAATAGTAAAGGAGGAACAAATGGAAAAATTAACAGAACGCCAAGCATATATTCTTCAAATTATTAAACAATTAAAAGCTAAAAATGGCTATTCACCAACTGTTAGAGAAATAGGAGCAGCTGCTAATTTAAGATCTCCTGCTACTACTCACTTTCATCTTACTCAATTAGAAGAAAAAGGTTTTATAAAAAAAGATAATAGCAAAAATAGAACAATTGAGTTATTAGTTCCAAACGAATTTTTAGAAAAAGATGAAGATGTTATTGATGTTCCACTTCTTGGAAAAGTAACAGCTGGTACTCCAATTGAAGCTATTGAAACCCCAAATGAATATTTCTCTTTACCTGCTAATTTAGTTAGTAATAAAAAAGAAGTATTTACTTTAAAAGTAAGCGGAGAATCAATGATTAATGTTGGAATCTATGATGGTGATATTTTAATTGTTGAAAGACAAAATACTGCAAAAAATGGAGATACCGTTGTAGCAATGAACAAAAATAATGAAGTAACTGTTAAAACATTTTATAAAGAAAACAATCACTTTAGATTACAACCAGAAAATGATACAATGGAACCAATCATTTTAGATGAAGTTACTATTCTTGGAAAAGCTATTGGATTATATAGAAAATTTTAAAAAAAAAAATTGACTAATCAGTCAATTTTTTTAGTAATTTACTTTTTGATTACTTTCATAGAATGCTTTATATGCACAATATGCTGCATATACATCATATTTACTAGTTACTTCATATGGAGAATGCATAGAAATAACAGGAACTCCACAATCGATAACATCCATACCTCTATTTGCTAAAATGTAAGCAATTGTTCCGCCTCCACCAATATCTACTTTACCAAGTTCAGATAATTGATATTTTACATTATTAGTTTCAAAAACATTACGAATATAACCAACAAATTCTGCATTAGCATCACTTGCACCACTTTTTCCTAATGAGCCTGTATATTTATTTATTTCAATTCCATAACCAATATATGATGCATTATTAGGTTCTGAAACTTCTAAATAATTAGGATCCATTCCTGCACCAACATCAGCAGAAATCATTCTAGAATTACAATAAAACTTATTTAATGCACCCATGGAATTAATTCCACTTTTTTCAAATAGTTTATTCATGAAGAAATCAAATGTATATGAACATACTCCTGTATTACCAACACTACCAATTTCTTCTTTATCTACAAAAATACCAATTTGAGTATAAGCAGATTGCTTTGCATTAATAAGAGCTTGTAATGATGCATAAGCACAAACACGATCATCTTGACCATAAGAAGCTATCATACTTTTATCAAAACCTAAACTTCTAGCTTTAAAAGCAGGTACTAGTTCAATTTCAGAACTACAAAAATCTATTTCTGTAATTCCATACTTTTCGTTTAATAAATTTAAAATATTCTCTTTAATAGCATCTTTATCACTTTCACTTGGAATACTACCTATTAAAATATTTAAACTTTCTCCCTCAATAGCTTTTCTTAATGGCTTATTAGATTGTTCTACTGCTAAATGAGGAAGTAAATCAGTAATTGTAAAAATAGGATCATTTTCATCTTCACCAATAGATATAGAAATTTTTTCACCATTTGCTTTTACAATTATTCCATGCATTGATAAAGGAATAGTTGTCCATTGATATTTTTTTATTCCTCCATAATAATGTGTTTTTAATAGAGCTAATTTAGCATCTTCATAAAAAGGATTTGGTTTTAAATCCAACCTAGGTGAATCAATATGAGCTCCAATCATATTTACACCATTTTCAAGAGATTCACTACCAATAACAGCAGCAAAAACACTTTTACCACGATTATTATAATAAACTTTATCACCAGCATTTATATAATCTAAATTATTAATGTCAACAAAACCATTAGCTTCTAATTCGCTAATAATAACTTTATTTGCCTCTCTTTCAGTCTTGGAATTATTTAAAAAATTAATATATTTTTCATTAAAAGAAAAAATATTATTTTTTTCATCCTCACTTAAATTTTTCCAACCACAAATTTTATCTTTTAATATATTTTCCATATATACCTCCTAAATATAATATTATCATAAATTTATAAAATATTATACATATTTTATAAATTTGATAGTTCTTTTTTTTAATTCTGAAACATAATTACTAATAGGAGGCCATCTATGTTTTTCAAAAGAATCGATAAAAGAATTAAGATTATTTTAATTATATTTATTATTATATTTACTAGTATAGTATTACGAGTTTTTAAAATTCAAGTATTTGATTATAAAAAATTAAAATCTTTAGCTAGTAATTTATGGAGTAGAGATTTAGAAGTTCAAGCAGATCGTGGAAAAATTTTAGATCGCAACGGAATTGTTTTAGCTGATAATGTTACTACTACAAGTTTGGTATTAATTCCAAATCAAATAAAAAATAAAAAAAAAGTAACAGAAGAACTTGCTAAAATATTAAATGTTAGTAATGAAGAAATGAAAAAACATGTTTATAAAAAAACCTCTATAGAAAGAGTTCATCCCGAAGGAAGAAGATTATCATATGAAATAGCTGATAAAATAAATAATTTAGGATTTGATGGAGTTTATTTAGTTAAAGAAGCAAAAAGATATTATCCATATAATACATTATTATCTAATTCTTTAGGTTATGTTGGAATTGATAATCAAGGATTATCAGGTTTAGAACTTCAATATGATGATATTTTAACTGGAAGTAATGGAGCTATTAAATATTTTTCTGATGCTAAAGGTAATCAATTAAATTTATCAGATATATATGTAGAACCCGTCAATGGAATGAATATTCAATTAACTATTGATATTAATATTCAAAAATCATTAGAACGTGAATTAAATAATGTAGTTGATATGTTTTCCCCTGATATGGCTTTAGCTATTGTTATGAATCCTAAGACTGGAGAAATTTTAGGTATAAGTAATAGGCCTAATTTTGATCCTAATTATTATCAAAAATATTCAATTGAAAGTCTAAATAGAAATTTACCTATCTTTGCATCTTATGAACCAGGATCTACTTTTAAAATTATAACTACAGCTGCTTCTGTAGAGGAAAAAACTATTAATTTAGAAAAAGATCACTTTTATGATAGTGGTTCTGTTCATGTAGATGGTGCTGTTATTAAATGTTGGAAAGCTGGAGGTCATGGTGAACAATCATTTTTGCAAGTGCTACAAAATTCTTGTAATCCAGGTTTTGTTAAATTAGGTCAACTACTTGGAAAAGAAAAATTATTTTCTTATATTAATAAGTTCGGTTTTGGTAAAAAAACTGGTGTTGATTTAACAGGTGAAGGCAAAGGTATTTTATTTAATTTAGATCAAGTTGGAAATGTAGAACTAGCAACTACTGCTTTTGGTCAAGGTGTTAGTGTTACTCCAATTCAACAAGTAACGGCCATTTCTTCTGTTATTAATGGTGGCTATTTATATAAGCCATATATTTTAAAATCAATTAATGAATCAGTAACTAATGAAATTATTCAAGAAAACTATAAACAATTAGTTAGAAGAACTATTTCATCAGAAACTTCTAAAACTATGCGTTTAGCTTTAGAAAGTGTTGTTGCTAAAGGAGGAGGAAAAGCTGCTTATATAGAAGGATATAGAATTGGTGGTAAAACTGGAACAGCTCAAAAAGCTAAAGATGGTAAATATCTAGTTAATAACTATATTATGTCTTTTGTTGGAATAGTACCATCAAATGATCCAGAAGCAGTTTTATATATTGCCATTGATAATCCTAAAAATACAGCATTGCTTTCAAGTTATACAACTACTCCTATTGCTAGAAGAATTTTACTAGATATAATTGAAGCTTTAGATATTAAAGAACAAAAAGGTGGATTAGAAAAAGATTTAGAATGGACAGATAAAATTACTTATCAGGTTCCAAATGTTGTTGGCTTAACTAAAGAAGAAGCTAAGAAATTACTAGTTAATTTTACAGTTGAATATTCTGGCAAAGGAGATTATGTTATATCTCAGTCTCCAGAAGCAAATGTAAAACATGAAGATAAAGCTATTGTAAGATTAATGCTTGGAAATAAAAAAGATAAATAATAAATAAATTTATTTATCTTCATTTAAAGTTTGACTAATTTTCTTTTTAGCTGCTTTAATTGTATCTTCATTTGGAATCATAACATATAAATTTCTATTACCCATGGAATAAGTTGGTAACATCTTTCCTGTTCCATCTAAACTAATTGATTCAATATTCCAGTCAATTTCTTTATCTAATTGCAATTTAACAAGATTTGAGATATCTTCATAAGACATACTCGTTTCAAATGTTCCTTCTAAAGATTCTAATAAATTTTTATATTTAGTAATCATCGTAGGACTACTCATTTTTTTAATAACTGCTGTAATAATTGCTTGTTGATTTTCACCTCTATGACGATCACCAGTAGCATAAGCATGACGTTCTCTAGCAAAGGCTAAAGCTTCTTCTCCATTCATATGATTTATACCTTCTGTTATTGTTATAGAAGAATTAGTATATGGATGAAATGTTCTGTCAGAATATACATCAATTCCATCTAATAAATCAATACTCTTAGTTAAAGTAGAAAAATTAAGACGCAAATAATAATCAATATCTATATCTAATAAATCTTTAATAGTATTAACACTCATATCAATTCCATAAATTCCTGCATGAGTTAATTTATCTTTATTTCCACTAGTACCATGTAATTGAACATAATAATCTCTTGGAATAGAAACCAACAAAATCTTTTCTGTCATAGGATTTACTACTGCTACTATATTAACATCACTTCTAGATACACTAGAAATTTTACCATAAGTATCAATTCCACTAATATAAATAATGAATGGATTTCGAGTACTAGATGATGATGCTTTTTTTTCTTTTGGAACAATTAATTTATATGACTTAATAATTTTTGTTGAAGCTTCTAAGTCAGTATATTCTTCTTTTAATAATTCATAATAACTATCTTCTAGAACAATACCAGGTATTTGTTGATTCTTAACATCAGAAAGTAAAGAATTAATATTTTTATATTTACTTTCTTTATATTTAATATCTTTCATCATTAATAATTTTAATTTTTTATAATTATTATCTGATTTTAAATACCCAATCTCTAAATTATTTAAATCATTTATTTTTTTATAATTAGTATTAGAATTTACAATAACACGATAAGTAATAGTTTCAAATTTATTAAATACCATACTATTCATAAAATCATAGGTTGCATTGATATAAGTTAAAATAAAATAATTACATATAATAAAGACAATTGAAATAGCCATAAAAAAGATTCTACTAAAAATAGATGTTTTTTTTCTAATTAATTTGAAAACTAAACAAAAAACAATTAATAATAAGAAAAGACCTACTATAAAAAAATATTTTATTGGTAATATATTTAATTGATATACCATATACATTGTCACAAAAAATAAAATAGATAAAATAACTCCTAATATTTTACTTACAAATCTCATAAATACTCACCTAACTATATTTTACACCTAAATATATTTTATTTCTATATATAATAAAAAAATACACATAATTATTGTGTATTTTTATACATTTTTTAATAACATTAAAATTACTATTTAGTTTAATGATTTATAATTCGATTTATTTTTTTACCAGCTTTTTCTACTGTTTGCATATCAGGATACATTACCCAATCAGTATACTTTGTAAGTTTAATATAATCTTTTCCATCTTGACCATCAACTGATTGTTCTTCTATTTTCCATTTTCCTTTATTATTAATAGTTGTTTTAGCAATATTACTAAATGCACTTTTAGGAAGCGAAGTTTCATATAAACCATTAAATGAATCAAGAATACCAGTATAATTTGTAACTGTATTTACATTATTTAGCTTATTTAAAATAGCCATAAATATTTTACGACAATTTTCTTGTCTTGCTCTATCTCCACCTTGAAGTTTCTTTCTTTCACGTGCAATAGTTAAAGCTTCTATTCCATTAATATATTGACAACCCTTAGTTACATGTAATTTCTTTCCTTTTGTATCATCATAAGTTCCCATAACTAAAGCATGTGTTGTAATATAATCATAATCACTACAGAAATTAATTCCACCTATTTCATTAATTACTGTAACTAATCCTGTTGTATTAATTTTAAAATAATAATCAATATCAATATTTAATAAATTTTCTAAAGAATTAGAAATAGTTTCAATACCATAAGGTTTCATAAAACTTAATTTATCTTTTGAGCCATTATATCCATCTAATTCAAAATAATAATCCCTTGGAATACTTGTTAATAAAATACGATTAGTTTCTGTATTTACTGTAATAATCATATTAAAATCTAAGTTCTCCTCAGTAAAATCAGTTCCACTAACATAAATATTAAATATAGAATCATTAGAATCCTTAGCCTTTAATTTAGAAGTAACTTCAATTTTATCTAATACTTTGTAATTATCTTTATTTAATTCTTTATCTAAATCAAAAATAGTATTAAAAGATGATTGTTCAATATACATAAATTTAACTACATCATTATTTAAATCTTTAAACATTAAATTAACATCTTCATAACTTTTCATTACTGCATCAGTATAAATAGTTTTTAATTTATTATTAGCTTTATCAATATTAGGTGTATTTTTAAAGTACGAAATATCACCTGCAATATCATCTTCAGTTAAATTATTTGAAGCTTTACTAACAATATAATAAGTATTAGTATTTTTAATATATTTACTACCTAATGACTTATTTAAAAACTCATTAGTATTATAACAATAATATATACCTACACAATGAATTATAGTAAATAATATTAATATAATACTACCTAAAATTTTTAAGCCTTTTTTGCGTCTATTAATTAAGAAAATTCCTAATATTTGTATTAATAGTAATATTACAATTACTAATGTTAAATATAGTGGTGATAATAAATCCAATCTTGCAAAAATTATGCAAAATATTACATATATAATGAAGCTAATTAAACCCAAAATATTTAATTTTTTAAATTTTAATTTTTTAACTTTCTTTTTTTGTGTTTCTTTTGTTTCCATTCTATTCTCCTTTTATTCTCCTCTTACTATATTAACCAAATATTTAAATTAAATATAATTATCTATTAAATAGTATATCATAAAAATAAAAACTTATTTTATTTTTTATTTTATACCTATTATTACTTAGCTCCATGGCCTTTAAGTACAGCAATTATTGTCTTAAAAATTATTTTTATATCTAGGAATAGGCTCATATGATCAACATAATATAATTCTAATTCCATTCTTTCTTTATAAGTAATATTACTTCTTCCAGAACATGCCCAAAAACCTGTTAAGCCTGGTGTCACACTTAAAAACTTTGATTTATTTTTTCCATATTTTTCTATTTCACCATCTACTAAAGGTCTTGGTCCAATAAGACTCATATCACCTTTTAAAATATTTAATAATTGAGGAAGCTCATCAATTGAAGTTCTTCTTAATATTTTACCTACTCTTGTAATTCTAGGATCATTATGTAATTTATAATTTTCTTCCCATTCCTTTTTTATTTTAGGATCTTTTAATAACTCTTTCAATCTAACATCTGCATCATTGTACATACTTCTAAATTTATATAAATAAATAGTTTTTCCATTTTTTCCTATCCTTTTATGTTTGTAAAAAACTGGTCCTCTAGAATCTATTTTAATAAAAATTCCAACTATTAAAAATATAGGAATACAAATAATAAAGACTAGTGATGAAACTAATAAATCAAATATTCTTTTAAAACCTAAATAGACAGTTAAACCAATTTTAGTTCTGTTATCATTCTTACTATCTATACTATTACTCATTTATAAAACCTCCAACTACAAATTATCATATAAATGTAGAAATTATATTATTAGTAATTTTATTATATAAATATTTTTATTTAATAAGAAACTCAATTATTTTATTAATTGAGCTAACATTGTTATTTTATCATATTAGTATTATTTTGTAAAGACAAATTTATTCCATATAACATACTAGTAAATGTAATCTTTTTTATTTACAAAAAGATTACATAAACTTTATCTAAGTTTTACATTATAAACCTTATTATTTATTTTATATTCCATTATTATGCTAGTGTTTGTATTATTTTCTATTTCTTTTGGAACTTCTACAGCATACCAAATTTTTTTAGTTTTTAATGGTTCTATATCCATATACCAATCATACTGTTCAACATTTGAACCATCATCTGTTTCAGTCATAAGTTTAGCATCATAATTATATTTATTATCATATATTAATTTTGCTTTTGGTAATTTTGATCCCTTTAAAGTATCAGTACCTAAATTTTTTATAACAGTTTTTAAAACTAAATAAGCATTATCATCACCTGCAGGATAATAAGTATAATAACTTTCTGGATTTGTTGGTTCTATTTTTTGTGTAAATAACATTTCTAAAAACGAAATATTATAATTATCATCATATTGAATATTTTGCCCTATAGAAACAGCAATTGCTTTTTTTGTTTCACTTTTAACCTCGGTATTTTCTTTATTATCACTAACACTAGTATCCTTTATAGAATTAGCATTTCCACATCCAGTAGCCATAAAAACAACTGAAACTATTAATAGCAATCTAAACTTCTTCATATTTACTCCTTTCATATTAAGTATTATATCATAAAAATGCATAATTGTAATACAAATTGTGTAACTTACATAATGTAATACATTTTTATACAATTTCTATATAGGAAGTGACTTATATGAAAGACTTTAATCTGCCCAATATTGAAGATGAAAAATCTATTTTAAGAACAGTTAGATTAAAATTTATAACTTTAAAGAAATTAGAAAATTTAGCTAAAAAATCTAATATATCTGTAAATAGAATAATTAATGAATGTATTGAGTATGCTTTAAATAACTTAAATGAAAAAGATTTAAAGAAATAAGTATATTTTATTTTTGATGATCACAATAACTAGATATTTTCATTGAACACCATGTAAATAAAAGAGCTACTATAACAAAAATAATTCCTATTATTATTAGAAGTGTTTTCATTTTATTCATCTCCTATTAAAGTTTTTAAATATTATTAGTATAAACATTAATTTAAATTTTAAAAAAATATAATTATATAAATAATATATTTTGAATATTAACATTTTATTTTTAATTTTGAAAATTACCAAAAATAAAAATTCAGATTAATTTTTTCATAAAAAATATTAAATTATATAGCAAAAAAAACTTACTGAAGGAGTAAGTTTTTTTAAATAATAAATTTTATTAATTTAAAATATTTTTTTATTTAACATTACTATTATTAATCTTTAGTCAATATTTTTTTTGAATACTGATATAATGTTTCAATATTTGTTATTGTACTATCAGTAGTTTTTAATTTTAATTGATTTAATTTTGTACTTAAATCATCAGTTTGTTCAACTAGTTTATTATCAATACCATAAATAACAAATTCTTTATTCAATTCTTCAATAAAAGTTGCATAAATCTTATCTTGACTGTATCTAGTTATATATAATTCTTCACCATTGTCAAATTCATTTTTATTTTTTAATTTATCAACAATTAATTCAACTGCAAGTGCTAAATCCTTACCTTCTATTTTTTGATTAGCTAAAGTACTAGCACTAGTCTTATTTAAATATAGTATATTAGATACTTTATCTTTTTGATTAATAACTAAAATTATATCAGAATTCATTCTTAAACCAATTAAAGCTTTGTAATTAGAATCTAATTTAATATTTTTACTTTTATTATTAGTAGTTAAAAAATAAATACCTATAATTATAAGAAAAATTATTATAATACTAATAATAGAGCTTACTATTAAATTTTTTTTCATTTAACTTCACCTAACTTTCAAATTTAGGATTTAATGTCAATGTTATCTCCATACCTTCAGTAATTGGTGTATTTTCTGCAATACTTTGATTAATAACATATCCACTACCCTCTAATTTTACTTTAACTCCTAAAAGTTGTAATAATGTTTTTGCTTCCTTACTAGATAAACCACAAACATTAGGAATTACATAAGTATTATCATTTGTAATCAAATAAACAGTATCTTTATTAGTAATTTTATTATTTTTTTCAGGATATTGTTTAACTACTTTATTACCATTCCCAATAACTTGGTATTTCATACTATTATTAGTTAGTGTAGTTTTTACTTTTTCAATATCTTTATTAATAAATGATGGAAGTGTATATTCTATTACTTGTGTTGTAGTAGTTTGTTGCTCTGTACCTAAATATTTTCCAATATTTAAAACTACTTCTTTAACAGCATTAGAAATAGGTTTTTGACTACCATTACTTGGTCTTTTGACAGAAGCATAAATTATAATTTCTGGATTACTTTTTGGATATATTCCTGCAAAAGAAGAAATAATATCATTTTTACCATCTAAGTAACCTTGTCCATTTTCAGCAGCTATTTGAGCTGTACCTGTTTTACCAATTAGTTCATGACTATCTATTCTATAACCACTACCAGTATTTCCAATACCATTTACAGTATCATCCATTAATTGAAGCATCTTTTCTACAGTTGCAGTTGAAGCAACTCTTTCTATTTCATTTTTCTTTCCTGTCATAATTATCTCTTTATTAGATGGATTAATAATTTTTTTAACTAAATATGGTTGAAGAAGCATGCCATCATTAGTAAGTGGTGTTAAAGCTTGAATATTTTGAATTGGTGTTGTAGTAATTCCTTGTCCAAAACCAGCATTATAAATTTCTGTTTCATATTTAAAATTAATTGTACCACTAGCTTCATTTGGAAGTGAAATTCTAGTTTTAGATCCAAATCCTAATTTTCTAAAATATTGTCTAAGCATAGCAGCATTCATATTTCTACTTATTAGATTAATAACTCCTACATTACTAGATAATGCATAACCCTTATCATAAGAAATAACACCCCAACCATTTCTATTCCAGTCACCAATTACAGTGCCATCTGATGTTTCATATAGTCCTGATTTATACGTATCTGTTCCATTATATACACCATTTTCCATTGCTGCCATATAAGTAAATGTCTTCATAGTAGAACCAGGTTCATAAGCTGAAGCTACAGATAAATCGATATAATTTGTTATATTTCTTAAATTTGGATCAAATGAAGGATAAGATGATAATCCTAAAATAGCTCCAGTTTTAGCATCAGCAATTATCATAGTAAACCATTCATAACCATATTCTATTTTAGCTTTATTTAAAGCTTGTTCAATAAAAAATTGAATATTACTATCAACAGTTAAATAAATATCTTTTCCTTCTACTGCTTCTTGCCTAATTTCATTAGAGTCAGCAATCTTATATCCTTTTAAATCCTTTTGATATGTAACATAACCATCTTTACCTTTTAAAATTTTATCATAATATTTTTCTATTCCCATTTCACCAGTAATACTATCATCATTATCATCATTTTTAGCATATCCTAAAGTATATGATAAAAATTGACCCTTTGGATAATATCTTTTATAACTTTCTATAAAATCAAGTCCTGGTAAATTTAATTCTTCTATTTTTTGTTTTTCTAATTCTGATAAACCTCGCCCATGAGAACCAAATTCTGTTTGATAGACATTCTTTTTATTTAAATAATTTAAAATTTCTTCTTTATCTAATTCTAAAATAGGTGCCAAAGCTTCTGCTGTTTTTTCTTTATCAACAACATGTTGGGGATCATCTTCATGTTCAGTTCTTTTTGAATCAAGATATGCAATTAATTTATAAGATGCCACATTTAATGCTAAAATTTCATTATCACTGGAATAAATAGTTCCTCGCTTTGCCTCTAATATTTCGGTCTTATTTGTTCTTTGACTTGCTAATTTTTGCAAATTAACTCCATCAATTTCTTTAGAAGTAGCAAGTTCAATGACTCTTAAAATCATAATTGCAAATAAAAAAAGAGAAAGAAGAATTACAAGCTTACTGTATTTTACATTATTGCGAGTTTTTTTCTTTTTCTTCATATATATATCCCATCCTAATTATCTTCTGTAATTATTCTAATATTATTATCATTATAACTCAAACCTTGTTCTAATGCAACCTCTTGTATTTTTGTTAGTGATGCTAACTCATCAATAGTCATTGAAATACTTTCATTTGTTTTTTCTTGAATTTCAATAGCCTTTTTTTGTTTTTCTACTTCAAAATTAACTTTAGCTAAAGTAGCTTTTGAAAAAACAATTGAAATTGGAGATAGTAACAATAAAAATATTGCTAAAGTATATAAAATTCTTTCTCCTTTAGACATTTTTAAATGTTTTTTAACTGTTTTTTTCATATTAATCTCTCCTTATTTTATTCTTTCAATAACTCGTAGTTTTGCACTATGTGCCCTATTATTAGTGGCAAGTTCTTTTTCTGTTGGAACAATAGCTTTATGAACTACTAATTTATAATCTGGTAAATAATTTTTAGGAATATTTGGTAAACCTTTTAATTTTGGATCTATTTCAGTATATTTTTGAAATAGTTTTTTTACTAATCTATCTTCTAAGGAATGAAATGTTATAACTGCAACTTTTCCTCCAATATTAAGCATTTCTAATGCTGAAGTTAAAGCTGGAGTTATAACTTCTAATTCATGATTAACTTCAATACGAATCGCTTGAAATATTTGTTTTGCAGGATGTTTATCTATTCTAAATTTCATAGGTACTGCTGTTTTTATAATTTCAACAAGTTCTAGAGTTGTTTCAATTTTTTTATTTTCGCGATACTCTACTATTTTTTTAGCAATGTTTCTAGCAAATTTACTTTCACCATATTTAGAAAAAATATTAGCAAGTTCTTCTTTTGAATAAAAATTAACGACATCATAAGCAGAAAATTTTTGTGATTGATCCATTCGCATATCAAGCTTTGCATCTTGATGATAACTAAATCCACGTTCTTTTTGATCAAGTTGTGGAGAAGATACGCCTAAATCAAATAAAACACAATCAACTTGCTTAACTCCTAGTTCATTTAATTTTTCTTTTAAATGAACAAAATTGCTTTTAATGATAGTGAAGTTAGTACCAATCTGTTTTAAAAAATTGGTACTATATTCAATCGCTTCACTATCTTGGTCAAAGGCGAATAGTTTCCCATTTTTTATTCTTTTTAAAATTTCACTACTATGTCCTCCATATCCTAAAGTTGCATCTACTACAATACTGTCATCTTTTAAGTCTAAAACTTTAATTACTTCTTCTAATAAAACACTAATATGCATTATAAATCTAGACTCCCGTCAAACAAATTCTCAGCAATATCGGACATATTATCTTTTGCAGAATTGAAGAAATCGTCCCAATTTTTATTAGACCAAATTTCAAGTCGATTACCTACACCGATTATGACACATTCTTTTTCTAAATTTGAGTAACTTACTAATGGTGAGGAAATATTGACACGTCCTTGTTTATCAAATTCTGCAACAGTAGCACCTGATAGAAAGAAACGAATAAAATTACGTGCATCTTTCTTTGTAAATGGTAGTGATTCTAGTTTGGTAACTATTTTTTGCCAATCATCTTTTGAATAGACAAATAGACAATTTTCAATACCGCGGGTAATAATAAATTCTTCCCCTAATTCTTCACGAAATTTAGAAGGAATAATAAGTCTATTTTTATCATCAATACTATGATGATACTCACCCATGAACATAAAATCCCCCACTTTCTACCACAATTAACCACTGCTTAAATATATATTACCTCAATTTATATAGTATGTAAATTATAAATTTAATTTTTTTTATAATTTAAAACATTTTTACATTTATTGACAAAAAAAAGAGTGAATTTTCATCTTTTAAATTTCACTCTTAAGACCATATTTTTGATTAAATTTATCAACTCTTGATTTTTGTTCATAAACTTTAGATTTCGACATATTTTTTAACTTTTCTGTAGATTTATCCATATCATATATATTTTTACTTTTGATAGGATACATCATATATACTTTTTTAGTATCTGGAAATACTTTAATTCCCAAAGTATCAGACTTTTCTCCATCTACATAACCAATATTTTCATAAGGTACTTCATAAACTTCATAAAAAACATTTTCCACGATTTTTGCTTTATCTAAAAGTTCAGGAATTTGACAGATTAATTCATCAAAATCAATATTTTGATTAAAATAAGTTGACTTATCATTTTGATATAGATATTGCTGTTGTAATTGTGATTTTAATGCCTCGAAACTATAATTTAATAATTGATTTAATTCATAATTATCTGAATTTATTTTACCTGTATTTTTAAAATCTAAATTTGTTTTTAATGCTTCATAATGTTCTTTATCTTTTTTACTTAGTCTTCTTTTAATTATATGATTAAAATCTGAATTAGCTTTTTTTATTTCACCTAATTTAAAATATAATATAGACCTTCTTAAATAAATAGAACTTATTTTTTTATTATTTTCATTTTTATCAATATACTCGGTAAGATTAGTAACTGCTTCTTCATAATTTTTTCTTAACATATTTAAATTAGCTAAATTTATATTTGATTTTTCACTATAGTTATAACTTGTTTCTGCTTCATCATAATAACCTAAATCTTTATAAACGTTTCCTAACAATTTATAAGATTCTCCTACACTATTTGACTCACCAAATTGAATAATTTCATTGCATATTTCAATAGTAGATTTAAAATCTCTTAATTTATAATATGACTGTGCAATATATTGTTTTATAGTTATAGAACAATAATCATTATTACTACAATAAGAAAGAGAAGTTGATAAAGACTTAATAGAATCATCATATTTCTTTAAATAGAATTCACTAATTCCTTTAATCCTATAATAGTAATATTTTTGTTTTTCATTAAGTTTATTCTCAGTATTTTCTAAAGATAATTCCTTAGTTATAACCTCATATGCATCTATACAATTTCCAAAATGAATTAGAATATTAGCTTTTTGCAATAAAATATTTTCATCCTTCATATCAGAATATTTATATAAAACAGCTAATGCTTCTTCTACATCGTTTTTTTGATATATTACAATATTAGATAATTCTATTATAGAAAATATTTCAGCATAAGGGCTTTCTTCTATATTTTGTCTAAAGTATTTACATGCTAAATCATAATCATTTTCTTGTTTAGCAATTACTCCAAGTTTATATAAAGAACTATATTTAGTATCTAAATTTTGTTCAACAATATTTAAAAATTCTTTTTTAGCTTCATCAATATAACCAAGTAATAATAAAATATTAGCATGTTGAAATAAACCATATGGATCATTTGGATAATCCTCTAAATATCTATCAACAGTAGCTAGAGCTTTTGAAAGTTTATTTTTATGTAATAATTCTTTTATACTTTCAATCATTTTTATTTTTGATATCTTATTTGTTTCTATTTGTTGATAATAATATTTTTTCTTATTCATAAAACCACCCTACTTCATTTTAATATTTATTTTCAATTTCTTCTTTAATTTTAGCAATAAATTCATCTAATTTAACTGTAGTAGTATCTTTTTGACTATATAAACGATAACTTACTGTATTTTTTTCTTGTTCTTGATCTCCTAAAATTAAGGTATAATGTATTTTTTCTGTTTGAGCTTCTCTCAAACGATAGCCTAGTTTTTCATTTCGTTCATCTAATACTGCACGAATATTATTTTTTCTTAATTCATCTGTTACTTTTTTGGCATATTCACTATGGTGCTCACTAGAAACAGGAATTACTTTTACTTGAGTTGGAGCAAGCCATAATGGTAAGACACCTTTTGTTTCTTCTAGTAAAAATGCTGTAAAACGATCTAAGGTACCTAAAATAGCACGGTGAATAACAACAGGTCTTACTTTTTCTCCTTGTTCATTTATATATGTTAAATCAAATCTTTCTGGAAGAAGAAAATCTAATTGACATGTAGATAATGTTACATCATGTCCAATAGCTGATTTTACTTGAACATCAAGTTTTGGTCCATAAAAAGCAGCTTCATCCTCAGCTTCGTAAAAATCTAATTTTAAATCCGTTAATACTTGTCTTAACATATTTTCTGCTTTATCCCACATTTCATCATCATCAAAGTATTTTTCTTTTTCTTCACCACGCAATGATAAACGAAAAGAATAATCTTTGAAACCAAAATCTTGATAAACGTCTAAAATTAGTTTTACAACATTTGCAAATTCTTCTCCTACTTGATTCAAACTACAAAAGATATGAGCATCATTTTGACACATACATCTTGCTCGTTCTAAACCACAAACAGCTCCACTTGCTTCATATCTAAAATCATGAGCAAGTTCTCCTATTCTGATTGGTAAATCACGATAAGAATGTAATTCATTTTTAAATATTAACATATGATGAGGACAATTCATTGGTCTTAATACAAATTCTTCATCATCAATAGTCATTTTTGGAAACATATCTTCTTGATAATGATCCCAATGTCCTGAAGTTTTATATAAATTAACGCTTCCTAAACTAGGTGTATATACATGTTGATATCCTAAAGAAATTTCTTTATCTTTAATATATTTTTCTAATTGATATCTAATCATTGCTCCATTTGGTAACCACATTGGCATACCTTTACCTACTAAGTCATGCATCATAAATATTTTTAAATCTTTTCCAAGTTTACGATGATCTCTTAATTTCGCTTCTTCCAATTCCTCTAAATGCTTAATTAAATCTTCTTCTGTTTCAAAACAAATACCATAAATTCTTTGAAGCATTTTATTTTTAGAATCACCTTTCCAATAAGCTCCTGATACTTTTAAAAGTTTAAAGTATTTTAATTCTTTTACTGTATCTACATGTGGTCCACGACATAAATCAGTAAAGTCACCTTGACTATAACAACTAATAATTGTTTCATCTTCGTTCATACGTGAAATCAAGTCAAGTTTATATGGATCGTTCTTAAATTTTTCTAAAGCTTCTTCCTTAGTAATTTCTTCTCGAATAATTCTTTTACCATCTTTAGATATTTTTTTCATTTCTTTTTCTAGTTTAGGTAAATCTTCTTCGTGAATTACTTCATCACCTAAATCGATATCATAATAAAAGCCTTCTTCAATTACTGGTCCTACCCAAAATTTAGCATTTGGATATAGATGCTTTACAGCTTGAGCTAATAAATGGGCGCATGAATGATTCATAATACTTAGTTTTTCATTTTCTTTTATATTTATCATATTTTTTCCTCCTTAGAAATAAAAACACTCCACTATTGGAGTGTTAAGACACGGTACCATCCAGTATTTTCTTAATTTAGATAACGGAAAATATTTTTCCGGAATTACTTTTCATAATTCAACTAATGAGGTAGTAATCAAATTTTTCTTAATTCATTTTCACCAACCATGAACTCTCTAATAAGAAACTAATTTAATCATGTCCTCACTCACTGTTTTTATGTACATATTGTATCATATTAAAAATTTTTTTTCAACCTCTTGAATATTAAATTAAAAAAAAAAGCAATTTTCATGCTTTTTATTGTTTTTATTCAGAATATGCTTCGTCTTCTTCAATACCAGTTTGTGTAGCTTCTATTCTTAATTTTCCTGAATATTCAGCAGATTTTTTTGTTCCGTCTTCTTGAGATTTATTTAAATCTGTTGTTTTAGCTTCATCGGAAATCCAAAGTCTTATTTCATATAGTGCATATTCATCTTTACCTAATGGAGTTGATTCATGTTTTGCACTAGAATCTAGAATAACTTCAGCATCTGAAGAACCTTTAATATCCTCTAATGTTGTTGTTGTTGTATATTCATCTTGTTTTGTGTCATCGCCACTTTCTGCTTCTATTTGTTCAACACTATCACGTTCTCCTACTTTTTTCATAACTTTTTTTGTAATATGACATTTTACTAAATTTAATGGCATATCGAATGCAGCAGAAGTATCTATTGCTTGTTTATCTAAATAAACTGTATATAAACTTGCAACTGTACCAGTATTTTCTAATATAAATTTATATGATGTTGGATTTGTTTCTGGATTACGTCCATTTTCATCAGTCATTGGATATGCTGCTCCGATATTGATTCCTTCTGTTTCATCTACTAAATCTACAGCTAAAGTTCCTGCTTCTATTCTAGCTGTTTTAGTACCATTTAGAGTTATCTGAAGCCATGCATAACTTCCTCCTATCAATAAGACTAATGCTAAAGCTAAAGCTACAATTTTTTTATTGTTTTTTTCAACTGTTGAATTATTATTTTTTTTCATCATTCCACCTACCTTAATTTAAGAATATCGCATATTTAAAAAAATAGCAACTTATTTTTTTATATTACTTTACACTTATGTCATTTTCGCTCCAATTTTTTTTGAAATTTACAATCATCTAAAAAGTAATTAATCGCATTATTTTGGGCATTAATAATATTTTTATTCATCATTAAATTTTTTTCTAATTCAGCTAATTTATAATCATTTGGATTTTGGAAATAACAAACATCTAATGCATGTTCCATTACAATATCAGCACTCCGCCTTAAAGGAGAAGTAATATGACAATAATGATCTAAATTTAAACCTTCATGTCTTCCCTCTAAATCATAATGTGCTTTTGGATAAATTCCCATTATAGAATCATATAAATAATCAAATTTTTTATTATCTGCCTGTACTTTAAATCCCTCAATTGTTTTTTGTAAACATTTAGTAAGTTCATCACCAATTTCATGAACTCTTAATAAGCAAGGATAGTCTCTACTAGGATCTTTAAACCACTCAGCTACTCGATTGCCAACTAAAATCATAGCTTGACTAACAATTTTACCAGATTGAGTATTTTCTGAAATAATATTAGCAGGGTCATTAGATTTTTGTTTTAAAGCTGAATAAATTTCTGAGTGTTCATGTTTACAATTTAAAAGATACATGATTTCTTCTAACATATGAGCAAGCTGTTCTAATCTTGGATTATCAGAATAACTCCCTCCTCCATCTAAAATTTTATTTATTTCTTGATAACTACACTTTCTATTATTTGTAACAATTGTTTTTTGAAATGATTCATTAACAATATTACCTTTATTATCTATTTCAAAAAAATATGAATTAGCAAGACGTTTTTCATTTTCAATAAAAGAAGCATCTCTTGCAGAAAAATTATATGGAAAAATTGGAATTACATTTATATAGTCATCATTTTTTCTTTTACTTATATTGTTATTATAAATACTACTACCCCTAGAAATTGCTTCTGTAACAAGATCAGAATAATATGGCAAATAACCTAAAACACTAGCAATGTGAACTCCTATTAGATAATTACCATTAGGAAGCTTTTTTGCAGTTAAACCATCATCTATTTCTATTGCTCCTTTACTATCTATAGTAATCATATAATCATCAACTATTTTTCTATTAGGATAAACCCTTTTACTATATGAAGTTTGATACATATTTAATTGTTCTATTAAATAATCACTAAAATCTACTTTAATATTATAATATTTTGCGATATTAGTAATTGTCTTTTTTTCATTTTCTTGTTTTATAATATCTTTTAATTCTGTTAATAATGCTAATTTTGTTCTATGATCAGATTTCTTTGATGAAAGTGTATAAATATTAGCATAAATTAAATTTAAAATTTCTATTTTTTCAAAATTTTCAAATTCAAATTCTTTTTTACTATAAAAAAGAGAAATAATATTTTTATAATATAAAATATCTTCATTTTCATCTAAATAAGTATAATTAATAATTTCACTAATATATTGATTTAAGACTTGAAAAAAGATAGAATTCATAGAACCATTTTTATTTGTTTTCTTAGCATTGACAACATAAGGAAACATTTTTAATATTTCTTCTATTTGTTCAATATTTTTAATTTGAAATATAAAATACGCTAGTAAATCATAATATTTATTTTGTTTAATATCTAGTTGTTGATTTAAATCATAGATTAAATCATTAATTCTTTTAATTCTATTTTTGACTTTTTTTACTGAATAAAATTCATTTTTTTTGTTTTCTTTTAATCTATCTATTTTTTCAACTGTCTTCTTTAATTTTCTTTTAATTTTATCTCGATTCAAATTTGGATATTTTTCAGTTAATATTCCTAAATAACGAATGGCTTTAAATAAGTAATTAATGTCATTAGCATATATAATATTATCAATTTCATCATATATAAAAGAAAGAAGTGAAGATTCTAATGTTTTGCCCTCATCTTCTAATAATAATCTTTCAAATTCTTTTTGAGAAGTACGATTTTCTTCTTTGAAATATTTTATTAGTAATTCTCTATTTCTTTCACTTCTATTTTTAGACATATTTAGTTCCTCCTATTTTTACTAATTAATTTCATATCAACTGTAAGTTGTTTTATACGTTCAATTATTCGTCTAGCTTTTACTTTATCAACACCACTTGTTGTTATAGCTAAATTCGATTCTAATTCTTCCAGCGTTAAATTAGAAGTAAAAAAAGTTGGTAAATTTTCTTCCATTCGATACTGTAAAATTGGTCCTAAAACTTCATCTCTACTAAAAGTAGTAACATTTTCTGCTCCTATATCATCTAAAAGTAGCAGTTCTACTTTCTTAATATAATTAAATTTTTCTTCATAATCTCTATTAAAAGAAGCTTTTAAATCTCTTAAAAATTCTGGATAATAAATAATTGCACTTTTGATATTTTTCTTCGCCATATCATTAAATAATGCAGCAATTAAATATGTTTTTCCTGAGCCAAAAGATCCATTTAAATAAAGACCTTTTTCTTGTTCTTTTGTTCCATATTTTTTTATAAATTCTGTAATATATTTTAATATTGGAACACGATTAGTATCATCTTTATATAGATTTTTAAAAGAAGCTTTTTTTATTTCTTCAGCAACTTCATAATATTTAATATTTTCTAAATATTCATATTCTTTTTCTTGGTTTTTCTTTTTTTCACACATTACATAAGAAAAATGAATTATGCCCTTATCTTTTTCTGGAGTATAACAATAACCTGTTATTTGATTTTTACAATTTAAAATATTTTTACAATTTTTACAATGATGAAATTCTACAGAAGCTTCTTCTAATTTTGAAGTATATTTTATTAAAATATCTTCTTCAATTGGTAATGTTTCAATAAACTCTTTAAATTCTGGATTACTACAAGCATCCATATAGGAACGTTTTAAGTCAAGTGATTCTTTTTTATTAATTATTGTATTAATATTTTTCATATCGAATCACCTCTATTTATTTTATTGTAATAAATTTTTATAAAAAAGGCAAGATTTTAAAGATAAATTTTAAAGTTTATATATTTAGCTTTATTGTTTCTTTAAAATATTATTTTTAATTGTAAACATAATACTTCCTTCTTTATCTGTTCTTAGAATAATACTATTTTTTAAAGTTTTTAAAGTTTGATGATTTGGATGATTATAACGATTATTTTTACCAACACTTATAATTGCGTATTTAGGATTAATACTATCAATAAATTCTTTACTTGATGACGTATTAGAACCATGATGCCCTACTTTTAATATATCTATATCTGTTAAATTATATTTTTCTATAAGATTTTTTTCTACTTCAATTCCAGCATCTCCCATAAAAAGAAACTTATAATTATTAAATTCTGTATAAATTACATTACTATTATCATTTTCATTATTATATAATTTAGTATCTAAAAAATATAATTGATTATTATCTAAATTTAATTGTTTAATACAACTATAATATTTAATTTTATTTTTATTTAAAATACTAATTAAATTTTTCTCTAATCCATTAAATTGACCACAATTTAATATTACTGTACTTACTTTAAAATTTTGAATTAAATTAATACTTTCTCCCATATGATCAGCATCACCATGACTTAATATTAAATAATCTATTTTCTTTACTCCTAATTTTTTTAGTAAAGGAATAGTAGTTGATAGTGCTATTGAAGATTTATTCTTTTTTTGTTGCCAAGACTTATTATCATAATTCATAACTCCTCCTGTATCTATTAAAATATTTTGATTACTAAAATGTAACAAAATTGAATCACCTTGACCAACATCAATTGCCAACAAATAATTTTTATTAACTAAATTTGGAATTAAATAATGAAAAATCAATAATAAAATTAATAATATACTTAAATAATATTTTTTCTTTTTTAAACCAAAAAGAAAAATAATAATTACAAGAATATAAATAATATAAAAAGAAATTGATAAAGATGAAAAAGTTAATTTAGAAAAAGAAATTTTATCTAATATATTACAACTATTTTCTAATAAAAAAATTAAATAATTAAAAATAAAATTTAGTTTTGGAAAAATAAAAGTTATGATAGAAAATGGAAAAATTAGATAACTAATTAAAGGAACATAAAACAAATTATAAAAAATACTTAAAATATTAATTTGATTAAAAAAATATAAAGAGATAGGAATACTAACTATAAATGATAGAAAAGAACTCATTAATAGTTTTTTTAAATAAGTAGTTAAATTATTAATAGTATTACTCATTATAATTAAAGTAAAACTAATTGTAAATGAATATAAAAAACCAATATCTAATAAATAATAAGGATTAAGAGTTAAACTAATTATTAAAACTAAAATAAAAATATTAGTACTTTTTATATATAAATAATAAATTTTATTAAAAGAAAAAAGTATAAAAAATAAAACTGCTCGTAAAATAGAAGGAGATATACCTGTTAAAAATAAATAAAATAATAAAAATAAAGAAACAAATAAATATCTTTTTTCTTCCTTGATAGAACATTTTTTTAAAAATTTTAGTAAAAAAGTAGATAATAATGTAATATGCATCCCACTTAAAGCAAACAAATGACTAATTCCTAAATTTTGATATTTAGTAATAATATCTTTAGTTAAATCACTTTTATCACCTAAAATAAATACTTTTACATAAGGATTAAGACATTTTAATATTACCCAATTATTGACTTTATAAAAGATATTTTTATTTTTCTTAGTAATAATAATTTCATCTATTTCTTGTAAAAAAGTAATTTTTTGTCTTTTTAGATAATCTTGATAATCAAATAAACCCTTTGTTTTTGATTTTGGTGGTCTTTTTAATTGACCTTTTAATAATAAATAATCTCCTAAATTAATATTTTCAGTTACTTTTTTCTTTTCTGTTAAAGTTTTAAAATAGTAAGTTGATTTTATTTTTTCTTTATTTTTAATAATTAAATCTAATTGATTACCATCAATATTAATATCTATTACTTTTCCTTCAATTTGATTTTGATTTACTGAATAATTAGTTTTTAATGGAAGTTGAATTCTATAAATAGCTATAATAAGAAAAATTAGAAAAAAAAGATAATACATAGAATCATAAAGTAATATTTTCCTTAATCTTAGCAAGTAAACTTTCTCCTATTCCATTTACATTTAATAAATCTTCTATTTTTTGAAATAATCCATTTTTTTGACGATATTCAATAATTGCTTTAGCCTTTGCTTCACCTACTCCTTCTAGTTGCATTAATTCTTCTAAAGTTGCACTATTTATTGAAATAACTTTAGAATTATTTGACATTTCTGGTTCAGATGAAGTATCTATACATGCATCATTTTTTATTTCATTAAGTCCTAACTGACAATCTTCATTAATTTTATTTTCTTCTTCTTTTACTTGTTTAAACTGATTTACCTGTTCATAGCTATAAACAATAATAACCATTTCATCTTTTATTTTTTTACTAAGATTTAAAACACTCATATCAGCTTCATTAGTAACACCACCTGCTAATTGAATAGCATCAATTACTCTACTTCCATCTTCTAATTTATATATTCCAGGCTGATTAACAAATCCCTTTACATCTACCATAATTTCATTAGTTATAGTTTTTTTATTTTTTAAAGTAGGAGAATTTTTCTTTTCTTTTTCTATTTTGTTACTAATAACTATATCTTTAGTCTTTGACTTTGGTTTATTTTTAATTTTTAAAAAGAAAAAAGTTCCTCCACCGCCAAGACATAATAAAATAAGTAGGCAAATAATTATTTGTTTTCGGTAACGATATTTAAACGTCATATAACACCTCCTACTAAATAATTGTCAAAAAAAAGAAAAGTTAGTTACTTTTCTTTAAAGAATCTCTAATTTTATTTTCAATATTTACTCTTTGAACAATTGTTAAAGCTGCGATTAAACAAATAGTAAATGATCCACCATAACTCATAAATGGAAGTGGAACACCTGTTAATGGCATTAATCCAAATAATCCTAATAAATTTACTGCAATATGACAAAAAATATAAATTGCAATACCATAACACATTAAAGAACCTCTATTTGTATAACTAGACCGTCCAATCATTAAAATTCGATATAATACAAACATATATAATAAAATAATTCCAATTCCAAAAATAGCTCCCATTTCTTCTACTATTATAGCAAAAATAAAATCAGTATATGGTTCTGGTAAATATAAATATTTTTGAGTAGAATTACCAAGTCCAGTACCTGTTAAACCTCCATTATTAATAGCAATATAACCATTACATACTTGTGAACCTGTTGTTAATAATCTAGAACATGGATTTCGAAAATTAAATCTTGAAAGTTGTCTTGATTCTAAAATAGAACCCCCTGTTGTAATCAAAACCATGGCAATAACTAAAATCATTCCTATACAACCAAAAATGGTTTTATTTTTAATACTATTTGAAATTGGAGCAGCTAAAAAAAGAAAGAAAACTATTACACTAAAAATAATGGCCGTACCCAAATCTGGTTGTAACATAATAAGTACAGCAATTCCTGCAGCAACAATTGGTGGAAAAAGTGCAGTAGAATAAGATGTTAATTTTTTTTCATTCATTTCATAAAATCTAGCCATCCAAACAATAATAATTATTTTAATAAATTCACTCGGTTGAAAACTAAAAGGTCCAAAATCAAACCAACTTACTGCATCATTTGTTGCTTTTCCATAAATTAATAAAATAATCAAACTCGCAACAACTGCTAATAATAAAATCCAAGAAAACATCCCATAAACTTTTGTATTAAATCTAATCATTATTAAAAACATAATTAAACCAATAATTAAAAAGATAGTTTGTTTAATAAAATAATTATATGGACTTACCGCATGTGACATATATGCAGTAACATTAGATGAAGAAAAGACCATTATTAAACCAATTACAAATAAAATAAGATTTGCAATTAAAAGAGGCATATCTAAATATCTAAGTACCTTTTTTTCTCGTTTTCTTTTAACCATCTTAAACGCTACCTTTCATATAGTATCATAACATAAAATAATTAAATTTTATAGATAAATATTGTTTTAGGTAAGTTTAATTAACAAAATACAGACATTTACATACTTTATAATAGATTAAGTAAAAGGAGGCAATGTAATATGTATTACTATGGTGGCGGATCATCTTGTGGTCAATCTTGTCCACAAATGTATTATCCAACTAGTTGTTGTGGTAATAATAATAACAACTCAATTTATGCAATTATCTTAGTTTTATTTATCTTATTAGTAATTGTCATTGGTACTCGTTGGGCACAATAATAAATAACGTATAAGCTTATCTTATACGTTTTTTTTGACTTTTCTTTAGTTTTTTGATATAATAACCACTCGAAAAAAGAATAAACTTTCTAAGTAATTTCAATTAGACTTTTCAACAATTCTTTTTTTTGATAAAATATAATAGTATTAGGAAGTGATAATATATGCTAAAAAATAAAGATATATTAAATGAAAAAGATAAAAGACTAAGAACACTAAGTAAGGATATTATTTTTCCATTATCAAAAGAAGATAAAAAACATATAGATGACATGATAGAATATTTAACTAATAGTCAAATTGAAGAATTAGCAGAAAAATATAATTTAAGACCTGGTATGGGATTATCTGCTATTCAACTTGGAATACCTAAACGCTATTTTGTTGTAGTAAATGAATATGATGAAGGAAAATTTGAAAATTATATAATTATTAATCCTAAAATAGTTAGTACTTCTATGGAAAAAATTTATGTAGAACTAGGTGAAGGTTGTTTAAGTGTAAATCGTGAAGTAGATGGAATTGTTCCTAGATATGCTAGAATAACTATTGAAGGATATGACGAAAATGGTAATAAAATTAAAGTACGAGCAAGAGAAGAAGTTGCGATTGCTTTTCAACATGAAATAGATCATTTAAATGGAATCTTATTTTATGATCATATAGATAAGAATAATCCTTATAAAGATCAGGATAAATATAGAGCAATATAAACTCTTTTTTTTTACTTATCTCTTAATTTAGCATTATGCTCTTTTTCTACATTTGAAATTATTAAATTAAATATTTCCATTACCTCATCATCATTTAATGTTTTAGTAGAGTCTTCAAATACAAGTGAAAAGGCAAGTGATTTTTCATCTGCATCTACATTTTCTCCTGTATATACATCAAATACTTTAATTTCTTTTAATAATTTTCCTCCACTTTTCTTGATTGTTTTCATAATTTTTTCACAAGTGATTTTTTTATTAACCACAAATGCTAAATCTTTTGTAACAGATGGATATTTAGATATTTCTTTATATTTCATTTTACTAGTTTTGATAGCTAAAAGTTTATCTAAATTAATTTCAAAAACATAAACATCTTCTTTGATAATTGATGGATGAACTTTACCAATAATACCAATTTCTTCTTTTCCTACTAAAATAGTTGCTGATGATTTTGGATGAAGTTCTTTAGGAATATTATCATCTATAAAACTATATCTATTAGCATAACCTAAGTAATCTAAAATTTCTTCTACTACTCCCTTAATAATATAAAAATCTACTTTTTGAGTATGATTAATTCCTAAATAATAATTACCATACATTAAACAACATAATTTATTATTTTCTCCATAAGTTTCCTTTTTATAAAAACCTTTTCCTATTTCAAAAATAGAAATATCTTTTATGTTTCTTTTTTTATTATACTCAAATATTTTCATTAAAGATGGAATCATAGAATATCTAAGTGTAGATCTTTCTTCTGTTAATGGATCTAACAATTTTACATCTTCAAATACGTCATTAGTAAATTTATAAACATCATCTTTAGATACTAAAATATACGATAAAACTTCATTTAAACCTAATGATATCATTTTATTTCTAATTTCTCTTGTTGTTTTATCATAACTTCCCTTTTTCATAGTAGTGATAGGTAATTTTCCTTTTATATTGTTTACTCCATAGATTCTTCCTACTTCTTCAATTAAGTCTTCTTTAATTGATATATCTAAACGTCTTGTTGGAACATTTACTTTAATTATTTCTTTATCAATAGTTGTTTTAAATCCTAATCTTCTAAAAATGTCGATAATCTCATTCATTTGTAAATAAGTTCCTAAAACATCATTTATATTTTTTACAGTAATATCTACAATTTTTTCTTCTTTAGAAGTTTTATCATAAGTAACTATTCCTTTTTCTATTTGAGCAGAAGCATATTTTTCTAATAAATGTGCCGCACGATTTATTGCCATATAAGTACGATTAGGATCAAGACCTTTTTCGAAACGATTAGATGCTTCACTTCTTAAAATTCTATTACTTGTTCTACGGACTAAAGTAGCATTAAAAATAGCTGATTCAATAATAATATTTTTTGTAGTATCTTCAACTTCAGTAGAAAGACCACCCATAACACCTGCTAAACCAATAGCATGAGTTTTATCAGCTATAACAATATCATCTTTAGATAAGTTTCTTTCTTGTTGATCTAAAGTAACTAACTTTTCATTTTCATCTGCCATTCTAACACATAAAGTATCACCTAAATGATCAGCATCATAAAAATGAAGTGGTTGACCTGTTTCTAACATAACATAATTTGAAATATCAACGACATTATTAATAGGGCGAATTCCTGAAGCTATCAAACGATTTTTAATAAACTTAGGACTTTCTTTAATTTCAACATTAAGAGCCTTCTTTGCTAAAAATAACGAACAATTATCAGTTCTAACATCGACATTAAAATGACTATTAATATCTTGATTTATTTCTTTATAACTTAAATCAATATCTTTAACTTTTTTATCATAAATAGCTCCAATTTCATAAGCCATTCCAAGAATAGATAATAAATCACCACGATTAGAAGTTAAATCAAAATCAATTATCTCATCATCAAGTTCTAAATATTTAATAGGATCTTCCCCTACTACAGCATCTTGATCTAATTCTTTGATTCCTTCAATATCTTCAGGATTTAAAAATTTATGATCTAACCCTAATTCTTCAATAGAACATAGCATTCCATTAGATTCTATACCACGAATAGTTCCTTTTTTAATTATTCCTCCAGGTAATTTTGCTCCAACTAATGCAACTATTACTTTAATACCACTTCTAGCATTAGGTGCTCCACATACTATTTGTAATATTTCTGTTCCTATATTAACTTTACATACATGTAAATGATCACTATCAGGATGTGGAATACATTCAATTATTTCACCAATAACCAAATTTGTCGCATCAATTAATTTTTTAGCTTCATCAAATTCATTTCCAACGTCTGTAAGTTTTAAAGCAAGTGTTTTAATATCTATATCTTTTGGAATATCTACATATTCACTTACAAATTTTCTACTTAATTGCATCGCTATCATCCTTTCTATCAAATTCTTCTAAAAATCTAATATCATTAGTATATAAATATCTCATATCTGGAATTCCATATCTAAACATTGTAAGTCTTTCTAAGCCTGGACCAAAAGCAAATCCTCCCCATTCATCTGGGTTATAACCATTCATTCTTAAAACATTAGGATGAACAATACCTGCACCTAAAATTTCAATCCAACCAGTATCTTTGCATAAAGGACAACCTTTTCCTCCACATTTAAAACAAGTAACATCTACTTCATAAGATGGTTCTGTAAAAGGAAAATAACTTGGTCTAAATCTTAAATCTAGATTATCTCCAATAACTTCTTTTACAAATATTTCTAAAGTTCCCTTTAAATCAGCTAAAGAAACATGATTTTCTTTTTTATCAATAACTAATCCTTCACATTGACAAAATTGATGTGAATGTGTTGCATCATCTTCTTTTCGATAAGTTTTACCAGGAACAATTTCTCTAATTGGCTTTGGATTATCTTTATTAGCAAGTAAAGTTCTTGCTTGAACAGCACTAGTTTGAGTTCTTAATAAATATTCATCTGTAATATAAAAACTATCTTGCATATCCCTTGCAGGATGACCTTTTGGTAAATTTAATCTTTCAAAGCAAAATTCATCTGTTTCTAATTCAGGACCAGATACTACATCATAACCCATGGAAACAAATAAATCTTCAATTCTTTCAATCATTCTGTTAACAGGATGCTTACTTCCTCTTTTTGTTTTAGTACTTGGTAATGTAATATCAATAGCTTCTTTTTCCAATTTTTGATTTAAAATTTCTGTTTCAAATAAATTTTTCTTTGTTTCATAAAAATCATTAAATTCATTTCTTAATTCATTAACACATAAACCAAATTCTTTTCTTTCTTCTGATGGAATATCTTTAATATATTGATTTAATTCTGTAATTAAACCTTTTTTTCCTAAATATTTTATTTTTAAATCATTTAATTTTTGAAGATTAGTAATTTGTTTTTGATCTTCTTCTAATATTAACTTTACTTCTTCTACTTTTTGATATTTCATAATTTCCTTGTATAATCAATCTTATAGAAATGAGTTAAATTTTTATAGATTGATTAATTCCTTTCTATTTATATTTTTG
>CANRPE010000004.1 GCA_947632405.1 uncultured Bacilli bacterium | reverse complement strand
ATAAATAGAAAGGAATTAATCAATCTATAAAAATTTAACTCATTTCTATAAGATTGATTATACAAGGAAAATTATGACTAAAGAAAAAAATGAAAAAAGTTTTGAAGAAAGCTTAGAAAAATTAGAAGAAATTGTAAAAAAATTAGAAAGTGGAGATACACCTTTAGATGAAGCTATTAGTAAATTTAATGAAGCAATGAGTTTAGCTAAATTATGTGATGAAAAATTAAAAAAAGCTGAAACCTCTCTTACTAAAATTGTTAATGAAAATGGCTCATTAGAAGATTTTAAAATAGAAGGCAATTAACTTCTTTTTTCTTGCAAAAATAAAAAGATTATAGTATAATATTACACCGTATAAGGGGGATTTATTATGGAATTAGTAATTTTAGAAGACTTAGATAATATTAGTGAAGAAATGCTAGTAAATGCTATTGAAGAAAATACAAAAAAATATCTAAAGTTAAAAGATGAAATTAAACAATTAGAAATTAAATTTTCAGATAATTCTGAAAAAGAACAACCAGTAGTAGAAACTTTAAATTCAATTACTCAAATGCCAGAATTATTTGAAACAGAAAAAGATGATGATTTTGAAAAAGAAGTTGATTATTATTTTTCACAAATTAATAATCTTGCTTCTACTAGTAATTTACAATTATCTATTGCAGATATATTACCATCTAAAGAAAATGTAAATTATTATAATATTAATTTAAGAATAAAAATGGAATTATTAAAAAATATTAAAGAAATTGAAGAATTATTAAATCAAGAAAAAGCTAATTTAACAAAAGAAGATTATGAAGAATTTAAAGATGAAATACTATTAAATCAAGAAAAAATTAAAATAATTTCAACTCTTGAAACAATTAATGAAATAGAGCAAGGACATGAACCAATTAAAAATAATTTTATTTTTGTACCAACTAGTAGTGGCAATATTAGAATTTTAAAGGAACTTAAAGATATAGATCAAGAATACTATGAAGGATTCAAAGATTTATTTGCATCAATTGAAGATGGAAGATTAAAAAATATTAGAAGATTTAAAAGTATTAATAATTTAAATTCAGGTGTTTGTGAAGTAAAAGATTATAAAATTAGAGTTGTATTTGATCAAATTGGTCCACATGATTATGCTTTAATTACAGCGTTTATCAAAAAATCAGATAAAGATAAAGGTTATTTAGATTCTCTAAATTTAAAAATTAAGAATTATGAATCACAAAAGGAACTATTAAAAGAAAATTTAAATAATCCAGAATTTAGACAACTTCAAAATGAATATACTTTAGAATTAAATAATATTTTAAATGTTAATGATAAAGGAAATTTTGAATATAAAAAGAGTTAGGGGGTATATATATGTTTAATCAAACTATTCTTGAAAAAATTGAGGAAGAACAATTAAAATTAGAAAAAGATATTGAAAATAAAAATGAAGAAGTAGACCTTATTGATTCTTTTGTAAATAATAATAATCTTCAAAATATATATGATATTGATAAAAATGAACTAATTAATTTGTTTATCATTTATTTTAGAAGTATATGCAATGATTTAGACTTTAATATATTAAAAAATATTATTTATCAAAATGAATATATATTTACACAAACACAAGTTATAGAGTTTAAAACACTTTACAATTCATTTCTGCAAATAGCATCAAGTTCTTATTATGATGATATAATAAATAAATTTGAATATAATGGTTTAATCAAACAATTAAATTTTGATTTTTCAGATTCAAATATTCTTAAAAATTTAGATGTCATTGCGTCTATTGTACTTATATGTGAATATAGCTATAAAAATAAGAGTCCTTTATTTAAGTTAGTTAAACTAGTTCATGATTATCCTGAATCATCTAAAAAATCTTTTAACTTTTTGTTTTCTATTATGGTTAAACAGGATGAAATTGACAGAATTAAAAATATTGCTGAATTAAAAAATGATTTTATAAAAGAAACAAAAGAATCGAAAAAAAATTTGAAAAAAATTATTAATAGTATCGAAGTACCTAAAAATATTACGGATGCTGTTTATTTAATTAGATCATATTCTCAGACTATATTAGCAGACGAAAGAAGCAAAAAAAATAAATCAAAAAAAGAACTTAATTATTATCTTCAATTAAAAAATTGGATAGATAGTAATAGTAATAATGATAATATACTGACACTTCCTGCTGCTATTTTAAAAATCTCTAATTTAGAAATTAGAAAACTTATACTTACTCATATATATCAAAATAATCTTAGTTTATGTAAAGATGCATTAAATAAATATGAAGGATTAATTAATAATTCAATTAACAACTATAAAAAAGTTTTACAAAAATATAATATTTTAGTTGCTGATGATCAAATAAATATTACTGTAAGCGTTACTGATTTAGAAAAAATTTTAGATAATCTCAAAAAAATTAATATTACTGATCCAAATTATTTGCTAAAAATAGTTAATATAACTAGTTTAGAAAGAGTAGAAGAAATAATTAATTTTATTAATAAAGGTTATCTTAATGTATCATTTTTAGAAGCTAATGTTGATATTTTTGATTCTTCAAGTGAAAATAAAAAATATCAAAATTTATGTAATAATATTCAAACTTTAATTGATGCGGGTTTAGCAGCAACACATATTAATAAAATGGAAACAATTTTATTAGATAATCACGATTTAATAGATAAAAATATAAATATTGTCGAACAATATCAGTTAATATCGACTCTTAAAGTTACTAGTGCTTATGATTTTATTAGTCAAGATGCACTTGCACAAAAAATAGATGTTGTGCTAGAATTAGGTTGTGAGGATAATTTAAATGAAGATTTAGCTTTATTAAATTACTCTTTAGATGATTATAAAAAAATTATGGTATTAAATCGTCTAAATATTCCACTAGCATCTACAGAAGAAATTATTGCTATTTTAAATCATGATAAAATGAAAATTATGAAGCAAGATATGAATGAATATTTATTAGATTTATCTCCACATCTTGAATTAGAAGAAAATACTTTATCTGTAAATGAATTTATAAAATATTTAGAAACGATAAATATTTCAAATTCATTAAGAACCTATCAATTTGACCAAGTAATTATTTCTAAAAATAAAGTATTAAATGAATTAAAAAGATTAAATAAACCAACTATATCTGTTCATGAACAGGCTGAAACTTTATTAAAAAATAAGATAATTGATCAAACTGAAGCTAGAATGATATGTGACATTTTATCTAATTCTAATCAGAATTATCAAAAAAGAAAAAGTTGTAAGGAGTAAAACATATGAATTTAGAAATTTTTTTAAAATCTGAAAAAAATGAAACTAGTACTGATAAATATCAATTAATTGATGATTATAATCTTATTTTATATATAGATCCTACAGAAACATTAGAAAAAACATATCAAGAAGAAAAAGTATATGAATTAGTTCGAAATGCTTTTCGTTCTAAAGGCTATTTTTATGATTCAAAAGATTTAGAAAAATTTCAAATTAAAAATGCTCAAACTATTAAAATTTGTAGTAATGAAAATAATATCGAAAATACAATTAAATTTTTAAAAAATAATCCTAGTTTAAAATCTCAAGAACCAATTTTAGTTGTTACTCCAAATGATTATGATAAGTTAGATTTATTTTTAAAAGAAGATTTTAGTACCTTTTTAAAAATAAAAATCCAAAATCAAATAATTACTTATCAAGAATTTATTAAAATGATTCAATTAATTAATACTATATTTGAAAAAGTAATTGAATTATCCCCATTAGAACAATTACTTTACTTATATGATGAAATTAAAAGAAATATAAGTGAAAAAGACCAATTAGATAATTTAAATTCTCAAAATATTACTAATGACTTAGAAAAAGAAAAAAATAATATAATAAAATCTACTGTTATTTTTGATTTTGTAGTTAAAAAATTAGGGATGAATTCAGCTATTGATATCTTAAAACAAAATAATTCTAAAAAACAATATTATAGAAATTTTGTTTATGTAAATGATGAAAAATATAATGTTAATTCTATCTTATATTTTGATTTTTATGCTAAGTCTAAAGAAGAAAAAGAAGATAGTACTTACCAAAATTATCGTTATTTTGCTCGAACAAAAGCTTTTTTTAAGATAATTGATAAAGATAATCTAATTAGTACATTAACACCTTTTTTTGATAAAAATAATAATCCAGAACAAGCTATAAATGAACTTAATAATATTCAAGATTTAAAGGCAAGTAAGCTTATTTATTCGATTGCAAATTATTATAGTTTATTTGGAATGAAAGCAGATTATATTTGTCAATTAATGGAAAATAATTGTTTAAAAAATTTTATAGATGGTAAAGAAAAATGTTTATTTTATTATCAAGATTTAGAACCATATCTAGAAAGAGAAATAACAATCGAAGATTTGGCAAAATGTTTAATATTTGTTAGGCAAAACCAACAAAAAGAAAATTCAGATAGTTATCAGTTAAATCAACAAATTTTAACAGATACATTAATAAATACTTATATCGAGGAATATAGTGATCAACAACAACTTTACGATAAGGCTTTGGAATTAGCTAATTATAATGATTTCCAAAATAAAAAAAATTATAATAAAAAAAGAAAAATAAAACGAAGAATAACTACTGGAAAAAATTGATTAATATAAAAAGAAGATGTTTGTATAGACTAATAATGTAGTAAGTTTTTATGAGGTGATTTTTATGAATTTTAAAAACAAACTACATAAACTTTTTGTACTACTTCTTCTTTTTATTATGCCACTAAATGTATTTGCTTATTCAAATTTTGTTGTACCAGGAGGAGAAACAGTTGGAATTGAAGTAAATTCGAAAGGAGTATTAGTTGTTGGTTTTTATAAAGTAAATGATGCATATATTGCTAGAAATGCTGGTTTTGAAGTAGGAGATAGAATTTTAAAAATGGAAAATAAAGAAATTGATTCTATAGATACTATGATTAAAATTATTAACGAAACAACAAAAAATACAGTAGATTTTACAGTTCTAAGAAATCAGGAAGAAAAAGAAATATCGTTAAATTTAGTAGAAGATGAAGATGGAATTACTAAGACTGGAATATATGTAAAAGATAAAATTACTGGAATAGGAACATTAACATATATTGATCCAAATACAAAAATATTTGGAGCTTTAGGTCATGAAATTGATGAACAAACAACAGCATCTAAATTTGAAATTGATCGAGGAATTATTTTTGGAGCAAATGTTATTGGAATTGAAAAAAGTAGTAATGGAAAAGCAGGTCAAAAAAATGCTCAATATGATAAAACCAAAGTGTTTGGAACGATAACAGGAAATGAAATTTCTGGAATATTTGGATCATATGAGAGTAATATTGATCAAAATAATTTAATTGAAGTAGGAACAATTGATGATATTAAACTAGGTAAAGCATCAATAAAAACTGTAATTGAAGATGAAAAAATAGAAGATTTTGAAATAGAAATTATTAATATAGATAAAAATAATGAAACTAAGAATATTCTATTTGAAATCAAAGATAAAAATCTTTTAGATAGAACAGGAGGAATTGTTCAGGGAATGAGTGGTTCTCCTATTATTCAAAATAATAAATTAATTGGTGCTGTTACTCATGTTATTGTTAATGATACTACAAAGGGATATGGTATTTTTATTACTACTATGTTAGAAGAAGGAGAAAATTAAAGAGACTAATGTCTCTTTTTTTGAATATATTTTCTACATTTATTCATATTAATAGTGGTGAGAAAAATGAATATTAATATATCAGAAGCACTTAGTATTATTCCTAGAAGTGTTATTTCATTAATTGTTTTATTTTTTATTACTAAGTTAATTGGTAAAAAACAAGTATCAGAGCTTAGTTTATTTGATTATGTCATTGGAATATCTATAGGTAATTTTACAGCAGAAATGGTTATGAATATTGATAATCAATATATAAATGGAATTATAGCTATGATAACATTTGGCCTTGTTTCTTATTTAGTATCATATATTACTATGAAAAGTATTGTTTTAAGACGCTTTTTAATAGGAGTTCCAACAATTATTATAGAAGATGGAAAAATTAGTACAGAGAGTCTTAAAAAAACAAAAATAGATATTAATGATTTACTAGAACAATGTCGTGGAGCAGGTTACTTTGATATTTCAGAAATTAGTTATGCTATTATGGAAGCAAATGGAAAAATTAGTTTTCTACCTAAAATAGATTATCAAGTTCCAAATTTAGTTGATTTAAATATTAAAAAAGAAAAAGAAAGTTTAGCTAGTAATATTATTATAGATGGAAAATTAATGACTAAAAATTTAAAAAATAGTAATAAAAGTATTGATTGGTTAAATAAAGAATTAAAGAAAAAAGGTTATTCAAATTATAATAATATTTTATTAGCGATTCTTAAAGATAATAAAATAACTATTTTTGAAAAAGAGGATATAAAAATTAAAAAAATATTACAATGATAATTGCTATTATAAGGATTTTATTGTATAATAATAAGCTATATTGATGGGAAGTGTATTACATGAAAGTATGGTCAAGAATTCAAATTAAGGATAAAAATAAAGATATTAATACTATTTCTAATTCTTTAGTAAATTATATTTATAAAGATAATCCCATTAATTATTTATATCATAAATATAATATCAATGAAAAAGAAAAAATTGCAGTTGAAAGATATATTGCAAATAGAGTAGCAGGATTACTTTTACTATATTTTTCAAAAGACACGCAAAGAATAAATGATATTGTAAATAAATATAATATTAATTCTCAAAAAGAAGTAATTCCAGAATTAGAAGGTTATATAGAAAAATAAAATGTTCCAAATTTGGAACATTTTTTATTAAATATAAATAAGTACACTTAAAAATCCTATTAACATAATAATTGCTAAAAATAAAGATACATATTTAACTAGTTTTTCATTCATATGTTTCACCTCTAGTATCATTATAAAATATTTGTTGTAAAAAGTCTATTAAAATAAAGTCTTTCTACTCTTAATTATGAATATGTTAGCATAGGTGAGATTATGAAAAAATATAAAATAAAACGTAGTATTAAAAATAAACTATTATTTAGATTATTACTAGTAGTAAGTATTTCCATTTTATTAGGAATATTTTATACAGCAATTTTATCAAATCAAGATAAAAAAGCAATAGAAGAATGTCTAACTACATTTTTTAGTCAGTTAGATAAATTTAATTATTTTAAAGCATTTACAAGTAGTATTTTTTCTAATATATTTTATATTGTTTCAATTTGGCTATTAGGTATTTCTATTATTGGAATTCCTATAATTATAATAATTTTAATAATAAAGAGCTTTATCTTAGGATTTAGTATAAGTAGTATTTTATATTTTTATAAATTAAAAGGTATTATAATTTGTTTTATTTATATAATACCATTATTTATTAATTTATTTGCTATTATATATTTAAGTTACTATGCAATAATATTTTCTAAAAATTTAAATAAATTATTATTTTTTAAAAAAGATATTAATTTTAATCATATTATGAAAAAATACTTTAAAATATTAACTATTAGTTTATTATTTATTATAATAAGTAGTATTTTAGAAGTATATATTGTTCCGACAATATTAAATTTTTTACAAATTTAATTAGTTAGTGTATAATATAGATTAGGTGGTATTAACATGGGTAAAAAGGTAATAGTTGGAATGTCAGGAGGAGTAGATTCATCAGTATGTGCTTACTTATTAAAAGAACAAGGTTATGAAGTAATAGGTCTTTTTATGCGAAACTGGGATTCATTAATAAATAATGATATATTAGGAAATCCAACTTTAACTAATCAACAAATATGTCCTCAAGAACAAGATTATAATGATGCTTTAGCTGTTTGTAAAAAACTTAATATTCCTTTGCATAGAGTTGATTTTGTTAAAGAATATTGGGATAATGTCTTTACTTATTTTTTAGATGAATTAAAAAAAGGTCGTACTCCAAATCCTGATATTATGTGTAATAAATATATTAAGTTTGATTATTTTGTAAAAGAAGCAAAAAAGTTAGGAGCAGATTTTATCGCAACAGGACATTATGCAAAACTTGAAAATGGCTATCTAAAAAAAGCAAAAGATATAAATAAAGATCAAACCTACTTTTTATCTCAATTAAATTCTGAACAACTAAAAAATGTTTTATTTCCACTTGGAGATTATTTAAAAGAAGAAGTACGTGCTATTGCACAGAAATTAAATCTTATAACAGCAACTAAAAAAGATTCTACAGGAATTTGTTTTATTGGTGAAAGAAATTTTAAAAATTTTTTAAAAAACTATTTGCCAGCACAACCAGGAAATGTTATTGATATTTCAACTTCTCAAAAAGTCGGAGAACATATTGGATTAATGTATTATACAATAGGGCAGAGAAAGGGTTTAAATATTGGTGGAAATCAAGATAAAATGTTTGTAGTAGGTAAGGATTTAACTAAAAATATTTTATATGTATCTTTTGGTGATAACGAATATTTATATTCAACTAGCTGCATTATTGATACACTTAATTTTAATTGTGATTTAAGACCAACGGATTGCTTTGCTAAATTCAGATATCGTCAAGATGATATTCCAGTTAAATTAACATATTATGATAATGAAACTATTTTAGTTGAATACGACAAAGTTAAAGCTGTAACTCCAGGACAAGCTTGTGTTTTATATTTAAATGATATATGTCTTGGTGGAGGAATTATTAAAGAAGTCCAAAAAAATAAACAAAAATTATGGTACTTATAATTTTAATTATCGCATTATATATAATTAAATAAAAAAAATCAAGTATGTAAAGCATTTTACATACTTTTTTCTTGACTATTTACGTAAAGATGATAAAATTAAATTAGGAGGGTAATAACAAGATGAAAAATTTAAATACAGTTTTAGTAGAATTAGGAATTAGTAAAGTCAGATTAGCAAAATATCTAGGTGTATCTCGTCAAATGTTATATAATTATCTAGCATTAGATTCATTAGCAGAATGGCCAAAAGAAAAATCAGTAAAATTATTAAGCTTATTAAGTGTTGCTACTGAAGAAGAAATTAATAAAATAGAAGTAACAGGCGAATATATTATGGATGTTGAAGCTCGTTTAAATGAAGGAGTAAAAAACACTGCTGATAGAGAAATATTTACTGAGTTAAAAGGATTTAATAAGAAGGAACAGGAAATATTATCTGATATTATTAATTTGTTAAAAGAAAAATTATCAGATGATAAAACTAAAAATACCTATACTACTTTTTGTTATTTATATCAGTTTTTACAATCAATGGAAACAAATAAGGAATTAGAATATATTTTAGCATATATGTCTAAATCATTAGGATTTACAGATCCTATGGAATTTATATATAATAAAGATCAACAATTTATCTTTGAAAGTATTATGTTTAGTGCAATGACTTTATATAGTAATGGTGGATCATCTAGAACAAAAATAACTGATGCTCATAAACGATTTGTAGAAGATATTGCACATAAGAACGAAGAAAAATTAAGTAGAACTCAAGAACTTAATACAGCAAAAATTCAAGCTTTAAAAGAATTAGGGTATACTGAAATTAATGAAAACAATGCTAAAGAAGTTTTAGAAAAGATAGCAGAAATTCAATCAAGAAAAGTTTAAAGAAAGCAATGATTATAGATTGCTTTTTTTCTGTTATTATGGTATAATATGTCCAGTTTTTGAGTTAGGGGAAAAATCATGGAAATAGATTATTTTAATTTAGCAAAATTATTTAAACAACGTTTTATAAAAGAACAAATAAAAAGTAAAAATGTTAGAATCTTTACTGAATTTTCAACTTTATTAACTGAAATAAGCTTAGTAGAATTTTATCTTTCTTCAACTTTACCTATTGATGATATTACTAATAAATTATTAATGCTTAGTGGTGGTCATCTTTTGTTTTTTACTTTTTCACTTGTTTCATCATTTATTAAATATGAAAAGAATAAAGGTGATAATTCAGTCGCAAATAGTTTAATGAATTCTTTAAGACAAAGTGATGAGTATCATCAATGTATAAATGTATATGAAAAATATTTAGATGATTTTTCAAGTTTTTTAAAAAGTCTTGATATTACTGATAGTTTTGAAGTTGCTTTAGCTTATCAATATATGTTAAATAATGGCTTACTATCTTATTCTAAGAAACATGGTTATGATACTTATATAGCAGCAGGTAAAGCAGCTGATATTATCAAAAAATGTGAATTAGACGAGCTATTTGGTTGTAGAGTAGCAACAGGTAGATCTGTATGCAGACATATGAGTTCATTATTAACTGACTTAGAAAATAGAGTAGGGAATGAAGCTCATAATCTATATGTAAATAAGTATCATACAACTAATGAAAAAGAAGTTGATTTAACTACAGACTATGTAAATCATCAAATGACAATATTAAATGAACAAGATAAATATTATATCTATTGTCCTACATGTAGTGAATCACTTTATTTAAAGGCTATTGATAGTTCTATAAGTCAAAATAATTATTTAATGTGTAAGGGAAGTGAAAAATCACTTTCAGTATCTTCCAAAATAACTAATATAATTCTCTCTAATGATGAATTAGAAGAAGATTTTATAAATAATCTATTTAATGGGAATATTCAATATTTATCAGAAGAAGAATTAGCACTTAATTTATTTAAAAAACAAATAAAAATAGCATATTTAACGCAACATAAAAGTGATGAATTTAATGATTTTTATCTTGAAACAAAAGATAAGTTAGATACAATTAATAGAATAATTACTCATATACAACCATTACATGAACTTCCTAAAAAACTAATTATTAAATAGTAATTTAATGAAGTTAACATAATATCAATTATAGGAAGTTATAGTAATAGAAAACTATAAGCAAAATAAATAGTATATTTCTATAATATATTAATTATATACTATAATATATTACTATCATATAAATTAATTATAATTATAATTATATATAATATTTTTTAATAGTAATTATCTAATTATATTTTAATATTTAATTATTTTTTAATTTAATTGTTCTTTTGCTATATAAGTATATATTTAATATATATTAACCTCTCTTTAGTTTATTTAATTAATTTAACTACAATAACTATATACTTCTCTTACTCTCCTCTTTCTTATTTTAAATTAAAATAAATAGGGGAAGTGTAGTATAAATTTAATTAAATTTATACAAACTAAAATAGGAGGAAAAATACTATGGATAAAAAAAGTAAAATTAAATGTGAAGTAAATAGTTGCAAACATCAAAATACTGACAAACAAGAATGTGAATTAGATGAAATTAAAGTAAGTTGTGTCTGTGATAATGATGATTGTAGTTGTACTGAAGAAACTGTATGTGATAGTTTTGATAGTATTGATGAAGAAAAAGAATAGGTCTCTCTCCTACTCTTTTTATTTTAATTTATTTAAGATACTATTACCTATTTCTGGTAAACTTATTTCGAAGTTTTGAGCAATAGTTGCTCCAATATCAGCTAAAGTATTTAATTTAGGCAAAATTTTAGGTTCTACAAAACTTCTACTATATAAAATTACCGGAACATTTTCTCTTGTGTGATCACAACCTTCAAAAGTTGGATCATTGCCATGATCTGCTGTAATTATTAATAAATCATCTAATTCTAATTTATTAATAATCATTGGAATCTCAACGTCTAATTCTTCTAAAGCTTTGGCATAACCTTCAACATTTCTAGTATGGCCATATAAACTATCAAAATCAGCTAAATTAACCATACATAATCCTGTAAAATTCTTATCCATAATATCAGTTAATTTATTAATTGTTTCCATATTATTTGTAGCTTTTATACTTTTATTAATACCAACTCCATCAAAAATATCATTAATTTTACCAATAGCGATAACATTATAATTATTTTCAGATAAACTATCAAGTATAGTTTTTTTAGGTGGTTTTACAGCATAATCTTTTCTACCACTATTAGAAAAACGATAATGACCATTACTTCCTATAAATGGTCTTGCAATGACTCTACCTACTCGCCAATCTTCACGTAATGTAATTGCTCGTATTTTTTCACAATACTGATATAACATTGAAACTGGAATTGCATCTTCATGAGCAGCAACTTGTAAATCAGAATCTGCAGAAGTATAAATAATTAAAGAGCCATAATTCAATTGTCTTTCTCCAAGTTCTTTAATAATTTCATCGTTATTACAACATTTATTACCGATAATTCTTCTTCCTGTAACTTGTTCTATTTGATTCAATAATTCAGTTGGAAAACCACTATTAAATGTTTTAAATTCAATATTATTTGTAATTCCCATCATTTCATAATGACCATTTAATGTATCTTTTCCTGCATTATTAGGTTCAGCTATAGTATAATAAGCATCTACATTATCATTTTCATTCATGTTTACTGTATCTAAAAAACCTATTTTCTTTAAATTAGGAATAAATAAACTTGTAGAATCTTTGATATGTCCTAATGTATTGCAGCCAATATCTCCATAGTTTGAAGCATCTTTTGCTTCCCCTACTCCTACTGAATCTAAGACCATTAAAAATATTCGTTTAAACCTCATGACTTCACCTCTAAAATGTAAATCTCTTTTTTATTTTATCATAGCAGAACTGACTAGTCAAACTAACTATCTTTATGTTCTCTAGGATGATATTTTTCATATTGTTCTTTTACTATATTATCACTAATATGCGTATAAATTCTAGTAGTCGAAATATCTGAATGTCCTAATAATTCCTGAATACTGCGTAAATCTGCTCCTCTTTCTAATAAATGAGTTGCGAAAGAATGTCTTAAAGTATGTGGTGATATATTTTCATCTAAACCTTGTTTTTTTAAAATTATTTTTAAATTTTTAAAAAAACCTTGTCGTGTCATTCTTTTACCATGATTATTTAAAAATAAAGCATCAGTATGTTCTTTTTTTAACATAAGACTTCTAATTTCTAAATACTTATTTAAATAGTACATACTATATTCTCCAACTGGAACAATTCTATCTTTATTACCCTTTCCAGTTATTTTAATAATACAATTAGTAAAATCAACACTATGAATATTTAATGCTATTAATTCAGATACTCTTAAACCTGAACCATACATTAATTCAAGCATAGCCTTATTCCTATAATCATATGCTGTATTTAAGTTAATATTAAGTAATTGGTCAACATCAGATATGCTTAAAGCTTTAGGTAAACTTTTCTTTAATTTAGGTCTTGAAATATTTTCACTAACGTCTTTTTTGATACTATTAGTTTTTAATAAGTATGAATGAAAATTTTTTATTACAGTTAAATTATGAGCTATCGTTGATATTGTTTCTCCTTGCTCAGTCCTATATTTTAAATATGCTTCTATATCATGTGTAGTAATATCTTCAACATTAGTAATATTATTTTGATCTAAATATATTTTATAAGTATTTAAATCATAATGATATGATTCAGCTGTTTTATCAGAAAGACCTTTTTCAAATATACAATAATTAATAAAATCTTCTATTGCTAAAGAAATTTTCATAGATAATCACCTACTATATAATTATATTATAAAACATTCATTCTATTTTTTCTATAAAAATTAGCAATGATAAATTTGACTAAATATAGCACCTTTAGTACAATAAAGATGGTGATTACATATGATTAGTAAGCCTTTAGCTTTAAAACTTGCTCCTAAAAGTTTAAAAGATGTTTATGGACAAAAACATTTAATAGGAAAAGGGAAAATATTATCAAATTTAGTTAATAATAAAAAAATATTTTCAATGATATTATATGGTAAACCTGGAATAGGAAAAACTTCTATCGCAACAGCTCTAATTAATGATTTAGGTTATAAGTATCGATATTTAAATGCTACAATTAATAACAAAAAAGACTTAGAAACGGTTATTGAAGAAGCTAAAATGTATGATGGAATTATTTTAGTTATGGATGAAATACATCGAATGAATAAAGATAAACAAGATTTATTATTACCACAATTAGAAAGTGGTATGATTACATTAATAGGAATGACAACAGCTAACCCATATCATTCTATCAATCCTGCAATTAGAAGTAGATGCCAATTATTTGAATTAAATCCTTTAGATGAAAAAGATATTATAAAAGCCCTAAAAAAGGCTTTAAAACACCCAGATTTAGATGGAATCAAAATTAATAATAAAACTATTGAAATGATTGCAAAACTAGCTGGAAGTGATTTAAGATATGCTTATAATTTATTAGAAATAGCCTACTACTCTACTGATGATAAAACTATCACTGAAACTACAATTAAAACCATTAATAATAAACCTGTCTTTTTTTCAGATAAAAATGGAGATGGTCATTATGATGTTTTATCAGGACTTCAAAAATCAATCCGTGGAAGTGATGTAAATGCAGCATTACACTATTTAGCTAGATTAGTAATTGAAGGCGACTTAGATTCAATATATCGAAGATTAAGTGTTATTGCTTATGAAGATATTGGTCTTGCTAATCCTTCTATAGGTCCAAGATTAGATGCTGCAATAAATGCAGCTGAACGAATTGGACTACCAGAGGCTAGAATTCCACTTGGAACTATTGTTACAGAAATGGCATTATCACCTAAAAGTAATACTGCTCATATAGCCTTTGATAATGCTTTAAGTGACGTTGAAAATGGAAATGTTGGTATTTTACCTAAGCATCTTAGAACTGATTCAACTGATTATAAATATCCGCATGATTATAAAGGTGCTTATGTTGTACAACAATATTTACCTGATAAATTAATTGATAAAAAATATTATATTCCAAAAGATATAGGATATGAAAAATATATAAAAGAAATATATGAAAAAATAGAACAACTTAATAAAAATAATTGATAAAAATATCAATTATTTTTTTTATTTATTAATTTCAATAACAGCTCGTGCACCATATTCTATATTATCAATAGAATTATCTGTTAAATTACCGTTTGTATATATATCCCAAGCACTATCAAGATTAGATGAATTCGAATTAATAAGCCAATAACCTGCATTTGTTTGAGCTTCATTTTCTTTATAAATATCATTTTCAGTTCCTGAAAAATTAGTTGAATTAAATAAATAATTATACATCCAAATAGGACATGATTGTGCTTCTCTAGTACAACCTAAATCAACTGCCTCTTGAAAAGTTAAAATTCTTGCCTTTGCTGTTCTTTCAGTTAAAGTATAAGTATTACTATTGCATACTAATTCTTGTGTGCATCCTGTAAATTCTCCTTTATTACTTAAACTAGTTGTACCAAGTTCATATGTTTTTGAATTTACATTATCCCAATTTTGTGTTACTGATTCTAATTTATCTAAAATTGTATTTGGAGCTTTTATACTATCTTCTTTTGTGTAATACCACTGAGTATTATAAACAATATTTTTTTGACTTTGCATAGTTAAAGTTAAACCATTATCATACACTACATGGAAAGGAATAGTTTCTTGATCATTTACTTTATATTTAATAATTGTTCCTTTAGGACAAATATCTTTATTTCGATCTTTATAGCAATCTGTTTCTTGACAAGTTGTTTCTGTTCCAGAAATACACTTTGTTGCAGCATTTTCTTCATCATATTTATATGCGACAACAATATTTTTATTGGATTGTGCATTTTCACCTTCAACAACAATCTTTCCATGATAATGTCTTCTTAAAACTTCATTACCTGCATCTTCATCTATCCAAACTTTAATTGAAAAAACTTTACTCTTATTTGCCTTTAAAATATCAGAATCAATAATATAATCATTTGATTCTACCGTATTTAAAAGAAATGGAGTACTATTGTTAATACTAATCTTTATTTTATCCTTTTGAAGTAAATTATCTGCACAGTCATCTTCTTTTATCATTTCATCATCATCAATAATTTTCACTTTATAAAAAGCATCTAAATTACCAGTATTTGTAATTTTAAAACTATAAGAAGGATTTGTTTCCTTTTGACCATCAATATCACTCATTGGATATGTTCCATTTAAATTAATTACATTTCCTAAATCAGTAGAAGTTGCATCAAAATCAATTTTTAAGGTACCTACAGTTAATGTATTATAGGTTTCTTGTTTTTGTACCGTTGAAAAAACAGCATATGCTCCAGAAATCATAATAATAGTAACTATAAAAATAGATATAATTGTAAATTCAGCCTCACGAGCAAATGCCTTTGTAATTTTATTTTTTAAACCACTAGTATCATTATTAAGATTATCGTAATTTTCAACTTTTATTTTTCTTCGATTTCTAATTGTTTTATTTTGTTTTCCCATAATAACGTCTCCCAAATTATTATATATATTTTAGTATAACAAATTATTTATGTATCTTCAATATTATTTTATAAAAAAATACTCCAAATAATATTGGAATATCTTAATCTTTCATATTAAAATAAACATTTTGAACATCGTCTAAATCTTCTAGCTGTTCTATCAATTCTAAAACTTTTTCTTTATGTTCATCATCAACTTCTACTTCCATATTTGGTAAATAAGTAACTTCACTTTCTAAAAAAGTATCTACACCAAAAGAAATAAGTGCATCTTTAACCTTTAGCATATCTTCTGGTAAAGTTACAATATTATAATTTTCACCATCATTTTCGATATCTAAAGCCCCATTATCTAGTGCTACTAGCATTATATCGTCTTCAGCATAAGAGTTAGGTATTACAATTGAACCTTTTCTTTCAAAGATATAACTAACAGAACCATCCGTTCCTAAATTACCACCTTTTTTAGTAAAAGTACTTCTAACAAAAGATGCTGTTCTATTTTTATTATCAGTAAGACAATCTACCATTACAGCAACACCACTTGGTCCATATCCTTCATATCTAATTTGATCATAATGCTCATTTTCACCTGAACCTTTTGCCTTATCAATTGCTTTTTGAATATTATCTTTAGGCATATTAGCAGCTTTAGCCTTTTCAACTACCATTCTAAGCGATGCATTTTGATCTGGATCAGGAGTTCCACTTTTAGCAGCTACATATAACTCTTTAGCAAGTTTTTGAAATACTTTACCACGTGCAGCATCAATCAATCCTTTCTTTCTATGAATAGTTGCCCATTTAGAATGACCACTCATAAATTCATCCTCCTTTTTCTATATAATTATAATATCACAATCACTTATGTTATTCTATATTTAATAAAGAAAAAATAGAAATTTCTTTCTATTTTCCTAACATATTAAGTAAATTAATTTTAAACATATCTCTTTCAGGGTCAGTTTTAGATACCATGACACCTTTATATGTAGAAAGTTCTGCACGATGCCCTTCATCTAAAATACCTTCAGGAGTAATATTAGTTAATAAGATAACTCCTTTTTCAGTATATACTGTATAGTGTAATCTTATTTCACCATGAACTTTTGCAAATAATTCATCAGTAGGAAGTTTTAATTCATAAGAAATAGTTTTTGCTTTTTTATCTTCATCAATTTTTTCTCCTAAAAAATTACCTTTACGTAATTCTGGATAATAACTAAAAGTTAGTTTCTTATACGCTAACATATTATACTTTCTAACTGATCTTTCTTTTTTTCTAAAATCATTTTCATCTAAATATTCAAATATATAAGAACTTGTCTTCATATATTCAACCCCCTAAACTTGTTATCATTGAAGTCCCCTATAATATATAATGTACATATATATTATCTTCAAAGTAAACATATTATACTACAAAAACTTATATTTGTCAAATATTTTTAGCTATTAATTATTTTTTAGCATGATTTTCTTGGTAAGCTGCAATACCTACTTTTTCCATATTTTCAACTAATAAATTAGCTACAGCTTCATTATATAACATTCTATTATTATAACTATAATCAGGTGTGTCAGGCTCAACTGGAATGATTTCTTCATCATAATATTCCGTATCTTCATTTACATCTATTTCAGTATCATTTTCAGTAGTTTCTTGATTATTTATATAACTAGTATCTTGTTCTTCTTCTTCTAACATCCAATCTGGAATTTTTGCTGATTTTTCTTCATCTTGATAATTATCATCTTTACTTTCATTTGAACTATTAGTTGTACTTTCATTATATTTTTGTTGATTACTATTAGATTCAGTATTTGGAGATACAGTTGTTTCTGTTTCTTCTGATTTTTCTTTTTTGCTACTTTTTAAATTAGTATTATTTTTATAAAAAGATGAATTACTAATATCTCGTTGACTTTCTTCTACACTATATAAATTATTAGTCATCAACTCATTAATTGCTAAGTTACGGATATCTTCATAGGAAATTTCACTATTAACTTCATTTAATGCTTGTTGAGCAAGATTATGTGAATATAAAAGAGTCGCTAGATTTGATATTTTACCTTCAACTTGTGAGAAATCACTTAAATTATTAAAGTATTTTTTCTCAGCTTTAGTTAATTTAGCTTCTAAATCTAAATCTTTTGTCATAGTATTAAAAGCTTTAATCATTGCTAAAACAGATAATTTATAATTTGGAATTTCAGCTCCTGCTACGTTTAATTCAAAATCATCTCTAATTTCATTATAAAATTGATTAGCAACTTCTTCTTTCTTTGAAATATCTTCATATCTATTAAAACGAATAATCATATCTTCATATTTGTTATAAAAGTCTTGACTTTCTTTTGAAACAAATAAACTTGATTTATTACTAGGATCAGTTAATACACAATATTCTAATACATCTTGGTTAAAACCAGCTTGATATGATGCTTTTAACTCATCAACATTTAAATTATAATTACCAAAAATAGCATTAATATCATCTTGACTTAAATCATTATATGTTAAAAATTGAATCATAATTTCATCCCATGTATGTGCAAGTCTAGTTGAATCACTTAAATATCTTTCTGAAATAGATTGATTATAATTGCATAAATATAGCCATACTTTTTCAATAGCAGCTGCTTTTGTTGAATTGATATTTGCACTACGTAAAAGTTCTTCCATATTTTGATATGTTTTTTCTGTAGTAGCATCGTTTTCCTTGCTATTTTCAATATCAGTTGTAGTTTCTTCTTTAACAGTCTTTACTGTTTTACTATTTTTAGATTCGCTTTTATCTGCAAGTTTAAAGGCACATTTTCCAGCAGTAACTGCTAAAAATATAATTGCTGCTCCAAAAACAACATTCTTAACTTTAAGGCCTTTAAGTTTATCTTTAATCATTTCTGCTAGAACTGAAAAATCATCATAATCATCATAGTCATCATAGTCTTCTTCATCATTTTCTTCAATATCTTGACTATCTTTAAATTCTGATTGTTCCTCAGTTTGAGAATTATTATTTTCATTATGCATATGAGCTTGTATTTTAGTATATAAATCAGGATACTTATTAATAAAATCTTCTTCATGCAAAACTTCAAATAAATCTAATTTCTCTATATCATCAAAATCAAGACTTTTACCATTTGCATTTACAGTTTCATGTATCATTTCATTTAATACTTTATATCCTTCTTCTTTTGAAACTATTGATATTCCATCATCACAAATAAGTGCCGCTTGTTGAACAGTTTTATCATCAACCTCAATCTCATAAAATATAACTTTTATTACAAATTTATTATCTTTCATCTAAATCACTCCTAACTTAACTTTTTATTTCCTGTATATGTATAACCATTATCAAGTAATTTTGAATCATCTTCTTTACTCCAAACAGTATCACTGTCATTTTGTTTAGTTCTTGTTCTTGTTGTTTTATAACACACAGTTTGATATTGTGGTTCTTCAAAATTTACAGTTATTTTTTGCTTAGTAATAGAATAATTTGGAATTACAATAGTAGTAGAATTATTACAATCTAACTCTGGATTAGAAACTTTAGTAAGACTTTTTGTAAATGTATAGGCATCATAATAATATTTAATTTTACCATCACATGTATCTTTACAATTACTATAATCTGGTCCAACAAAGACAAAACGAGTCGCTATTGTATCATTTGGTGGATTTTGATAACTATATCTACCATCATAACGGAAATTATAATAATTAGCCATCGTAGTTTTTTTAATTGCTCCTAACATTTTATAATTACTATTTTTTTCTGTACGATAGTAAACTCCATTAATTTTAATATAATCAAAATTACTACATACTTTTCTAACTTCTTTTTGATTAGTTTGAAAAGCAGAGCGATAATTAATATAATATTTATTTTTTGTACCACTTTTTTCTTCTTTTTGAATAACTTTAATTTCAGTTAAACAATTCATATCATCAGTATCACAAGAAATATTTTTAGTAGTACATGAAGTATTTACATAATTACTCCAGCTAGACCAATTAGATAAGGTAACTTTTCCTTCTTTAGAATATTCATATAAGTATGTTTCATTTTCTAATGTTTCATCTTTCTCACATAAATAAGTATTAGTACAATATGAATAATGACCTAGTATATATGTTTTTGTTTTTTTAATATTATTATATTTAACATTTATAGTTAATTCATAATTATCATCTTTTTTCTTAATATAAGCAATAGAATTTTCGTCATCATAATTTTCATCTACTGTTTTAATAAGAGATAATTCTTTCATCTTTTTTAAAGTTAATATTTCATCATTATCAATTTTTTCTTGATCATAATAATTAATACAAGCATTTTTCATTAAGCTAAATATTTCATCATAATTTTCTTTTTCTTTTTTAGTTACAGTAACTTCATCTTTTTCATTTTTATTTTTAGAAATAAATGACTTTATAAATACAGAACTCAATAAAATGATAATAATAAGTAATAAAATAATCAAAAATATTCTTATCATTTTATTACGAAGATTAATTGTTTTTTCTAACTTATCATCATTTTCAGATTCTATTTCATTGTATTGATAATTTTCATCTAGCTCAAGATTATCTTCATATTTATAATCTTCACTATCAGAAATAGTATAATCATCGTCATATTCATCAATTTCAGTATCAAAATCGTCATCATAATAATTATCATAATCTTCGTCATAAATAACTTCATCTTCAAGATAATCAAGATTATCTAACTCATTGAATTCATCATTCATATAGCCTTACCCCCTTTAAGTGCTATATATAATAACATAAAAATCTCAATAAGTCAATAAACACTTAAAAAATACTATTATTTTAGTTGTAATTTAACAATAGTACATCCAATATTAAAATTATCTAATTTGTACGATTTTACGTAATGATTATTTCTTAATTCTTGGTGAACAGCATTTTTTACAATTCCCTTTCCTATACCATGAATAATAATAACAGTTTCTTCTTTTAATTGATATTGATCATAAATAAAATCTTTTACTAAAATTTTAGCATAATCTCTATCAATTCCATGTAAATCAATTTGAGGACAATTATTATAGAGATTCATATTTTGAATATAACTCCATTACTTCATCTAAAGTAGGAATTGCATGCCTACTACCAATTCTTGTTACAGATATCGCAGCAGTAATAGATGCTAGTTTTATTGCTTTTTCTAAATTATAATTTTGTAAAGTAAAATAAAGAAAAGCTCCATGAAAAATATCTCCTGCTCCTGTTGAATCAATAGCTTTAACTGGAATACTAGGAATTATTTTATATTCATCATTTATTTTAGTAAAACTTCCCTTTGCCTCTAAAGTAATTATAATTATTTGATTTTTATAATATTTTTTTAGACTGTTATACACGTTTATTAAAGTTTGAGGATTATCATAATCTATTTTTATATTTGTAAAATTTTCAGCAAAATCTTTTGAGCAAATTAAATATTTTACTAAAAGACCTAAATTAACAACTTCTTTAGTGCATCTACCTGCATCTAAAATACTAATAGCCTTAGGATTTCTTAGTAAAACTTCTTTAGTTGTTTCATAATGTTCTCCATCAGCTAAAATATAAGCTGCATCTGTAATATCAACTGGATTTGATAAAGAAGGAAATGCTTTTATTTTTGATGTTAAAATAGTTCTTGATCCATTTGCTACGTTACTAATTATATAACTACTATCTGTTGATGTAGCTGAATTTTTTTCAATATATTCTGTATTTACTCCGATAGCATTAAGTTCTTTAATAATTGATTGACCATAATAATCATTACCAACCATTCCAACAAAAGCAGTTTCTTCGCCCCATTTAGCAAGTAAATAAGCAGCATTAGAAGCAGGACCTCCACCACATTCAATTTTTGTATTTAATCTATATTTACTATTTTCAAGTGGGTAAGCATTCATTGGTAAAGTAATATCATATGTTGCATGACCAACACATACAATCTTCATCTTTTAATCACCTCATTATATTTTATATTATAACAAAAAATCAATAAAGAATAAATAATTATTACTATTGTAATTTGTTTTGATATTAATAAATTTAATTATCTTTAAAATATTTATTTAATACTGGTTTTAATAATTCAATTAAAGTAAAAATTAATAAATTTATTAATACAACATATATAAATTCTGCTATTGTAATAGTAACTAAACCAAAGATTTTACCAATAGGCGTCAAAAATACTATAATTTGAATTATTAATAAAAAACAAATTCCAATATTTAAATATTTATTACTAAATACCTTACGTTGATAAATTAATTCTTTTAGGCTTCGACAATTATAAGCAAAAACAAATTCATTAATAATAATCGATAAAAGTGCTAATGTTTGAGCAAGATTTTGACCAAATCGAATAAAGCAATAATAAACAAATAAACTAACTCCTGTTTCTAAAATAACAGAAGAAATTAAAAATGCAGTAAAAAATGGGGTGAATATTGGTTTATTTAATCCATTTGGTTTTCTTTTAATAATATCATTTGACGATTTTTCAAAAGCAAGCATAATCGAAGGCAAAGTATCTGCTACTAAATCAATATATAAAATATGTATTGCTGATATGATTGGATTTTTTGTTAATATTCCAAATAAAATAATTAATATTTCTGTAAAATTACTGGATAAGTTATATAAAATATTCGTAATGACATTATCATAAATTCTTCTGCCTTCTTCAATTGCTGTTGTTATAGTATTAAAGCTGTCATCTAAAAGAATTATATCAGCAACATCTTTAGTAACATCAGTTCCACTTTGACCCATGACGATTCCAACATGAGCTAATTTTATAGCAGGAGCATCATTAACTCCATCACCTGTCATAGCTACAACTTTACCTTGACTTTGCAAGGCTTTAACAATTTCTAGCTTATATTGAGGACTAATTCGTGCAAAAACGCGATATTTATTTACATATTTTTTTATTTCATGTGCATCTAAATTATCAAGTTCCTGAGCATTAATACATTCATCAATTTCTTTACAAATCCCAACGTCTTTAGCAATTGAAAAAGCTGTTGGTAAATTATCTCCTGTTAACATAATAATCTTAATTCCAGCATTAAGGCATGTTTCTATTGAGGATTTTACATCATTTCGAATAGAATCTTTAAGTCCTACTAAGCCTAATAAAATTAAATTATCTTCTTCTTTAATATAATTATCATTATCTTTTGACTTTAAATTTATTTCTTTATATGCAAATCCTAATACTTTTAAAGATTCAGAAGACATTATTTTTTCTTGTTGTAAATATTTATTTTTTATTTCTTGACTTAAATTAACAATTTTATTATTAATTAATACTTTAGTACTTTTTTGTAAAATAGCTTCAAAACTTCCCTTAGTATATAAGAACTTATGATTATTGTTGTTATTATATATTACACTCATTAATTTTCGATCAGAATCAAATGGGATTTCATATATTTTTTTATAATTTAAGTCTTCTATTTTTTGAGATACTAAATAATTTTTTAAAGCAACATCAACTGAATCACCAACATATTCTTTCTTATTACTCATTAGAGCTGTATTACATAAGCTTATTGCTTCTACTAATTTTGAATCCTGTTTTTCTAAATTATCAACTAATCTTAAAGAATTGTATATTTTTATTACTTTTAATTTATTTTCAGTTAAAGTTCCAGTTTTATCAGTACAAATAATATTAGTTGCTCCTAAAGTTTCAATTGCTGCTAAATTCCTAACAATTGATTTTTTCTTTGCCATTTGATTTATTCCAATATTTAAAGTAGCTGTAATAGCAACTGGTAATGATTCTGGAACACTAGCAATTATCATTGAAACACATAACATTACTATACTAAAAAAATCATAGTCATTTATTATTCCATATATTAGTACAAAAATTACTAATAATCCTGCCACTAAAGTAATAAATTTACTAACTTTTTCTATTTTGATTTGTAAGGGCGTTAATACTTTTTTTGGAGTATTAATAGCTTGAGCTATTTTTCCTAATTCTGTGTTCATTCCTGTTGCAATAACAATTGCTTCTATTTTTCCTGATACTAATAAAGTACCAGAATATACCATATTATTTCGTTCAGAAATTGGAGCATCTTTATCAATTTGAATATTATTTTTATCTACTGTTAAACTTTCTCCTGTTAAAATTGATTCATCTACTTTCGCATAATAACTTTTTATAATTCTTGCATCTGCAGGAATTTTATCACCACTTTCTAAAATAATATAATCCCCTACTACTAAATTTTTAGAATCAATATCTATATACTTATTATTACGTTTAACTTTAATATAATCATGAGAATAATTTTTTAATTTTTCTACAGCATCAGCAGCTTTATATTCTTGTAAAAAGCCCATGATACAATTAAGAATAGAAGTTCCTAAAATTACAATTGGTTCTAGATAATCACTTTTATTTATAAAGGCATGTATTAAAGATAATATCCCAACACAAAATAACAAAATAACCATAATATTTTTAAATTGTTTTAAAAATAATTGTAATTTTGTGATTTTTTCTGTTTCTTCTAAAACATTTTTTCCAAATTTTCGTTGAAGATATTTTACTTGTTTATTATTTAAACCAGATGATGATGTATTTAATTCTTTATAAAGTTCATTAATATTTTTTTGATAAAATTCACTCATATCTTAGGCTCCTTAACTATATACTACATTTTATTTTATCACAAAAATACTAAAATTACTTTAGAATATATTATTATTTTAATTATTACTACAAATTTAAAACTAAAAAACTAAGATATATTACTTAAAAATTATCTTAGTTTATATTTATAGATAAATATTTTTATTTGAAATAGCTTTAGAAATTTTTATATTTTCTTAATTCTTTATCTGCTTTTTGCAATAGTTTTTGAGTATCCTCAAAAGATGTATTTGATTCTATAGTATTAGGTCTACATAGTAGTTCTTCTAAATTAAAATCAGCTGTACTTGTAATGTCAAACATAGTTTGATTAATTAAATTTCTATTTGTTAAATAAGCCTCTGCTTTAACTAATAAATCAAAACATTCAACTTCATTATGTTTATATTCTTTCATATAATATTCACCCATAAATAAAAATTGACTCAGGGCTTCATAAGTTTCCTGAGTACTAATCAATATAGAATATAGCATATATTTATATATAAAGTCAACACTTTTTATACATTTTTATACTAAATTTTATAGTATTGTTAAAATATTTGCTATTTCTAAAGTTCCATTATAATTGTCTAGCAAAAACAATTCTTGAACCTTGTGATAAATCTTTTAATTTTGGTTTTGTGTATATTAGTCGCACGTTTATTACCTTAAATTCTTTGTCACATATCATATAAAAAGACTAAGATATGTGACTTAATAAGTCATCTTAGTCTAAATTTATATATAAATATCAACAAATATTGGCTCTTTTAACCTTACATATTTACATTCAGGTATTTCATCACTATACCTTACTAAATCATCTTTTGTAATGATTATAATACGGGTTAAAAAGACATCAATATCATTCTTTACTCTTGCATCCAGACTTGATTGCGGCTTGTGCAGCGGCAAGGCGTGCTATTGGAATTCGATAGGTACTGCAAGAAACATACGTTAAATTATTTTTGTGACAAAATTCAATTGATTTAGGATCTCCACCATGTTCACCACATATTCCTAAGCTAATATTAGGTCGTGTCTTTTTTCCTAAGCTTGCAGCCATTTTTACTAGTGTTCCAACACCATCTTCATCTATCGAAGAAAAAACATCCTCTTTAAATATATTTTTTTCATAATAATCTTTTAAAAATTTAGGAGAATCATCTCTTGAAAAACCATAAGTTAATTGAGTTAAATCATTAGTACCAAAACTAAAAAATTCAGCTTCCTCAGCAAGTTTATCAGCTATAATACATGCTCTAGGAATTTCTATCATTGTACCAATTTTATATTTTACTTGTGAATTTTTATTTAAAATTAAAGTATCAGCTGTTGTTTTAATAATATTTTTAATATATTTTAACTCGTTTATATCACCTACTAATGGAATCATAATTTCAGGTTCTACTGTTATTTTTTCTTCTTCTAGTTTAATTGCAGCTTCTATAACAGCTTTAGTTTGCATAATTGCAATTTCTGGATAAGTTATAGCTAAACGACAACCACGATGACCCATCATTGGATTAAATTCTTTTAAACTATCTATTCTTTTACTTAATGAATCAAAAGATATTTTTAATTTATGTGCTAATTCATTGATTTCTTTATTAGTTTTAGGTAAAAATTCATGTAATGGTGGATCTAGAAAACGAATAGTTACTTCATACCCTGCCATTGTTTTTAATAGTTTATAAAAATCATCTTTTTGATATTCTAATATTTCATTTAAAGCTTTTTCTCTTTCTTCTTTTGTTTCAGCAATAATCATTTTACGAAAATGAAAGATTCTAGTTGGTTCAAAAAACATGTGTTCTGTTCGACATAAACCAATACCTTCAGCTCCAAAATTTTTAGCTGTTAAAGCATCTTTTGGAGTATCTGCATTAACTCTAACTCCTAAAGTTCTTTTTTCATCAGCCCAATTCATAAATGTTTCAAAAGCACCAGATATTTTTCTTTCTTCAGTTTCAATTTGTTCTCCATAAACATTACCCGTATTTCCATCTATACTAATGAAATCACCCTCATGAAAAAGAATGTCTTCTTTAATAGCAATAGTTTTATTTATTTCATCTATAGTTAATTCATTACACCCAGAAACGCAACATTTTCCCATACCTCTTGCTACTACAGCAGCATGAGAAGTCATACCTCCGTGAATTGTTAATATACCTTCAGCTATATTCATTCCATCGATATCCTCAGGAGATGTTTCCTTTCGAACTAATAATACTTTTTCGTGTTTATTTTTATATGCATCAATAGCATCACTTGCTGAAAAATAAATCCTTCCTGTTGCAGCTCCAGGAGATGCTGCTAAACCTGTTGTTATTAGTTTAGCTTTTGCTAAAGCTTCTTTTTTAAATGTTGGATGAAGAAGTTGATCAAGACTTGTAGCATCTACACGTAAAAGTGCTTCTTCTTTACTAATCATTTTTTCTGTAACTAAATCTACAGCAATTTTTATTGCAGCTTCTGCAGTTCTTTTTCCATTTCTTGTTTGCAACATAAATAATTTACCTTCTTCGATAGTAAATTCCATATCTTGCATATCTTTATAATGATTTTCTAAAATAGTACATATTTTTTGAAATTCTTCATAGCACTTAGGCATAATATCTTTTAAAGTTTCAATACTTTGTGGAGTACGAATTCCAGCAACAACATCTTCTCCTTGTGCATTTATTAAATATTCACCAAATAATTTTTTTTCTCCAGTTGCTGGATTTCTTGTAAAAGCAACTCCTGTTCCAGAAGTTTCTCCTTTATTACCATATACCATTTCTTGAACATTAACAGCTGTACCCCAGTCACTAGGAATATTATTTAGTTTTCTATATGTAATAGCTCGATCATTATTCCAACTTCTAAATACTGCTTTAATTGCTTCAATCAATTGAACTTTAGGATCTTGCGGAAAATCAGTATTTGCATGCTTTTTATATTGCTGTTTATACTTATCGATTACTTCTTTTAAATCAAGAGCAGTTAATTCAGTATCATTAGTTATTTGTTTTTCTTCTTTGATTTTATCAAATAAACCTTCAAAATCTTCTTTTGGAAAATTCATTACTACATCCGCAAACATTTGAATAAATCTACGATATGAATCATAGGCAAAACGTTCATTATTTGTCATTTTAGCAATTGTTAAGCACACTTCATCATTCATTCCCAAATTAAGAATAGTATCCATCATTCCAGGCATAGATACTCGTGCTCCACTTCTAACTGAAACTAATAAAGGATTATTGATATCACCTAATATTTTTCCTGTTACTTTTTCTAATTCTGCTAATTTAGCATAGACTTGTTTAGTAATTTCTTCATTTAAGTTTTCATTATCTTCATAATATTTAATACAAGCATCTGTAGTAACAGTAAATCCTCTAGGTACAGGTAAGCCAAGTGATATCATTTCTGCAATATTTGCTCCTTTCCCACCTAAAATATTTTTCATATCTTTATTACCTTCACTAAATGAATATACATATTTCATTGTTTTTCCTCCTTTTATTCTTTTATCTTTTACTTTTTATTATTTTTCATTCTTTTTAACTGTTGATAACAACATTTTGGACATAAAGATTCATAAGTTACGGAATCTTTTCCATCAATAGCAACTTGTTCTCCTGAAAAGGTAAATTTATCATTTACTTTTCTTAAATTATAGATAGCTTTTTTGCCACATTTACAAATACTTTTTATTTCATCAATAGAATGAGCTATTTCTAAAAGTCTAGTTGAACCTTCAAATCCTTTTGTCTGAAAATCTGTTCTAAGACCATAACACATGATTGGAATATTAAAATCAACTACCACTTGCATCAAATCTTCCACTTGTTGTTTTGATAAAAATTGAGCTTCATCAACAAATACACACGAAATATTTTTTAGATTTTTTTCTAAATATTGATAAATATCTTCATCTTCTAAAATAATGTGATCTACTTTTCTTTTTAATCCAATTCTAGAAACTAAATAATTTTCTCCTTTAGTATCAATTCCTGGTTTTAAAAGAAGTGTTTTCATTCCTCGTTCTTCATAATTATAAGAAGTTTGTAATAAGATTGTTGTTTTTCCAGAATTCATTGCTCCATATCTAAAATATAACTTTGCCATAAATCATATCCTCCATTATTAGTATAGAAAAAATAAATATCTTTTACAAGAAAAAAATTACACAAAGTGCAATCTTTTATGTATAATTTACTAATGTTTTTAATCGTTTAATTACTTTTTTTTCTATTCTTGAAATATATGATTGAGAAATTCCTAATTTTTCTGCTACTTCTTTTTGAGTTAATTCTTTATTGCCTAGTAATCCATATCTTAATATAATAATATCTCGATCACGAGGATTTAATCTCATAACTTCATTAATCATTAATTTTCGATCATTTTCTTCTTCAATTCCTCGTGTAACTAAATCTTTTTCTGTTCCTAAAACATCTTCTAAATGTAATTCATTACCTTCTGAATCATAAGATAAAGAAGCATCTATACTAACTTCCGTTTTTAATTTTTTAGTTTTTCTTAAATACATTAATATTTCATTATCAATGCATCTAGAAGCATAAGTTGCTAATTTAATATTTTTATTTCGAGAAAATGTATTAATACCTTTAATTAAACCAATTGTTCCTATACTCACTAAATCCTCTAAATCTACTCCTGTATTTTCATATTTTTTAGATAAAAAGACAACTAATCTTAAATTATGCTCAATTAAAATATCTCTAGCTTGTTGATCACCTTCTTCTAATAATCCTAAATAAAAGTCTTCTTTTTCTCTAGATAATGGTTCAGGTAAAATATCTGTTGCTCCTACATAAAAAATATTACCAACTTTAGTAAATAATTTTTTTAAAAAATCTATAATCTTTGTCATTTTAATTTCTCCTTTATTTGATTTGGTAAAATACAATCTGCATTTTCTAATTTAAAATAATTTTTAGTATCTCCTATTAATATATTTTTAAATTCTTTTTGATCAATAATAATTCTATCTACTTGATAACATGGAATAACTCCATAATTAGTTATTGTCTGATATGGTACATAAATTATTTTATGCTTCTTTTTGTCTAAAATAATTTTATTAGTATTAAGTAAAATAATAGCTCTATTTTTATATGGATCTGTTAATGTATTACCTGTATCTAAATATCCTTTTAAACAATATTTTTTATTTTTAATATATAAGTCAACATTATGACAATTACTAATAGTAGTTTTATAATGTTTATATTCTTTTACATAATAATAAGTAATAATAGGTGAAAGAATAATCATTACTATTAAATTAATTGATAGTCCTTTTGAAAAAAAGATTAAGCCTTGATGCTTAGAAGAAAAAGTATAATTAATAAAATACATACTTCCACCTAAAAAAATACTAATTATATAAAAATATATATAATTTTTTAAAAAATTATTTCTTCCAAAACTAACTAAAATCATTAAAATACTGATTAATATTTTTAAGATAAATAATTCTATTGAATTCATTTTAAAAAAAAGAAAGAATATACTAAGTCCTCCAATAAAACTACCTAATATTAATTTATATACTTTTACTCGTTCTTTTAGAATATATTTAGTAGCTGTAAGTAATATAAAATCAAAAAAGAAATTAATTAAAAATACTAAATCTACATAGATTTTCATTCCCATCACCACTTTAGATTTTAGCACAATAAAAACGACTTATTTGTCGTTTTATATTTGATTGTTTTTATTTTTTTGATTTTTTAAGTATTGTTTTCTACAAATTAATTTATCTGTAGTTGCTAGAACTCCAGGTAATATAAATAAAATTAGAATTACTGATGCAAAAGTTCCTTGAGAAATAGTCTCACATATTTTTGCAGCAATAGCAGAAGCAAAATTAGCAACTACTAAAGTAACAATAATTAAGATAGAAGATGAACTAATGATAGTATGTATTGATCTATTATATGCATTTATAATAGAGTCTTTGATATTTAAAGTTAAACGTGATTCACGATAATAAGAAGTATAAACTATAGCATAGTCAATAGTAGCTCCCATTAAAATTGCTTGAACTATTAATAAAGCTATAAAATATACAGAACCACCTGTTACTGAAATAGCACTCATAGTAATATATACAGCTGTTTGAATAATTAATACTAAAACAAGTGGAATAATTAAATCTTTAAATGTAATAGCTACTACTATGAATATAAAAATCATTGTTAAAATTGTAATCTTATTTAATTCTTGATCAAATGTTTTACTCATTTCAACTGCCATTGGAGAATTTCCTACTACATAAATATCATCTTTATTTTTTATTTTATTATGAATTGAATTTATAAATTTATAAGTATCTTCTGTTTCAAAATCATATTTAGTATTTAATACTATTCTTGAATACTTATCTGAAACAATTAATTTTTTTGATTTATTAATAGTTTTTTTAGAATTAGTAATTATTTTTCGTTTATTATTACTAATAAAATTATCAAAACGCTTATCAGATATAATATTAGAATTTAAATAATTAACAAATTCTTCTATAGTCATTTGCCAAGATTCATTATACCAATTTCTACTTCCATAGTACATATAAACTAAATCTACTAAAGATTTATCTAAATTTTCACTTAGAATACTTAATAATGCAAAACTTTCTGCTGAAGTGTGTTTAGTTTTATTTAGTGATGTATTCATTATCGTATTAATCGTTGTTAATTTTTCTTTTTGATAACTATCAAAATTAGAACCATATTCTTTACTATTCATTACTTCTTTAACGATAAAATTAACATAGTTAAATAAAGATATTTCTTTATTTTTTCCAATATATTTTGAATTATATAAACTAAATAATAACTCTAATGTATTTTTATTTATACCTAATAACATACTTAGTGATTGAGGAGAATATTTAGTTTCATTTATTGTAGAGTTCATAACTTCTTTAACTAAATTTAATTCATTAATATTATCAGAAGATAATTGATTTTGTAAAAGAGAATTATCAATATTATTTAATATTAAATTAACTAATTCAAATGGTGTAAGTGTTATAGTAGTATGATAAAAATCATAAACATTAAAAATCTTATTAATTTGATTTGAATCTTTATTAATAATATTTGCTAATTCAAAATAACTATAAACTGTATCAACATTATTAACTACGTTATAAGTTAAAGTAAACATATTTTGATAATTTTCTAAAGTTTGAGCAATTAATTGATTAGATTTATTACTATATAAAAAGTTTATTAAGTTTTTAAGAGATATTTTTTTAATATTTCCATTTTGATTATCATAAAAACCATAGATAAAACTTATAGTTGCTTTATTAGTTGCTTTATCTTTTGCTACAACAGTAGCAAGTTCATTGATATCATATTTTTTATCCATTGTATTTAAATAATACTGTGCTAATTTTAAAGACGTAATTGTTTGGTCATTATTAGCTAGAATTTTTGATGATAATAATTTATCTATAAATTCTTTTGGAGTCATTGATTCTGTAATTTCTTGATTTAATTGTTCTTGGAATTCAGAACTAATTCCAAAAATTAAATATAATTGTTCTTTTGATAAAGGTGTATTATATTTTTCATTTAAATTTTTAATTAATGTTAAAGTATTTATTGTTTCAGAATCGAGACTAACATACTTAACTAGAGATGGATTATTAGCCATATTTAAAGTTAAATTAGCAAAATCACTTAAAGTTAATTTAGTAGAAGAATAATAACCTGTGTAATAAAGGTATATAAGAGTTAAATAATCATCATTTAATGCTAAACCAAAATTATTTAAAACATTCTTCATAGTATTTTTATCTAAATCTTTATTTATATAATCTTTATTACTTAATGTATTTAAAATAGTTAATGATTTAAGAGTAGTTTCATCAAACATATCTTTATAATCACTCTTATTTGACATAGCTAAAGCAAATTTAGTAAATTCATTTAAAGTTAACTTCGTACTACTTTCTTGTGTTGTTTCATAAAAAAGAAATAATTTATCAACTAAATTTTTTTCTATACCGAAAAGTTCAGATAATTCATTAGAATTCATTTTTTGATTTATTATATTAATATTTGAAAAATTATCTAATTGTTTTAATTTAGAAATAGTTTCCTTATCTAAACTACTCGCATATTTTTTATTATTAGCTACATCTGTTAACATAAAATGGACAAAATCTTTAATAGTCATGCTTAAATTTGAATTCTTACTATTATAATAAATTAAAATATCTGTAGCATCTATTTCATTCATTCCTAAAATACTCGCTATATCTTTTATTGAACGTTTTTGATTAATTAAATCAGAAGATGTAAAATTTTTAAGTAAATCTAAATTAGTTTGTATATCATTACTAAGTGAATTACTAAAATTATTATTTGTCATTATATCTGATTTAATAAATGAAATAAATTCATCTAAGGTCATTTTATTACTTTTATTTTTATTATAATAATTATAATAAATAATTTTAATTAAGTAATCTTCAATTTCTACATTTTGACCTAAATCTTTAAATTTTTGATTTAACTTGTCATAAGCTAATTTTTCATTTATTGTATTAGAGTAACATAATACTTGGTCAATTTTTTTATCTTTTTCAAAATCTTGACAATAGCTTTTCATTAGTTTTTCATATTTATTATTGTATACAATAGCTATCTGATTAGTTGCTGGAAATATTGCTCCAACTTTATCTTGTTGTGAACTAGTATATAAAATATTTATATTACCCTTTAATAAATAAGCTGCTATAAATAATATAATAATTAAAACTGTTTGAAAATATCTAGTTTTATAAATTATATTGCCTAATTTAGTTAAATTAAAATTAGGTGATTTTTTCTTTGTTTTTGCGATTAAATTGTCAAAGATTAAAAGTAAGGCAGGCAAGCAAAAGAATATACTAGCTAAACTAAGTAAAACTCCTTTAGCTAGAACAAAACCTAAGTCCTTTCCAATTGTAAAACTCATAAATACAAGGGCAATTAAACCTACAATAGTAGTAACAGAACTACTTGAGATTGACTTAAATGATTGGTATAAAGCTTCTTTCATTGCTGCAACTTTATTAGAATTAGCCTCTTTTTCTTGTTTATAACGATTTGATAGCATAATTGAATAATCCATAGATAAAGCTAATTGTAAAATGGCTACAATTGAATTAGTAATAGATGAAACACTATCAAACATAATATTAGTACCTTTATTAATAAAAATAGCAATTCCAATTGAAATTAAATATAGAAATGGTTCAAGATAAGAATCACTTAAAATAATTAAAATTATCATAGCAAAAATAACTGCTATAATAACAATCCATAATTGCAAAATTGGTTTATTTTCATCATAAATGGAACCACTCATGCCTGCTGTTTTAAAATTATTATTTACATAGTTATAAACATTAGTGGCTGTTTTAGAAGAATCATAATCATCTACATTCAAAATATATAGTGTATAATTTTTTTTATTATATTCAGCCGTATTTTCATAAGAAACTGAACTTACTCCTTTTATATCTTTTAATTTCTCTAGAATTTTTTGTTTATCAGAATTAGATAAGTTTTTAAACATTACATTAAGTATTGAAGTATCTTGTTTTCTAAATTCATCATCCATAAGATCTTTTCCTATCTTAGTTTCAGATGATTTTGGTAAGTATTTCATAATATCTTCATTAATAGTAACTTTAGTCGATAAAAATAAACATATTCCAGATAATATTATAAATAATACTAAGAAAAAATATCTTCCTTTTACTATAAAATCCGTAATTTTTTTCATGTAAATATTCCTCCCAAAGAGTTATTATAACACCAAATAACAATTATAGCTTAAAAAATATTATAATTTTTCTTTAAAGTCTTATTACATATATGTTAAATAATAGCAAGTTATGCTTATAAATAATAAAAAAAAAATTACAAAGCTGTAATTTTAAATTTTTTTCTTTGATATAAAAATTCTAGTAATATAAAACCAAAATATTGCCATAATGATAACATAACACCAATCTAAAACAGTTGTAAAAAGACCATCCGTATATTTAGCAATAATTCCTAAAATACCAGTAGGAATATATTTATCCATAACCGCAGCAACATCTGCTAAAGGGATATTTAATTTAATAAATGTTAAAATTCTAAAGAAAATATCAAATACAGCAATAAAGAAAACAAAAGATGAAAAACGTTTAAAAAACATTACTACAACTATCATCAAAATAATAAGTAAAATTAAATCTATATACATATCTTCACCTCTATTATATATATTTTAACATAATATATTATAAAATTCTAGCTTAACTATTAAAAAATCTGACATAAGTCAGATTTTAAAGATTAAACGATAGTATTAAATATAGTTTATTTGGTATGAGAGTAGTAAACTTTTTATTTCTTTTATTGATAAAATTTTACCTTCACTTACAATATTATTATTAATAATTAAGGTAGGAAGATTTTTAATGTCATAGTATTTATTTTTTGGATTTAATTCAATGATTTTAATTTCTTCTTCTATTTCTTCACAAGCTTGTTTTAATATTCTTTTTTGTTTTATCCCTTTAACACTATTAACTCCTATTATTTTTATCTGTATGATATCATCTCCTTTCACATCTTAACTATAACAAATCCTTATGTAGAAAAAACACGAATTTTGACAAAATAAAAAAGTATGGAAATTAATGATTTTTCCATACCCAATTTTTAATATATGGCATATCTTCACCAAATTCTTTTATATAACTTGAATGTTTTTTTAACATATCATAACACCAATCAGCTAAAACTTTAGAATTTGTTTTATATCTTGGAATTTCTTTTAAAGCTGAAATAACTAAATGAAAGCGATCAATTTCATTTTGAACTCGAATATCAAATGCTGTTGTTATAGTTCCTTCTTCTTTATAACCATGTACATGTAAATTTCTATTAGCACGTTTATAAGTTAATTGATGAATTAATGATGGATAACCGTGAAAATTAAAAATAATAGGCTTATCAAGAGTAAATATCTTATTATAGTCTTCATCACTCATTCCATGAGGATGTTCTTCTTTAGTTTGAAGTCTCATTAAATCAACTACATTAACTACACGTAAATGAATATCTTTGATTGAAGTTTTTAAAATATCAACGGCTGCTAAAACTTCTAAAGTAGGCGTTTCTCCGCAACAAGCAAATACCAAATCTGGTTCTTCTTTATCACTTGCAAAATCCCATATTCCTATTCCTTTTTGACAATGAATTTTTGCTTGCTCTTTTGTTAACCACTGTGGTCTTGGATGTTTACTAGCGACAATTACATTTATATGGTTTTTTGTTTTTATACAATGATCAAAACATGATAGTAAACAATTTGTATCTGGTGGTAAATACATTCTGACAATATCTGCTTTTTTAGTAACTAAATGATTTAAAAAACCAGGATCTTGATGAGTATAACCATTATGATCTTGTTGAAAAACATGAGATACTAACAAATAATTTAAAGAGGCAATTTCTTCACGCCAAGGGATTTGCTTAGTAACCTTTAACCATTTTGCATGTTGACTAGCCATAGAATCAATAATGCGAACAAAAGCTTCATAACTGTGAATAAAACCATATCTACCAGTTAATAAATATCCCTCAAGCATTCCTTCGCAAAAATGCTCAGATAAATATGAATCCATAATACGACCCGTGTTTGATAAAAATTCATCGTTTTTTAAAATCTTTTGATTCCAAGTTCTAGATTCTGCTTCAAAAATATGATTAAATCTATTTGATAAAGCCTCATCAGGACCAAATATTCTGAAATTTTTTTCTTTTTTATTTAACTTAAATAAGTCTCTTATATAATTTCCAAGTTCCATAGTATCTTGAGCATTTTTAGAACCTGGAGTACTAATATTTAAAGCATAATCTTCCCAATTTGGAGTATTTAATTCTTTTAATAATAAACCTCCATTTGCATATTTACTAGCACCCATGCATTTTGATAATGGTGGATTTAAGTCTCTTAATTTTTTAATTAATCGTCCATTTTCATCAAATAATTCTTCTGGATGATAACTTTTTAACCATTTTTCTAAGGCAACTAAACCATCTAAATTTTCATTTGAAATAGCAACTGGAACTTGGTGAGATCTAAAACTACCTTCAATTTGCTTTTCTGCAAACTGTTTAGGTCCTGTCCACCCTTTAGGAGTTGTTAAAATAATAATAGGCCATTTTGTAGTAATTTCATCTTTTAAATATTTAATATTTTTAATAACTTTTTCCATTGTTTTAGCCATTTCATTATGCATTTTCAAAGGATTATCGCCACTTACAAAATAGGGTTTAAATCCTAATCCAGAAAAAAACTGTTCAATTTCAAATTTTGACATTCTTCCAAAAACAGTAGGATTAGCAATTTTGTAACCGTTACGATGAAGTATTGGCAAAACAATTCCATCAGTCTTTGGATTTAAAAATTTATTAAAATTCCAACTTGTAGCAAGCGGTCCTGTTTCTGCTTCCCCATCACCTACAACACAAGCGGCAATCAAATTTGGATTATCTAAAACCGCACCTGTTGCATGAGAAAGACTGTAGCCTAATTCTCCACCTTCATGAATTGAACCAGGAGTTTCAGGGGCAACATGGGAAGAAATACCTCCAGGAAAAGAAAATTGCTTACATAATTTTTTTAATCCCTCTAAATCTTCAGTTATATTAGGATAAAATTTACTATAAACTCCTTCTAAATAGTTATTAGCAACCATTGCTTGACCACCATGACCAGGACCAGAAATATAAATCATATCTAAATTATATTTTTTAATCATCCTATTTAAATGTAAATAAATAAAATTTTGTCCTGGAGCAGTACCCCAATGACCAACAACATTCGGTTTAATATCATTAATACTTAACTTTGTTCTTAATAATGGATTATCTAACAAATATAACTGTGCTACAGATAAATAATTTAAGGCATTAAAATATTGATTTAACGTCAATAATTCTTCTTTTGATAAACTTTTCATTCTATCCCTCTATTCTACTTTACAACAATAATTATAACAAAAAAAAATCAACTCGTATAGTAAGAATTGATTTTTCTTTATTTAAACTGCTTTAATAATATTAGATAAAATATAATTTTCTTTTTCTAACTTAAAGATAAACTCATACTTAGTACTATTATCAATACACCCTTTATTTGAAAAATTTTCATTACAAGCATCATTATTAATTTTTTGATTATATAATGGATCTTTATAATAATCAGTACTATTATTTTCAACTTTAAATTTAGAATATACTACTGATTCATATAGATGAATTTCATTATCTTTAGCTACTGCTTTATATAAAGTAATTATTGGCCTATCAGGTCCTGATGTACAACCACATCCACCTTGCTCATTATATGTGTATGTTTTTGCTGATGAATTATATTGGTATGGACAAATTGCATAGATTTTATCTTCTACATTAAAATCTTTTCCAAAAATTAATTTAGCTTTTTCATTAATTTCATCATACGTAAAAGATGCTAATTTTTTGTAACCATTATCTTGGACAACACCCTTTTCATCTAATAATATATCATATGCCATATAAAATGCATTGGCTTTAAAATTATCTAAATTAACTGCCCCATCACTATAAAAATCTATTGTATCTTCATCACAATTACTAGTATGAATATTATTATATAATTTTTGAATTTCATCTGAATATATATCCAAAATTTCTTCCTTTTTTGAATCTTTTTCTGTTTCTTTTACTTCTTTTTGAACTTCTGATTCTTTATCTAAATATAATTTATCATAACAAATAAATATAATTAAACCTAAAATAATTAATATTAAAAATATATTAACTCCTTTTCCTTTTTTTTGATTATAAGTATTCTTTTCCGTATCCATATTTTCACTACCTTTCTACTAAAATTATATCATACAAAAAAATAAATATCTATTAACAAAATATTTATTTTTCTAATTTACATTTTATTTACATGAACCTTTTGTATTTGTCATATATTTATTATTTTGAATTTCTATAAATCTAGTTTCTGCTTCTTTTTGAAGAATCATTAGTTGTTTAGACATTGTCTCTAAATCTTTTTGTTTCAAATATTTTCGATATTTATTTTTAATAATTTGTCTAAATCTTTCAATATGATTTAATGCTTGTCTTAAAGCTTCACCATCTTCATCATCACTAATTAAAAGTTCAGGTAAAATTAACATTAATTTTTTAAATTTTTTATTTACTTGTTCTAAAGCAATTTGATAAGCTAATTTTTTATGATAAATAATCAAATTAGAAATATTTACATCATTAATTTTATATACTTTCTTAGTAGTTCCAAATAAAATTCCAGATAACTCTGTCATTATAATATTAGATTTTAAATTTTGTTTTTTACGTACAACAATATACATAAATTCACCTACTTTTCTAATAAATCAGGTCTTATTTGTTTTGTTTTCTTAACACTTTCGTTATAGCGATATTCTTCTATTTTTTTATGATCTCCAGATAATAAAACTTCAGGAACTTCCATGTTTTTATATACTCTTGGTTTAGTATATTTTGGATAATCTAGTAAAGATTCATTAGAAAATGAATCTTCTAAGTGACTAGCTTCATTAATTACACCTGGAATTAATCTAGTAATTGAATCGATTAATACCATAGCTGGAATTTCTCCTCCTGTTAAAACATAATCACCAATACTTATTTCAAAATCTGCTAAAGTTCTAATTCTTTCATCAAAACCTTCATAATGACCACAAATTATAATTAAATGTTTTTCTTTAGATAAATCATATGCTTGTTTTTGTTTATATGGTATTCCTGAAGGAGTTAATAAAATTATTTTAGAGTCAGCTGTTTTTATAGACTCTACGCAATCAAAAATTGGCTGAGCCATTAAAACCATTCCACATCCACCACCATATGGAGTATCATCAACTTTATGATGTATATCTTTAGAATAATCTCTAAAATTATGAATATTAATTTCAACCAATTTATTTTCAATTGCTCGGGCAATAATTGATTCTTTAAAAATGTGATTAAACATATTGGGAAATAAAGTTAATACATCTATTTTCATTTATATCATTCCTTTAATTAATTCTACCTCTACTTGTTTATTTTGAGGATCAATTTTTTTAATCATTGGTGAAGCTAAAGGAATTAATACTTCTTTTTTAAATTTTACTCGTAAAATTTTATTACTTTTACTAGCATAAAAAATTTCTGTAATAATCCCATAATTATTATTTTGATCAATTACTTTAAAGTTAATTAAATCTTCATCTAATACTTGATTTTGGTCAAGTTTAAGTTGATCTTTTCTAACAAATATTTTTTTATTTTTTAAAAATAATACATCATTAATATTAGAATAACCCTCTAATGTAATCATATCATATTGTTTATGTTTTCGATAAGTAGTAATCTTATAATTTTTATCATCAATAATAATATTAGCATTAATATAAAATACTTTATCTTTAAATTCAAAATCACTAATAATTCTGATTTCTCCTTTAATACCATGAGTGTTGACTATTTTTCCTACATATACTTTATCCATTTATATACACCTCTTTTAAAAATCTGCTAATTCATATAACAAGATACTAGTAGCAACACCAACATTTAAACTTTCAACTACTGGATTTGTTTTAATATATATTTTTTTATCAGCATATTTTGCAATAGCAGGACTAACTCCTTGTCCTTCATTTCCTACAATCAATGCATATTTCATATTTTGATTAATTTCTTTAATATCTATTCCATTTTTTACATCAGTTGTATAAATAGCTATATTTCTTTGCTTTATTTTTTCTAGTTCTAAGGTTAAATCCTTTCTAATAATTGAAATATGAAATAACATTCCTTGACTACTTCGAATTACTTTAGAATTATATATATCAACTGTATTTGGTGATAAAATAATTGTATCAATTTTAAATGCAACAGCACTTCTAATAATTGTTCCTAAATTACCTGGATCTTGAATATTATCTAATATTAATATTTTATTGCCTACTTCTTGTTCTTCTTGCATTTTACATAAACCTATAATATTAGGAGGAGTTTCTAATGAAGAAAGCTTTTTCATAATCTCTTTAGTTACAATCAACTTTGAATCAATATTAGGATAAATACTTTTATTTTGCTCAGTTACAATTATTTTTATAATTAGCTTTTTCTTTAACGCTTCTTCGATTAAATGTTCTCCTTCTACTAAAAATAATTTTTCTTGATCTCTAAATTTTTTTTGTTTTAATTTAGTTAAAAATTTTATTTCTTGATTGGTTAGACTAGTAATTATCATTTGCTACCTCCTAAAAGTATTTCATATCATTACGTAATTGCTTATAATTAGGACAATTTTTTTCAACAATACTCCAAAATCTAGATGAATGGTTAGCTTCAATTAAATGTGATAATTCATGCATAATAACATAATCTAAATATTTAGGATCACGTTTAATTAATTCTAAATTTAAAGTAACTGTAATTAATTTTGTATTGCATACTCCCCAACGTGATGACATTTTTCTTATCTTCAAACTTGGAAAAGGAATCTTTTCACTAAATTTTTGATAATTTTCTAAAAAATGCTCTTTAAAAATTATTTTAGCTTGTTTTTTATACCATTTATCTATATCTAAATTTTTATTAATAAATACTTTTTTATCACCAAATGAAATATCACAATACTCTACATATATAGGATCATACTTTTTTCCTAAATAGAAAAAACCATCATTACTTTCCTTTTTCTTCTCTTGATTTTTAATCATTCTAATAATAGAATCTTGATTTTGTTCAATTAATTTAATAATTTCACGATCACTTGTCAAAATATTAGTTGTAATTAGTATCGTAAAATCACTTTTTACTCTAATATATGTATTTTTATTAGTTTTCTTTTTTTCTATTACTATTAAATAATCTCTATCATTATATTGAAATTTCATATACTTCTCCTAAAAGTCGATATTAAATAAAAATTATATATCTATATTATACTAAAAAAGAGTCTATCTGAAAAGAAGAACCCTTATTTTTTTATCTCATAAATTATTATAGGTGATTGTATGTATTTTAATAAAGACAACTATGCCTTATATTATGAGAAATATGGAAATAGTGATTCAATAATTTTAATTTTACCTGGTTGGGGAGATACTAGAAAAACCTTTAATATGATGATTGATTATTTTAAATTAAAATATACTGTTTATATTTTAGATTATCCTGGATTTGGAAAAAGTATATTTCCAGAAAAAGATTTAACTATTTATGATTATACTAATATAGTAAGAGATTTTATGGCACAAGAACAAATTAAAAATCCAATTATTATTTGCCATTCTTTTGGAGGTAGAATAGCAACCTTACTTGCTGGATATTATAAAGATTTAATTAAAAAAATTATAATGATTGATGTTGCTGGAATTAAAAGACGAAAAAAAATTATGCAATTACTTAAACAAACTATTTATAAATTTCTAAAAAAATTAAAAATTTTTGTTCCCAAAAGAAAAAGAAATATATATTTAAAAAGATTATTCAGAAAATTCGCATCTACTGATTATAAAGCTTTAGATCAAAATATGTATCAAACATTTAAAAATATAATTTCTGAAGATTTAAAATATTATTATAAAGAAATAAATGTTCCAACACTATTATTATGGGGTGAAAAAGATAAAGATACACCATTAAAGGATGGATATTATATTAATAAAAAAATTAAAAATAGTAACTTGATTATCTATCCAAAAGTAACTCATTATTCATATCTAGCATATCCAACTTTAACTAATCAAATTATTGAAAGCTTTATCAAAGAATAAAAAAACAAATTATTTGTTTTTTTATTTTACTAATTTTTTTCTTCGATTTGATTTAATATGATCTCCGATTATTTCAGATACTTCTAAAATAGTAATAAAACTACTTTGATCCATTTCTTGACAAACTCGTTTTAATTCATATACTTCTATTCTAGTTAAGACACAGTATAATACTTCCTTTTCACCCGTAATTAAACCTTTACCTTTAATCTTAGTTACTGTTCGTCCTAATTTTTTATATATTTCTGTAGCCATATCTGTTCCTTTTTCAGTTATAATCATCGCTGCTTTAGCTTGTTGGAATCCTTCTGAAACAAAATCTATTACCTTATATGTAATAAAATAAGTAAGTAATGAATACAAAGCTCGATCAATTCCAAAAATAAATCCTGCTACAAAAAAGATAACTAAATTAAAAGTTAAAACTACTTGACCAACTGATAAAGAACTTTTTTTACTAATAACTAAGGCAACTGATTCAGTTCCATCAACACAACCACCAGCATGAATAACAAGACCAACCCCTAATCCTAATAAAGCTCCTCCATATATAGTTGCTAATAAAATAGTATTAGTTATTTGTTCAAAGTAACCAAAGTAAGTCAAAGATAAAGAAAATAATATCATTGAATAAACTGCTCTAATTAAAAATCCTTTTCCCATATTTTTATATCCAACATAAATAAATGGAATGTTCAAGACTAATACTAATATACTAAGAGGAATACTAGATACTTTTGAAATAATTATTGATATTCCTGTAATACCACCATCTAAAATAGTATTTGGTATTAGCAAAGTCTCAAGAGCATAAGCCCCAATAATACAACCAATTGTTAATAGCATAAATGTATATAAATTTTGATATTTTTTACCCTTAATATTTCCCATAATCTTCCTCCTATTATACATAATATACCATAAAAAAAAGAATTTATAAATTCTTTTTTATAGATTTTACTTTATATGTAAGACCATAGGCATTTGGACCAATATGAGTAGCAATTGTAGGAGAGATTTCTCCTAAAACTATTGGACAAGACAAATCTAATTTTTCAATTTGTGAAAGTAATCTTTGTGCAGAAACTAAATCATCAGAATGAACTATACCTATACTTTCATTTAAATCTACTTCATCAATTAATTTTTGAATTAGTATATGATCACATTTTTTTACTCCTCTACTATTTAGAACTTGTTCTGCTTGACCTTCATAATTTACATGAATTAATGGTCTAATACCTAAAGTTGTTCCAATAGCACATGCTGTTTTAGAAATTCTACCTCCTCGTTGTAAATAAGTTAAATCATTAACAAAAAAATTTATTTGATAATACTTTTTATAATTTTCAATATAATCAATAATTTCTTGATAACTTTTTTTCTCTTGTTTCAATGAATTTGCTTTTAGTACTAATAATCCTTCTGCTAAAGAACCAGTCAAAGAATCAATAACAGTAATATTACTTGATGGATATTCTTGTTTTAATTGCTTAGCCGCTAATGATACATTTTGATATGTACTACTTAAACTAGATGATGCACAAATACAAATAATATCATTTCCACTTAAAATATCATCTAAAAATCTATTAATAGCAAATTCAGGATTAACAGAAGAAGTATGTGGAATTTTACCCTGCTCTATTTTTTCAAAAAAATCTCGCATATTTAATTGATATTTTTCACCATATTCAATATTTTCACCTTCAAAATAATAATGAAGTGGAAGTATTTCTAAATCTTTTGGCAAATTTGTAATTGGGATATCACTACAACTATCAGTATATATTTTAATCATTTTTAATTCCTTTCTATTACTTATAATAAATGAAATAACTAATAAAAAAATTACAATTACTTAAATAAATTAATTTCTATATATCATATCTTAATTTAAATTATATTTCAATATTTTAGCTGAAAAATATTATTTATAGATTATACTTAATATTTAGTTTTTCTTGTTAATAGACATAAACATTCAAGATGATAAGTATTTGGAAACATATCATATGGAGTTAATTCTTCTATATTATAATCTGGTATTAAAAAATTTAAATCTCGCATAAGAGTTATCGGATCACATGAAACATAAATTATATTTTTTGGTTTTATTTTTCTTAATATAGGAATTATTTTTTTATTAAGACCACTTCTAGGAGGATCAACAATAATTGTATCATAATCATGTTTAATACACTCTATTTTATCTTCTACTTTACCTAATAAAAATGAAATATTATTGATATTATTATGCTCTTTATTTAATTTTGCATCTTTAACAGCATCTTCTACTATTTCAATTCCTAAAACTTTATTAACTAAATCAGCAATATATATCCCTATTGTTCCAGTTCCACAATATAAATCTAAAACATTTTTACTTTTAAGTTTACTAATATAATATCTTATTTGATTATACATTTTAGTTGCTACAACATAATTAATTTGAAAAAAAGAATCTTTACTTATAAAATATTTTTTATTACCAATATAAGATGAAATATATTTTTTATCTGTCATAACTTTATTATTTATTACTAAAACATCACAAAATTCCATATATTTTAAATAATTTTTTAACTTTCCTTCTAAAATTAACATAACTTCATTAGTTAAATTACCAACTTTTATTGTAATTTTCTCTATTTCTTCAAAATCTTCTATTTTAGCTAAAAATGTTATTAATTCATTTATTTTTTTATTAGCAATCAGACAAGAATTAATTGTTACTAAATTTTTTGTTTTATTTTGATAAAATCCAATTTTATTATTTTTAATATGTAAAACAATTTTATTACGATAATAGAAATTATTATCTTTTATTAATTCATTTATTTTTATATTACTATTTAAATATCTTAATACTATATTTTTTATTTTTTCTTCTTTAAATTTTGTTTGATAAAAATCATTCATATGTAATAAATGACAACCACCACATATATCATAATATTGACATTTAGGTTTGATTCTATTTATATTTTTATTTTTAATTTTTTTACTTTTCCCTTCAAAATATTTATTGTAATCTTTAAATATTTCAATATCAATATCTTCAAACTCTAATGCATTTTCAATAAACCCAATTTTTCCAGATTGTTTAACAATTCCTCTACCATAATGATCTAATTTTTCTACTTTCATTAATCTCATTCCTTTATTCATATTATAGCATACTTTTTAGAATTTTTATCATACTAGAAATAGGTGAAAATATGAAGCAATATATAGATAAATTAAAAGAAATTACTGGTAATAGTAATGACTATATCTACAAAATTCTTACAATTTCTAAAACTAAACTTGCTTTAATTTTTAATGAAGTTTTAGCAAGTAGTTCCGAAATTAGTGATTTTATTTTAAAAAAATTAACATTACTTACTAAAAAAGAATTAAATAATATAACTAATTATTTACCAGGAGCAAATATAGTAGAAATAACTTTTCAAGAAGCAATTTCTTATTTAAATAAAGGATTTTTAATAATTATTATTAGTAATAAAATCTATGCGATAGAAGTTAGAAAGACATTAGAAAGAGGTATTACAACTATTGAAAGTGAACTTTCTTTAACTGGTCCAAAAGATGCTTTTTCTGAAAATTTTAATACTAATTTAGGACTTATTCGAAGAAGAATTAAATCTAGTAATTTATGGTGGGATGAAATTACTTTAGGAACTAGTACTAGTACTAAAATAGGATTATTATATATGAATGATATAATTGATAAAGATTTAATTAAAAAAGTTAAAAAAAAATTAGATACAATTAATATTGATGGTATTATTGATTCAGCTTATTTAAAAGATACTTTGGAAACTGATAATTTATTTCCAACTATTTCTTTAACAGAAAGATCTGATAAAGTAGCTATGGCATTATTAGAAGGAAAGGTAGTTATTCTTGTTGATATGAGTTCATATGCATTAATTCTCCCTAATTTTTTTATAGATTTTTTTCATACTGTTGATGATTATTATCAAAAATCATTTAATACTTCTTTTATTAGAATTATTCGTATATTAGCTTTTTTTATTGCAATATTTATACCAGGATACTATATTGCTGTTACAACATACAATCAAGATTCAATTTTTCTATCTTTACTCCTCTTATTAAAAGCTCAAAGAGCATCAGTTCCATTTCCAGCTACTATTGAAGCATTATTTATGATTTTATCTTTTGAAGTGTTAAGAGAAAGTGATTTACGTATGTCATCAACAACAGGAAGTGCTATTTCTATTTTAGGTGGATTAATTTTAGGAGATGCAGCTGTAAGTGCTGGAATCATGTCTCCTATTATGATTATTGTAATTGCTTTATCTTCTATCGCAGGATTTGTTTTTACATCAATTGAATTAGTTAATGCTATTAGAATTTATCGAATTTCCTTTTTAATATTAGCATCAATTTTAGGAATATATGGAATATACTTAGGAGCAGTTTATTTACTCTATAAATTAATTACCTTAACTTCCTTTGATAAACCTTATCTAGCTCCATTTTCTCCATTTATTAAAAATGAACAAAAAGATGCTATTATAAAAACAAAAAATAAAGGAATAAAATACAGAAACCCCTTACTTACAAAAAATGAAAAAAGAGGTGAATATAAATGAAAAAAATTATATATATAACAATATTTTTACTTCTAATTCTTGGTAATAATAATTATCAAGAATTAAGTAATTTGGCAATTATTACAAATATCGCAATCGAAAAGAATAATAATCTTTATACAATTACTTTTCAAGAAATTATTCCTAAGAAAGAAGAAAATAAAATAACAAAAACATATAATTATTATAAAAATACTAGTTCAAGTTTAAAACAAGCCTTTAATTCTTTATCTGAGGATATAACAAAAGATATATATTTAGAACATTTAGAAAATATCATTATCAAAGATGATAACTTAAAAATTATTTATGACTTAGAAAAAGTACTAAAAAGTGATCTAGATAATTTTAATATAATCTTTAGTAAACCTAATCCAATTGAAGTATTAAAATATAGTTCCGATTATAAATATGTTAATCATTTAATAAAAGATAATACTACCTTACGAAGTATAAAAAAAGCTAAATTAGAAAAGAAAAAGATTAAAATACCAATTGTAACTTTCAAAAATAAAAGACTAATATTTTATAAATATAAAGAAGTAGGAGAATTTAAAAATGCCTAAAAAAGATCTATCTATGATAGCTTTAGTCTTTTTTTTAACACGTTGTTTTTTTAATCTATATACATTCACTAATCTATTTTCTTTTTTAATTACTGCTAGTATTATTCTATTATTACTTTTAATTTTAAAAAAAATAAAATTTACAATTAATAATAGTTTAGGAAAATGGCTTTATTTTCTTTCTCTATTATTTATATTTGTTATTATTTTAACTAATGCTGTTAATTTTATTAATATTAATTATTTTAGATATGAAAATTATTTTTCAGTAGCCTTATCACTCATTATAATTTCTTATATTATAGGAAAAGATAAAATTAAAACAATTTCTTCAATTAGTGAAATATTTTTATTTATTTTTATATTTATAGCAATTTTAATTTCTATAGGATTATTATCATTAATACAAGTAGATAATTATAAAGATTTTACTAATATAAATAAAATAACAACTAGTATATTACCATATTTAATTATATTTATTTTCTTTTATCTTAGAAAAAATAATATCACTATTGGCTATCTATTAGGAGTTAGTTCATCTTTTTTTGATATTATTTTATTAATTGGATGTCTAGGAAATAAATTACCTCTTACCTATTCTTATCCAGGAATTTCTATTTTAAAAACAATTACTTTTTTTAATTTTATAAATCATTTAGATAAATTATTTTCTTTTATCTATTTATTTGAATATACAATTACTTTAGCTTTAATTATCAATATTATGAAAAAAATAATAAAAAAAGAAAGTATTTAACTTTCTAAGATATTACATTTATAACCTTGATTTTCATAAAATTCTTTTTGAAGTGTATAATCATCTTGAATATAATTATTAATTTTATCATCACTAGTATTAGTATCTAATAAACTAGAATCAAGAGTGATTGTCGTAATATTATTTTGTTCATTAACTTGTATATTAGGAATACCTTTAAAATAATTTAAATCGTCTTGAGCAGGAACCGTTGGAGATATCTCACTAGGAGTAAAATTTTCAGGTAATGCATCTAATTTTTGATAAGTTAAGATATTTGTAGAAATTACACCATCAATATATTTAGCTCTACTACTTACTTGATATAATTCATCTTGATATATACGATTGCAACTTACAATAAGTAATTTAGGCTGTGGTGCTGCAGCTGGTGTTTTTTCTTCCTCATTTGGAATTAAACTTCTAAAAGTTGGTGGCAATATAATAAATAGTAACAAAATAATAATACAAAAAATGACTAATATAGGATTTTTTTCTTTTTTCATACTAACCACACATTCCTTTCACTTCGTTCAAGGCACACATAGTCATGAAACTTGAACAAAATTTATTTTATATT
>CANRPE010000003.1 GCA_947632405.1 uncultured Bacilli bacterium | reverse complement strand
TCTTTTTGGCGTGGGATTCTTTTCCATTTATGACAAACTATTAAAAAATTCTTGACTTATTATAGTTAGCCTCCTATAATATTTCGGCATTTACTTGGCCATCTTTTAATTCTAAGGCAATTTTATCTTTTGCCTTTAAATCACTGATACTAGTAATTACTTTATCATTTTTTCTGATAATTCCATAACCTCTTTTAATTGTCGCTAAAGGTGATAATGTATCTAGTTTAGATAGTATTTGTAAATATTTATTTTGTTTCATATCTAGTAATTTTTTAGGTTCTTTAAATATATAATTACTTGTTATATTAAGTAATTGTTTTTCTTTAATATAATATAAATTTTGCATATTATATTTTAACTTATCTAAAATAATATCAAATTGTTGTTCCTTAACTTGATATATATTTATAGGGTTTTTAAATATATATTTATTTGTAATTTCTAGTAATTTTTGTTTTAAAAAATCTATTTTATTTTTGGTAACTTTTTCACTTCGAATTTTTAATTGATTAATATATTCTAAAACGTCTTTTTCATTTGGAACTGCAAGTTCTGCTGCTCCAGTTGGTGTTGGTGCACGTAAGTCAGCAACAAAATCAGCAATAGTAAAATCTATTTCATGACCTACAGCGCTGATTACAGGAATAGGACAATTGTATATGGCATATGCAACTTTTTCTTCATTAAAGCACCACATATCTTCAATACTACCACCACCTCTACCAACGATTAAAGTATCTAAATCATAATTTTTTGCTCTTTCGATTTGACCAACAATAGAATCAGCTGCCTCAGCACCTTGAACTAATGCTGGAAGTAAAATAACTTCTGTTAAAGGAAAACGTCTTTTTATAGTCGATAAAATATCTCGAATGGCCGCTCCTGTTGGAGCTGTAATAACACCTACTCGCTTTGGAATCCGTGGTATTTTTTTCTTAATAGTAGGATCAAATAACCCTTCCTTGGCTAATTTTTGTTTTAATTGTTCAAAAGCAACATATAAATTTCCTACACCATCTTCAATCATTTCTGATACATAAATTTGATATGCTCCCGTTGCTTCATAAACACTAATTTTTCCTGTAACTAATACTTTCATTCCATCTTCAGGTTTAAATTTTATATTTTTAGTTTGACTTTGGAACATAATAGCATTAATTCTACTATTTTCATCTTTTAAGGTAAAATAATAATGTCCTCTTGTATGAGCCTTAAAATTTGAAATTTCACCTTTAATAAATACTTGATTTAAATTAGCATCATTATCAATTTTATACTTAATATATCTAGTTAATTGTGTAATAGTTATATATTTTTCATTCATTGTTAACCTCACTATGATAGATGTTATCTAATACACCATTAATCATTTTTGTAACATCTTCATCACTATATTTTTTAGATAATTCAATAGCTTCATTAATAGCTACAATAGCAGGTGTTTTAGTATAAAGCAATTCATATATTCCCAATGATAAAATAGCTTGATCCACTTGATTCAAACGATTTATGGTCCAATTATTTAAATATTTGTTAGCGGTTACTTTTATTTCTTCCTGCCTCTTAATAATATTATAGACACTATCAGTAACAAATTCGTTTTTAATATTTAACTGTTCTTTAATTAATTCATCAATATTGTATTCTAAATTACTTTTTTCAAATATATTTATTTGATAAAGAATTTTAATAATAATCTCTCGTAATTCACTTCTACTTTTCATTGAGTATCACCTCGACTATATTTTATCATAGATATCTTCTTAATTACAATAAAGAAAAGCAACTAAGTTGCTTTTTCCCTTTTATTTTTTTAATTGTTTATTGATTTCAAATCTATCATTTTGTTTTTTAACCATATCATAATAATTATTTGCATCAAATATACCAAATTGGTTAGGCATGATATCACTTGAAATTCCTGTAATATCAACAACATCTTTTTCAGAAATTCCAGTTCTAATTACTGATGTATACAAATTATTTAATTGTTGTCTAAAATCTTGTAATGATAGTTTGTACACAAAAGATAAATTATCTTCTGGTTCATATCCATTTCGATAGACATAATATCCAATATTTTCTTTATTACTTTCAAAATATTGTTTTTTTACAGTTGCATGAACTGATTTATGGAAATATGGTTCTAATTTTTCTTCTTTTTTGACTTTTTTCATGTTTTTTTCTAAATTACTTATTGGTTCAGCATCATCTGCCATATTTTCAATAAATTTATTAATATCTTTAACACTTTTTAATAAATCTATATCAAAGTTCCAAATTCCCATAACAATATTTGTAGGAATAGACGCTCCAATACTATCTTCAATTAAATCAGTAGTAGCTCCTAAGATTGTAATTCCTTCATCTCCAACATATTTCTCATAGTAAGAATATTTAGAATTATCAGAACTTATTTTTTCAATAACTTCTATTTTATTTTTAGGATCATTACCTGTAATTTGGTATTGAATCATATATCCTTTTTCATCATAAAAATAATTTTCAGAAATATTTAATTGTTCTTCCATATAAACTTTCTCCCTTAAAACTGTGCCTATTATAGCAGAAAAAATTAAATATGTCAAGAATTACTTCATATTTTTCTTCAATTCATATAAAAAGTTAAGTGCTTCAATAGGAGACATTTCTAAAGGATTTATTTCTTTTATTTTTTCTTCTAGTTCATTTTTATTTTCTTGTTCATTAATTTCTTCTTCATCAAGTTCAAATAAAGAAGTTTGTGTAAATGTCTCTTGTTTGCCTTTTTTATTTTCATATATATCTAATATATTTTTACTACGATTAATTAATTCAAGTGGTAATTTAGCTAAACTAGCAACGTGGATACCATAACTTTTGTCAATAGAACCTGGTTTAACTTTATGTAAAAAAGTTATTTTTCCAGCTTCTTCTATAGCTGATACATGAACATTTTTTAAATGTTTTAAATCTTTTTCTAAAGCAGTCAATTCATGATAATGTGTGGAAAACATAGTTTTAGCTTTAATTTTATCATGAATATATTCTAATATTGCCTGAGCAAGACTCATACCATCATATGTTGCTGTTCCTCGACCTAATTCATCGAACAAAATTAAACTATTTTCAGTTGCTTCTGATATTGCATAATTGGCTTCTTTCATCTCAATCATAAAAGTAGATTCACCACTTACTAAATCATCGCTTGCTCCAATTCGAGTAAATATTTTATCAAATATAGGCATTTTACAGCTTTTGCAAGGAACAAAACAACCAATTTGAGCCATAATAATAGTAATTGCACATTGACGCATATAAGTAGATTTACCTGCCATATTTGGACCTGTAATTAATAAAATATCAGTCGATTTATCCATTATAATATCATTAGCTACATATTTAGTTGTTAATACTTTCTCAATAACAGGATGACGACATTCAATTAATTCTAGAGATTTTTCATCAACTAATTTTGGCCTAACAAATTTATTTTCATCACTCACAATAGAAAATGATTGCAACATATCTACTTCACTAATAATTTTTGATACTTCTTGAATAAGCGTAATATATCTTTTAATAATTTCACGAATATCCATAAATAATTTGTATTCTAGGTTAATAATTTTTTCTTCAGCACCTAAAATTATATTTTCTTTTTCTTTTAATAATGGCGTTGTATATCTTTCACAATTCGCTAAAGTCTGTCTTCGTTCATAGCCATATTCTTCTTTAACTAGATTCTTTTGGCCTTTACTAACTTCAATATAATAGCCAAATATTTTATTAAAACCTACTTTTAAAGTTTTAATACCTGTACGTTCTTTTTCTTGATGTTCAATTTCTAAAATAAAATCTTTTGAACCACTACTTAGTTTTCTTAATTCATCTAATTCTGAATTATAGCCATCTTTAATAAGTGAACCTTCTTTTAAAGTTAGAGGTGGATCTTCATGGATAGATTTTTCTAAAAGAGATGCTACTTCTGTAATAGGATTAATGGTCTTATCATAATCAAGTTGTTCTAATATATTTTTAATATCTGGAAGAACATTTAATGATTTTTTTAATTGTAACATATCTCTAGCATTTAAATTTCCATAACTAATTCTAGCAGCTAAGCGCTCTAAATCATAGACTTGATCTAAATAATTTCTTAAATCATCTCGTAAAATAAATTCAGTAGATAATTTTTCAATAAAATTATATCTTCTTTCTAATTCTTTTTTATCAGTTAAAGGATTTTCTATTTCATGTTTTAAATAACGTGATCCCATGGCAGTTTTATTTTTATCTAATAGCCATAATAATGAATATTGTCGATCACGAGAACGAATTGTTTCAACTAATTCAAGATTTTTCTTAGTATTATTATCAAAAAATAATGTTTTTTGACTACTAATTATTTCACATTTTTTTAAGTGATGCAAATCTCCTTTTTTAGCATCTAAAACATAATATAATAAATGTTTTATTGTTGTAATAATTCTAGGATCATCAATATCTTCATATATATACTGATATTCTTTAGTATCATCAAGTTCTTTAGTAATAGTAACTAATATTCCATAAGTAGAACGAAGAATATTAACTAATTCTCGATCAATTTTTTCATTTACAATTAATTCTTTAAATCCTCGTCTTACAACTTCTCTAATTATTTCATCTTGGTTATATTCTAATAATTCGCAATAAAATTCTCCTGTTGAAATATCAGTAAAACTAATCCCTTTACAATAATCAAAATCATAAATATTAGCAATATAATTATTATTTTTACTATCTAAATTATTATCAATTCTAGTTCCTTTGGTTACTACTTGAATAACATCTCTTTTAACCATTCCCTTAACTAATTTTGGATCTTCTAGTTGTTCAACGATTGCAACTTTATATCCTTTTTCAATTAAAGTATCAATATATGAAGCATATGCATGATGAGGAACTCCACACATTGGAACTCTTTCATCAAGACCTGCATTTTTACCAGTTAATGTAAGTTCTAATTCACGAGAAGCAAGAATTGCATCATCAAAAAACATTTCATAAAAATCACCAAGTCTAAAAAAGATTATACAATCCTCATATTTATCTTTTATTTCCATATATTGGAGCATCATTGGACTTAATTTTGTTCTATCAACTGTACTTCTTTTCATATTGTTCACCACTAAAAATATTATATCAAAATATCAAAAAAGTTAAAAGAAAAAATATACTGCGCTAAGTATATTTTTTCAATTATTCTTTTACTTTTTCTAGTTTTGTGATTGCATCTTTTAATGTATTTACACTAATTATTTTTATTTTTAATTTTTCTTTTTTAGCAACTTTAAGACAGGTTTTATAATTTTCACCATTAGGTACTAAAAATATATCTGCTTTTTGTTTTTCAGCTCCCAATAATTTATATTTAACTCCTCCAATTGAAGTAATATTTCCTTTTTCATCAATTTCACCAGTACCTGCTATTTTTAATCCCTTAGTTAAATCTTTTTTTGTAATTTTATTATAAATATCTAAAGCTTCCATCAAACCTCCAGAAGGACCAGATTCACCTTTATGAAAATCGATTTTTACTTTAGGATATGTTTTATATTTATGGATTTCATTAACATAAATGCCTAGTATTTTTTTATTATCACTTTCATATAAACTAGCTGTTATTTGTTTTTGCTTATCATTTCTTAAAATTGTAATAGGTATATTATCACCTATTTCATAGTTAGCTAATTGATCTTGAAAATTTTCTAAATTTGTTATTTCTTGATTACCAATTTTTAAAATTTGATCTCCAACTTTTAATTTAGATTTAGAATTTTCATCAACATAATAAACATATACTAAATTTTTAGTAATTTTATAAGTTTTATTTGCTAACAAAAAAGCATTTTTAATTGCATTATCACTTGCAACTAATAAATCAATTTTACCTCGAAATTCAACATCATCAATAGTTTCATTTTCTGAATAAGTATAATCACTAGCTTTTACTCTTTCCCAATTTGGTAAAACATAACTTAATAAATAAGTCGCTACTGTTCCATTTGCTTCTGAAACATAAGCAAGATTAAAACTACCTTTTGAATTATAGCTATCCTCTACTACTATTCTGTTTCCTATTTTCATAATACCACCACCAGTAATAATGTAATAATCCATAGGCCACATAAATATAATATATAAGATAACAAAAAAGAAAATAGTTTTATAATTTTCTAATATTACTTCTTTTAATTTTTGATAAATATTTTTAATCATAATCATTCCCCTTATTTAATTATATCAAAAAGTTGGTGAAATATGAAAAACAAAATAATACAAATACTAATATTTTTTATATTTATGTCGTTAATTGTAAATTCAAACGTTGTTACTGAAGAATTAAGATACGCTCTAGAAGTATTTTTTAAGGTATTATTTCCTTCTATTTTTCCTTTCTTTTTAATTAGTGATTTACTAATAGAATATAATTTTGTTTTAACTTTAAATAAAATTTTTTCTAAAATAACAGAAAAATTATTTCATACAACTGCTGCTTCTTCTTTTATTATTTTAATGAGTATGGTTTCAGGATTTCCAAGTGGCGCTAAATATATTAGAAATTTATATGATTTAGATATGTTAAATTTAGATCAAGCTAATTACTTGATTACTTTTACTCACTTTGCAAATCCATTATTTGTATTAACAGTAACAAAAACTATTTTTCATGACAATAAAATACCAATTTATATATTAATTGCTATGTATTTATCTAATTTAATTATAGGAATTATTACTAGACCAAAAAAAATAGATAAAAACATAAATTTGAAGTATCAACAAACTCCAAATTTTGCTCTAGCTTTATCTAAATCTATAAAAAATTCTATTGATTTATTAGTTATTATTTTAGGTAATACTTGTTTTTTCTTTTTAATTACAAAACTTATTTCAATTTATTCAAATCTTCCTTTATTTTTTAATGTTTTAATAAATGGTTTTTTTGATATTACAAAAGGAATCCAAAGTATTTCAATGTTATCAGTAAATCTTTTATTTAAAGGTATTTTAACAACTACTTTTATTTGTTTTGGTGGAATTAATATTCATATGCAAGTAAAAAATATTATTGCAAATACTAAAATTAAATACCGTAATTTTTTATTAGGAAGAATTTGTCAAATAGCAATAGCATCTTGTATTTTAATCTTTTTAATGTCATAATGCCTTAGGATAAACAGCTGTATTTGGAGTAATAATATTTAAAGCATCATATTTAGTTCCAAAATCAGCTGTCCATAAACCTATATGAATTCTAATAAAAGAGGTTTTAGGTTCTTGATAAGTAGCAATTTCATTGAATTTTACATTATATAAACTAGGTAATTTAAATCTTTCTTTATTATTTGTACTATCAATAAAATCTACATAATATTCACTTTTATCATCATTATTATGAACTACAATTGTAGCTGATTTATTTACTCTTTTATAACATAATTTTAACTTATATTCAAAATTAGCAGTTAAGTCACTAGCACTTGAATCAATTGTTTGACTAACACAAGTTGAGCAATCATCACTAGCATTACATGTTTTTGTAACTCCATCATTAGCTATGATATCATCATAAATTGTTTTCGTTAAAGTATTTTTATAAGTAGTAACATCAGTTTTATAAGATTCTAAATCTTCTTTATCTTTATAATTATTTATAACATTAAACATTGAAATAATTATAACACTAATTAAAGCAAAAGATACTAATACCTCAATTGCTGTTAATCCCTTATTATTTAATTTTTTAACTATCATAATTTAACTCCTATCGTTGTAAAACTATTAATTACAGTACCAGCAAGATCACTTTCTTTATTCAATTCTTTAGCATATTTTACAATAATGCGATAATTACAAATATCTTCATTTATATAATATGGGAGTGTATTTATATATTCTCGTGTTTCATTATCTATACCACTAATAACAGTACTTCCTTTTTTTATTTCTTTTTTTAAATTAGTAATATTATAGCTTGCTAAATAAATTTTAGTTGCTTTAATTTCCGTAAATAGATTTTGGCAATAAGTTCTGCTTTCACTTATAGTAGTTAATTTATTACAAGAATTTATAATATCTTGACTTTTCATGTTAATTTCTCCTTTATTATAAACAGGATCATATTGAGCACTAAAAATTTCTTTATAATAAGGACTACTAGTTTTAAGATTACTAATATTCTTCTTAAATTCAGAAAAATTACTGTCTTCTAACATTCTTTTAATTAAATAAGTTTTATAAATAGTATCAATATCATCATATGTTTCTCTACGTTCATACTCACCCATCATTGGAAAAAAATTTGTATACATCATTGAAAAAATAGTAGCAACAAAAACAGTCACAACTAAAGTCTCAATTAAAGCAAATCCCTTTTTATTTAATTTTAACATTTTTTGATTTCACTCCTTGATATTATACTAAATATATTATATAATAAAAAAAGATAAAATACCATAGAAAGTAGCCAAAAAGGGGTTGAAAATATGGTGACATTTGATTATAAGAAAACTCCAATCACCCAAATTGCCGATTATATTATTATGTATTCAGCTAAAAATGGTGCCAGTGACATCCATTTCGACCCTCATGAAAATGGATTAATGGTACGAATTCGTATTGATGGAGATTTAAGAGATTATACTTTAGTACCAGTTGATTATGAGCGTAATCTTATTACTCGTTTAAAACTTTTAGCAAACATGAATATTACCGAAAGCCGTCTTCCTCAAGATGGTTCTATTAAAGGTAAATTTGGAAATTTATTTCTTGATATGCGTGTTTCAAGCTTGCCAACAAATGAAGGCGAAAAAATAGTTATTCGTATTTTAGATTATTCTATGAGCTTGGAAGGATTAGAAAATCTTGGTTTTTCTCATACTAATTATGAAAAATTAAAAAGAATGATTGCTGTACCTAATGGAATTGTCCTAGTTACTGGTGCTACTGGTTCTGGTAAAAGTACAACAACTTACTCAATTTTACAAACTTTAAATCGTAAAGAAGTAAACATTATTACAGTAGAAGATCCCGTTGAAATGAATATTGAAGGATTAAATCAAGTTCAAGTAAATAGTGAAATTGGTCTTGACTTTGCAACAGTTTTAAGATCAATATTAAGACAAGATCCAAACGTTATACTAATTGGAGAAATTCGTGATTCAGAAACAGCTAAAATTGCTGTTAGAGCTTCAATAACTGGACACTTTGTTTTATCAACTATCCATACAAATAATTCTTTATCTACAATTGAAAGACTTTTAGATATGGATGTTGAACGTTATTTACTATCATCTGCTCTAACTGGAATTATTTCACAACGTCTAGCAAAAAAAATATGTACAAAATGTCGAATTACACGTGAACCAACAGAATATGAAAAAAAGATATTTATGTGCGTATTAGATAAAGATATTGATTCAATTTATGATGCTAATCATGATGGTTGTAGTGAATGTCATAATGGTTATAAAGGACGTATTGCAATTCAAGAGGTTTTAGAGATAGATGATGATATTCGTTTAGCTATTAATAATGAAAATCTAACTAAAGAAGAACTTAAAAATTTAGTATATACAGATAATGTCATTACGTTATTGCAAGATGGTCTATATAAAGTTTTAGATGGAATTACTTCATTTGAAGAAATATATAGAATTATTGAAATAGATTCTGACGTTACTGATAATTATAATAAAAAAATATTAGAGGAAAATAAAGAAGAAACTACTGATAATAATGATGGTGAGGAAGAAACACCTAAAATAGATAACAATGAAGTTGTATCATCTAGTATTCAAGCATTAATAAGTAATAATAATGAAGAAAATGAAATGGAATCTAGTGAAGAACAATTAGATAATCAAAATAATTTAGATGATAATATAGATAACTTTACTACTACTGATTCAACACAACCATTAATTGATACTGAAATTCCAAATAATTTATCAGAAGAAGAAGATAAAAATCAAGAAGGACCTCAACTATATAATTATTTAGATGATAGTGAACCTCAAATTGTATCTAGTACAGCAGCTCCAATGATTTCAGCAAATACTCAATCCTTATTAAATCAATCTCACGAAAATGATCAAGATAATGACAGTGAACCTACTTTAATTGAATTACCTAAATTTGAAGTAGAAATTAATCAACCAACTTCTGAACCTAAAATCATTGAAAATGAAGAAATCGAACAAGATCCAACTTTAGTAGAACTCGATGATTATTATGATGACTACAAAGATGATGATGCTAATACTGATACTAATAATAATGATGATTATAATGATAACAATGACATTGACATTGATATTGACACTGACAATGATACTGATAGCACTGATGATGATATTAATTTTGATACTAATAATGATGATAATGATATTGATTCAGCAATGCCAAAAATTGTTTCTGAAACAAAAAATAACACGCCATAAAGTGTGTTATTTTATTATATCTTCTAGTTTTTTTATTATTTCACTATTTATTTGCTCAATACTTTTAATCTTATTATTTTCTACACATTCAATACTATCCCAATGGTATAGTTCTGATAATTCTACATATGCTTCTTCGGCGTTTTTTAAATGTTCTTCAGATTTTTCATGCTCATCTAAATGGATACGATTCTTTTTTAAAGTAGCAGCATATTCATATGGCATATGCAAAAAAATTGTTTTATCAGGCTTTGGTAAATTCAATAACCAAAATTCCAATTTATCAATCCATTGATACATATTAAATCGTTCATCTTTATCGTGAATTTTTCCACCTTGATGAGCCATATTAGAAGTTGTATAACGATCAATAATAACAAAATAGCCTTGCTCCAAATATTTTTCAATCTTAGAAATATTATATTTTCTATCTGCTGCATAATATAAACATGCAATATGTGGATCTACATTAGTTGCACCTTCTTTAAAATATGATTCTGATATTTCTTCTTTTCCAAGATAGGCACCACCTACTATTTTACCAGTAGGACTTTCATAATTTGGAAATTCAAACCTTATACATGCAACATTCTTTTCCTTTAAGTGTTTTTCTAATAATTTTGATTGAGTTTCTTTTCCAGAACAATCTGTTCCTTCAATAACAATAATTTTTCCTCTCATAAGCAATCTAATCAATTATAAAAATACCTGTTCTATAATTGATTAACTCCTTTCTTTTTTAATAATTCAAAATAAAAAAGTAGAATATCTACTATTTATTTTAGGCAACACCAATAACATTAACTTTAAAAGAAAAGTCTTTAGATAAAGATGGTTCGTTATATTCAGAACTAACCCAAATTCTTAAACGATAGTCTGCTGAACTATTTGAATTTTTTAATGATGATTTATATACTACCTTAGAATCATCAATATTTGAATCCATAAGACTTTCATAGGTTGGAACTTCATTTTCAAAACCAGGTAATGGTTGGTCATTTTGATTAGTTAAATAAACTTTTACATACTTACTTTCTAATGTTTGTTTGCTTGGAGTTATATATATTTCATAATCAATAGATGGTACACCTGCATATTTAGCAGAAACTGTAAAGTCAAACATATTAGTATTACCAGTTAATTTTTTTCCATTTTCATCTGAAATAGGAACAGCATCTTTAATTTCTATTACATTAGTATTACTTTCTGTATAAGAAAAAGAAATATATCCTGTATTAATACTATTTTCTTTTGTACCCATGAAAGTTTGTGTCCAAATAGAATAAGAAATTCCGATTACAGCTACAATTAAGATAACTACTGAAAGTGTCATGACAATAATTTCTTTTTTATTTTTATTTTTTTCTTGGTTCATGTAATCACTCTCCTACTATAAATAAAATAACAAATAAGTTTAACTCTTACAAGAAAATAAATAATTTTAAAATATATTTTACATATATTTACACATTAATATTATTATTTTCATCAAAAGGCAACAATATACATTTTCTACTTGCTAAATAATCACACATATGAACAAAATTCTGATATTTAGTTTTTGGTTTTTCTAAAACTTCATTACCATCATAATCCTTAGTCCAAACTCCCATATGTGTTTTAATTACATCACAAAGTAATTTTCTTTGTTCATCACTTATTTTTAAATTAGCTTTTTCTTCTTCAATATAATTTGCCATTAAAATAGGATGGTCAAATCTAGTGTATTTTTCTTTGTCTTTTCCTAATTTTAGTCCATCATGAAGTAATAGACCTACTAGCATTAAATCTTTTTCATCACTTGAATATTTATCACCAATTATTGGATTTTGTAATAATTCAAATCCAATTCTAACAGCTGCTTTAGTATGACGTAGTAAACCACCTTCCCCAAGTGCATATTTAGGATGATATTTACCAGTTGATGATGCTTCTACCTCAAAAAAATATTTAGGCAACTTCTTAATCATATAAATTAATGCCTCTTTAATATTTTCATTTTTAATATAACTAATTTCATTTTTAAAAACTTCTAAACAATCCATTTCTACTCCTTTATAAATTCTACTAATATAGAATTACTAATATATAAATCTTTTTCATTAATATAATAATGTGTTTTTGATTCATTTAATAGTTTTTTTTCTAATAATGAATCAATATCAAAACTATCTTTTATATCTTGTTGAAATTTATTAAAAAAATTCTTTTTCGATACTCCTTCTAATAATCTTAAACCTAAGATCATTTCATAACTCATTTTATCACTTTTATCTAATAATTCATGATAATAATCATATTCCCCTTTAATATATTTTGTAATACTTTTGGTATTAGTATATCTTGAATTATTTCGATATGATGATGCGCTAACACCAAAACCATAATATTCTTCATTTTTCCAATAACCTAAGTTATGCTTAGATTGATACTGTTCTTTAGCAAAATTACTAATTTCGTAGTGAATATATTTCTTCTTTAATTTATTACATATTTTTTGATACATTTTAAAGTCTAAATCTTCATCTATTGCTTTAACCTTATTTAAATATAATTTGGTATTAGGTTCAATCATACATGAATAAGTTGAAATATGTTCAGGATTTAAATTCATTATAAATTCTAGATCTTCATCTAAATTAGACATTGTTTCTTTTGGAATAGCATACATTAAATCTAAATTAATATTATTAAATCCTAATTTTCGTGCTAGTTTAATTAATTCAACTATTTGGTTTTTTTGTTCTTCTCTTTCCAATAATTTTAAATTTTTATCTGAAATAGATTCAATCCCAAAACTTAATCGATTAATTCCATATTTTTTAAAAAGTAAAAGTTTTTCTAAATTTAAAGATGAAAAATTACATTCGATTGTATATTCAGTAAAAGTATCTTTCTTTAATTTAGATAATATCTTAAATAATTGTTCTAATTCATTCACATCTAATACTGATGGTGTTCCTCCACCAATATAAATTGTCTCTTGTATTTCACCTTGATAGATATGATTTAACTCATTTTTAAGTGCTTCTAAATAAAGTTTAACATATTTATGATTATATAGAATTTTACAAAAACTGCAATATGAACAAATACTATGACAAAATGGAATATGAATATAAGTATGTTTTATCATTTTCTTTTACTTGCATTTGCAATAGTATTTTGTATTTTTTGAAGTTTAGCTTCTTCAAAAATCTTCTGTTCTTCTAATAAACTAATAGTTTTAGTAGAAGAATTTAAATAATTGTCATTTACTTTTTTTTCTACTTCTTTTAAATTAAATACTTCATTACGATTTCTTTTTAGTAATAATTCTTTTTCAGTTATTTGATAAATACTACTCATATCATCAAAAAGAGTATTAGTTAAACTTTCTTCTAATTCTTGTTCACTTATCCAAGGAAGTAAAGTATAAGTTTCTTTATTAGCACTTTCTTCGATATGAATAAATTGTTTTAATTTTTCTAATTCTGAATTTGATAAAGTATCAAATTCTATAGAATAATTAAATGGCTTGACAAAATTATGAATTATTTTTTCAAAATTAATTATATCTGTGCCATCAATAGTTCTACGATTTTCCCTTTTTATAGTATCTAATAGTGTATTTAATAATAATGTTGAATAATTTACTGTATATTTCATAAAAACCTCCTATTTTTCTGAAGTGGAAAGAATTGATAAAAAAGCTTCTTGAGGAACTTCTACACTTCCTATTTGCTTCATTCTTTTCTTCCCAGCTTTTTGTTTTTCTAATAATTTTTTCTTTCGACTAACGTCGCCACCATAACACTTGGCTAATACATTTTTTCGAAGTGCTTTAATATCACACCTTGCAATTACATGAGTGCCAATAGCAGCTTGGATTGGTACTTCAAATAATTGCCTTGGAATTATTTCTTTTAATTTTTCAACGACAAGTTTACCTCGTTTATATGCATAATCCTTATGAACAACAACTGATAAAGCATCAACAATCTCACCATTAAGTAAAATATCCATCTTCACAAGATTACTTTCAATATAACCAATAAATTCATAATCAAAGGAAGCATAACCTTTCGTACAAGATTTTAACTTATCAAAAAAATCATAAACAATTTCTGATAAAGGTAACTGATAATAAATGGTGACTCGTGTATCATTTAAATAATCCATATTGTTAAAAATACCCCTTCGATCTTGGCATAATTCCATAATTGCCCCAATATATTCTTTTGGTGAATAAATACTTACTTTAACAAATGGTTCATATGTTTTAGCAATAACACTTCGATCTGGCATCTTTGTTGGCGAATCAATTACAACTTTTTTGTGATCAGTTAAAAGCACTTCATAAATAACTGACGGCGAAGTTGCAATAATATCAATATGAAACTCTCTTTCAATACGTTCTTCAATAATTTCCATATGAAGTAAACCAAGAAAACCACAACGAAAGCCAAAACCTAATGCCTTAGATGTTTCAGGTTCAAATACTAAAGAAGCATCATTCAATTTTAATTTTTCTAAGGCTTCTCTTAAATCTTCATATTTATTTGATTCAATTGGATAGATACCACAATAAACCATAGGTTTCATTTCTTTATAACCTGGCAGAGCTTTTGAAGTTGGATTATTAAGAAGTGTAATAGTATCTCCTACTTTCACATCCTCTAAACTTTTAATAGATGCATATAAATAACCTACTTCACCAGCAGATAGTTCCTTTACTTCTTGTTCATGAGGAGTATTAATACTAAGCGATAGTACTTCATAAGTAGCGTTAGTTTTCATCATCTTGATTGTATCTCCTACTTTAATTGTTCCATCAACAATTCTAATACTTGTAATTACTCCTTTATAAGAATCAAAAATACTATCAAAAATCAAAGCACTTAACGGTAATTTTTTTTGACCATTTGGTGAAGGAATTTTATTTATAATTGCCTCTAAAAGTTCATCAATTCCAACTCCTGTTTTAGCACTTGTTAAAATAATTTCTTCCTTATTAAAACCAATATTTTCTAACTCTTGTGTTACTTTTAAAACATCAGCATTAGGTAAATCAATCTTATTTATTACAGGAATAATAGTTAAATTATTATCTAATGCTAAATATAAATTGGCCAAAGTCTGTGCTTCGATTCCTTGTGAAGCATCAATAACAAGCAATGCACCTTCACATGCCGCTAAACTACGGGAAACCTCATAAGAAAAATCAACATGACCAGGGGTATCAATAAGATTTAAAAAATAAGTTTGATCATTGGTTTGATACTTTATTTGTACAGCATTTAATTTAATAGTTATTCCACGTTCCCTTTCTATGTCCATACTATCAAGCATCTGTTCTTTTAATTCATATTTAGAAATAGCTCCTGTTTTTTCTAAAATACGATCGGCTAAGGTACTTTTTCCATGATCAATATGAGCAATAATGCAAAAATTTCTAATATTTTCTTGTATCATATATCACCCATCCCTTGTTTTTGGATTATACCAAAAAATGACAATAATTTCAATATTATTAAAAAGAAATCCTTTTCTAATTTAATTAAAATATGGATTATTTTCTTTCTCTATTTTTAAAGTAGTTTCTAAACCATGTCCATTATATAATGTTATATCATCTGGATAGGCTTTAATTTTTTCTATACTTTGTTGCATTTGCTTAAAGTCACCTGTTGGCAAATCACAACGACCAATACTTCCTTTAAAAACAAAATCACCTACAAACATTGCCTTTTCTTGGCTAAAATAAAAACTTATAGAATCACTTGAATGTCCTGGCGTATTAATACACTCAAATTCAAAAGGTCCAATGACATAATTTTGCTCGGAAACATTACTCTTTTTAAATATTTTAACACTTCTATTTTTCAAAAAATTTCTTAATGCTCCAATATGATCAAAATGAGAATGTGTAATTAAAACTCCTAAGACTTTATTATTACCTATTTTTTCTTTAATTAGCGGATAATCATCTCCTGGGTCAATTATTAAACAATTATTTTCCTTGATTAAAATATAGCAATTTTCTTCTAGTGAACCAGTAACAACCGTTTCTATTTTCATATATATCACCTATTAAACTATAACATAAGTTATAGTTTTCTTCAAATGATTATACTATATTTTACATAAATAAAACTTAATTATAGTTCAAATTGAGAATTATATAAATCAGCATAAAAACCATTTTGTTTCATTAGTTGTTCATGGTTTCCTTGCTCAATGATATTTCCTTCTTTCATTACAAGAATAATATCAGCATTCTTAATAGTAGATAAACGATGAGCAATAATGAAAGATGTTTTTCCTTCTGTTAATTTATCCATAGCTTTTTGTACTAATTCTTCTGTTCTAGTATCAACATTAGATGTAGCTTCATCTAAAATTAAGAAAGGTGAATCTTCAATCATACCTCTAGCAATAGTAAGTAATTGTCTTTGTCCTGCTGAAACGCTATCATTATCAGATATTTTTGAATTATAACCATGAGGTAAAGTTTTAATAAAATGATCTAAGCCTACTGTTTTACATACTTCTTTTACTTTTTCATCACTTACATTTTTTCGATTATAAATAATATTTTCTTTAACTGTTCCAGAAAAAAGCCAAGTATCTTGCAATACCATTGTAAATAATGAATGAATATTTTCTCTAGTTAAATCTTTAATTGAAATATTATCAATTTTAATATCACCTTGTGTAATATCATAAAATTTCATCAATAAATTAACCATTGTAGTTTTTCCTGCTCCTGTTGGTCCAACTATAGCTACTTTTTGACCAGGGGATACATTTACACTAAAATCTTTTATTGTTGGAGCATCATTGCCAGCATATTGAAATACAACATGTTCAAAAGAAATTTTACCCTTAACTTCGTTTCTTTCAAGATAAATTTTACTATTATCTTCTTGAGTCATTTCTTCTTCATCGACAAATTCAAAAACACGCTCTGCAGATGCAACAGTTGATTGCATTGATGTCATTGATTGAGCAATTTGTGATAATGGAGAAGTAAACAATCTAACATATGTTATAAAAGCAACTATAACTCCAAAAGTAATGTAATCATTTGTTACCAATAAAGATCCTACAATACAAACAGCAACATAACCAAAATTACCAATAAAATTCATCATAGGCATCATTAAACCTGATAAAAACTGGCTCTTTTGATTAGCAGTATATAATTTTTTATTTAAAATATCAAATTCTTGTTCTGCTTTTTCAATACCATTATAAGCTTTAACAACATTCAAGCCAGAATAAATTTCTTCAATATGACCGTTTAAGGCACCTAATTCTTTTTGTCTAGAAATAAAATATTTTTGTGACTTTTTTAATACTAAAGACATAAAAACAAACCCAAATAAACTTGCTACAACAGCAGTAATAGCCATAACTGCATTAGTATAGAACATCATAATTAAAGTTCCTAAAAATAAAGTAATAGCACTAACTAAAGTTGCTAAAGAATGATTCATTGACTGAGCAATAGTATCAATATCATTAGTAACACGAGATAAAATATCACCAGTTGAGTGAGAATCAAAATATTTTAATGGCAATTTATTAATTTTCGTAGATATTTTTCTTCTTAATTTTTGAGCAAATCTATTAGACACAGTTGTCATACAAATTGATTCAATATAATTAAATAAAGCACTACAAATATATAAGATTGCAAGTAATAATGCAAATTTTTTAATTTTTTCTAAATTCATTTTTGGCTCTATTACCTTTTTTACATTCTTAGGTAATAAATCTATTTTTTTATACAATTTATTAACATCACTATTTTTTTTATCTATAGAATCCATCATAATATCTAAAAATTTAATTTGATCATTAACAGTAATTGTAGTTTTATCTATAACTATATCTTCTAATAATACTTGATAAATTGCTTTAGGTAATTTTAAATTAGATGTTTTTTTTGTTTTCATTTGATCTGTTATCTTTAATAAATCAAGTTTATCATTAGTTGTAAATTCAACATTTTTATAAGAAGTAGTTGGTAAAAGAAGTTTTTGAATACTAGATGGAAGTTCTAAAATAGTTTTTATCATTTGATTATAATCGTTTGTCGAAATACTAGCTAACTTATCAGAAAATATTTTTTTATCTTCTAAACTAAGTTCATTAGAATTCATAATTTCTAATATTTTAGATTGATTTATATTTATTTGTAAAATACTAGGCAAAACTACTTTCATCTTTTCTTCATTAAAATTATTAGTAATTTTTGTAGTAATAGTTTTTATATTTTTAGTATTTATAACTAATCCTTTTGAAATTTCATCTGTTAAATCTGATAGACGATTAGGTGCTAAAATTGATAAAATTGAACCTAAAATAGCTAAAGTAAGAGAAAATAAAATCACGAATTTAAAACTTTTTAATTCTTTAATTAGACGTAACATTGAACCTTTAAAATCTTTAGCTTTTTCAAAATTCATTCTTGCACCAGGTCCACGCATTGGTCTTCTTTTAATTGAATTTTCTTCTTTATTCATATTCTAATTCCTCCTTTGATAATTGTGATAGAGCTATTTGTTTATAAATTTCACAATTATTTAGTAGTTCCTTATGAGTACCAATACCAACGCATTTACCATTATCTAACACTAGAATTTTATCAGCGTTCATAATAGTTCCAATTCGTTGAGCAACAATTAAATTTGTAGCATTTTTTGTATATTTTTTCAATTCTTTTCGAAGAATTGAATCTGTCTTATAATCAAGGGCAGAAAATGAATCATCAAATATATATATTTCTGGTTCTCTTGCTATTGCTCGAGCGATAGCTAAACGTTGTTTTTGACCACCACTTATATTAGTACCACCTTGAGCAAGATGAGTTTCATACTTATCATCCATTTTCAAAACAAATTCTTCTGCTTGAGCTACTTTAACTGCATCTTTGATAATTTTTTTTGTTTTTTGTTTTTTACTTTTACCATATGCGACATTTTCTTCTACTGTACCATTAAATATAACTGCTTTTTGAGGAACATAACCTATTTTTTCATGTAAAAATTCTTGCTTATAATCTTTTACATTAACTCCATCAATTAATATTTCTCCCTTAGTTACATCATAAAATCTAGGAACTAAATTAATTAAACTTGATTTTCCACTACCAGTTGAACCAATAAAAGCAACTGTTTCTCCTTTATGAGCAGTAAATGAAATATTTTCAAGTAAATATTCTTCAGCATCAGGATATTTAAATGATACATTTTTAAATTCTACTGTTCCTTTTAGTGAAGTTATATCATGATCAATTTTTCCATCTAAAATAGTAATGTCAGTATCAAGTACTTCATTAATACGTTTTGCTGAAACTTGAGCACGTGGAATCATCATAAAAATCATAGCAAGCATTAAAAATGACATAATTACTTGCATAGCGTATGATGAGAAAACAATCATATCTCCAAATAATGATATTTTAGAAGCCATATCAGCATCCATAATTAAATAAGAACCTATATAGTAAATTAATAGTGTTAAAAAATACATTACTAAATACATAACTGGTGACATAACAGCAAATTTCTTCTGATTATAAAGTTGTTGATTTGTTAATTTTGTATTAACATCTTCAAATTTTTCTTCTTGATAATTTTCAGCGTTAAAAGCACGAACAACTCTAATACCAGTTAAATTCTCACGAGTTACACCATTAATTAAATCAATTAATCTTTGAACAATTTTAAATTTAGGCATGACAACTATTACTAAAGAAGCTATAACAGCTAATAAAATCATAACTGCAATTGCTGTAACAACACTCCACTGCCAACTTTTATTTAAAATTTTAGTAATTGCCCAAATTGCAGTTATAGGTGCTTTAATCAATAACTGTAAACCCATGCCAATTAACATTTCAATTTGAGTAATATCATTAGTTGTTCTTGTAATTAAACTATTAGTTGAAAACTGTTTTACTTCATGCATTGCTAAATTACCAACTTTATTAAATAGTTTTTTTCTTGTACGTAAAGAAAAAGTTGATGCTAGAACAGATATAAAATATCCAACTATAACAGCAGCAACTAAACTACCAAAAGCACATAATAGCATATAGCCACCATTTTCTAAAATATTAGACATTTTACTTCCTTCAGTTTGAACTAATTCAGTTATTTTTGACATATAATCAGGCATTTTTAATTCTAACCAAACTTGACCAAAGATAAGTAAAAAACTAATAAAAACAATAAACCATTCTCTTTTCTTAAAACATTTTAATAATTTAATCATAATCTTTCACCTTCCCTTTATTTATAAAATCCATAACAAATCATATCTAATCTTTTAATATAAAATTCCTTTTCTAAATTAGAATCTTTTATATGAATACTATCTGTAATAGCCATAAATAAATTATGCATTAACACTTTAAAAATAAACTCTAAATCAATACTTTTTATATTTCTTTTATCAATATCAGATTTTATAGTATTAAATAATTCATTACCTATAATATAATTAAATTTATTCCTATTCAAATTTAAATAAATAAAAGCATTCCTAAATAAAATTTCTATTTTTATTTTTTTAATTCGTTTAGTTATCTCATCATATAAATAAACAAATGTATCCCTTAAATCACCTTTATTTATTTTTAGTGACTCAGCTATTATAATTTTTAATTTTTGAGTATAAGACTCTAGTAAATATTCAAATAAATCTTCTTTATCATTAAAATACATATAGAAACTACCTCTAGGAATATTTACACTATTAATAATTCTATTAATTGAAACATCCATAAAATTATGACTACTGAATTCTTCCGTTGCAGATTGAATTAGTTTTTTTTGCTTTTCTTTTGGTAAATTTAGAAAAGTTTTACTAGGCATAATATCACATCCTCTAGACGCCTTTTCCATTATAATACGACAACTTGTCATATGTCAATATCTAATATTACTAAACTAATAAATAATTTATATTATACCTAATTATTGCATATTAAAACTCGAACTTTTAATTAAATTATTATATGTTCGAGTTTTATATCTCAATCTAATGTTTTTAAAAAGTATTTTTCTTAGTAAATTTAATTTATTTCACTTGATGCTTTAATTTAATTATTAGTAGAATTTTTATTTTTTTTCAAAACTATACCAATTGCTATTAAACCACATAATATGATAACTGTTCCTATAATATAAATATAGATATTTAAATTAAGTGCTGTATCTGCAACAGAAACTTCTTCTGGTTTATCTTCAGACTTAACTACTTGTGTATTTTTATTATTTTCAAAGGCATCTTGAATAGTTTCAAACCAATCATTTGCCATAGCTTCTGTATAAGCTTCAAAATTAGTATAACCAAAGAAATTAAATGTTTGAATATATTTTTCATGTGCTATAACATAATCATCTGGATTATCAACATCAGCTTGACTACCTTCTGGAACAATAATTTGTTGTTTTAACTCATCTAAAGTTGAAAATACCATACCATTTAACAAATAATCCAAATAAAGAGGCATACCTTTTTCATATGTTTTTGAATAGTTAACATCTTCTTGTTCACCAATTAATTTATATTCAAATGCTCCAAATACACTTGAAATAGTTTCTCCTGTATTACTAATTTTATTATATTTTATAAAATTTTCACTTGTTTCAGAAGCAAGAAATAAATCATTATTCTTATCTTCATAACTAAGCTTATAATAATATTTATATGGACTAGATACTTTATCAATACTATAGTCAACAACCATTCTAACATAATAATGATTATTTTCATCTGGAGTTGTTACTTTACCTTTTATTAATTCTAAAACATCATTTTTTTCCATATCTAGTGTTAAAGGAGCAAGAGTTGTTGTTTTATGGATTAATTCGTCTTCATCTTCACTATTATCTACAAATTCTAATTTAATAGTTTTCTCATCTGGTACATCTACAGTTGCAAGAGCTTCACCTTCATAACCTGCAAAGTTTTTCTCAGCATCTAATTTTGATTTATAAATATCAAAATGAATCTTCTTTATTGTAAATTTAAAATTATTATGTTCATAACTACCAGTAACAGCATAAGCATCATTACAACTAAAAATCACACCTACTAACAATAAAATTAAAAATATTTTTTTCTTCATCTTCTTCACCTATTATTAACTTATCAAAATATATATAAATATTCAAGATATGTACACACTAATAAAAATAATTTTACAATAATTGTGTCAAATTTTTTGGAAATATAATTAGTAAATTTTGAATCACTCAAAACTTTTCAATTTCTAATTTAATAAAATCAATTTATTACAATTATAAATTATCATTAATTTCTGGAAATAAATCATATAAATTATATCCCAATAACTCATCAAAATACATTTTCAATTTATATGTTTCTTTTATATGATATTGTGTATTTGAATAAGCTCCTCTCCTAATCATAATATCAATTAGTCTTTTATCTATCGTATTTATTTTACTAGTACACATTAAATCACATAAATTTATAATTTTTTCTTCAAGTGTATATTGATGATTTTTAATAAATTCTGTTCTAAAAGGTATATTATCAGGAATGCCACCTGCTGTACAATTAATATCATTATTTAGATATGAATGAGTCAAGCAAACATTGCAAAATTCTTCATCATAGCCTTGTTTTTTCATATACTCATATCCTTTTATGACATGTTCACTTGATGGACCTACCATTTTACCTATATCGTGAATATAACCTAAAGTTTCAGCTTTATCAATATCCACTTCTATATTATTTTTTTTGAGAGCCTCTGCAATTTTTCTTGCAGCTTTTCCAACACAAAGTGAATGATCTATCCATCTTTGATCTTCAAAATTATTTCTGGCATTTTCCAATATATCTATTGCCTCTTTACTTGCTAATTTCATAATCTTATTCACCCAACTTTTTAAATAAATCTTCATATACCTTATTTACATCTATGTAATTTACCATTGTTATTTTATGATTATCAATAGTTAATTCATAAGAAGTATCATCATTTATGTTAGGACAACTTATATTTTCACTTGTAAACCAATCCTTGTTTATCATATATGCAATAACTGATATATCCCAAATAACTCGCCTTTTTTGTATACCATTATATCCATCATCATAAAATCTATCTATTAAATAATTACATAATTCACTTTTATCTTTCAAATAATAGTTTAATTCATAAATAGAAGTTATTAAATTTGAAGCAACATTTTTACATGGAATAATAGTCAATTTAACTTTTGAGTTAAATACTACTTTTACAGCGCTTATGTCTTGCATAAAATTAAATTCTAAATTATTTTTCTGTAATAGACTATGACCTCCTAGCCAAATAACTTCTATTCTATCAATTATTTTAGGTTCTTTTTTTATTGCTAGTGCAACATTTGTAATAGCACCTATTGCCATAATATAAGTTTTATTATTTTTTAGTGCTATTTCAATTATTTTACTTACTGCATCATTATTTTCATCATAACAATTAGACATATAATCTGTTGCACCTTTGAATACTTTATTAGTTGTATTAAATTTTAACCAATTACATATTTTTAATATTTCGTTATAACTTTTCTCTCGTCCGCTCACAACAGTTTCATTTTTTTCCTTATTAGAATAAGGTGCAACAGTTATTGCTTCAATATTAAATATATCTTGATTTTTAATCATATATGTAATGGCAAATTGGTCATCACATTCATTATATACATCAGTATCTAAAATTACATTTAATTTTTCTTTACTATGTTTTGTTATATATTCATATATTTCTTTCCAACTATAAACTCTTTTAATATCTTTATTTTGTCTATTATATGGAGTATCCATTAATAAAGTTTCTATTCCATAATCAATGCAATCTTTACAAATAGAAGAAGAATCATCAATCATGATATCAATATTATTTTCTATACACTTTTTTGATTTTCCGTGTTTGTCATCTTTATAAGACTTAGTTAATATTAGCTTATCATAATAAATTAAATTATCATCTAACCATTTTTTTGTAATATTGTATGGATCTAGATGATCTTCATTATCTCTACCTGTAATAATATATATTAAATGACCTTCTTCTTTTAACTTATCTATATATTCTTTTGCTCCACTTTTAACATTTAATTTGCTTACTATTCTTTTGATAGCATCTTTATAAAATACTTTTACTTCTTCATCTTTCCAATTAAACATACCTTCTGTTATATAACCAGCATTTTTATTTATTTCGTCACTATAGCCAAGTTCCTTATTATGCTTTAAAAATTCTTCTAATAAATCATCATTAAATGTTGAAATAACATTATCTATATCTACACCTATTCTCATTATTAATCTCCTCATATAATCACGTATATTAATTTTAACTTATAGATATTTTATCATAAATTAAAATATTATAAAAATTTAAATCAATTAAAAGTCCATGTTTAGTATAAAAATAGTGTTCTAAAAGAAGACGTACAACAACTTATGAGCAAAAGAAATAGTTGCTCCATTGGCAGATTCTTCTACCTTTAATTAATTCATCAAAAAGCATCATTTTAATTATATAGCTCAATAAAATTGCCATTATTCCCATATTTTGCAAATTTGCTTGATAAAGTTATTTTATTCAATAAATATATTGTCCTTGTTATGCATTATAATTTCTTAGTATTTTTCTTTTCTTTAATTGTTTTATTTTACCATCATAGTAATATTTATCACGTTTATTTATTGATTTATCAAGAAATTCACCTACTAATCTTTCCATTTTTTCTTTATAATTTTCACTATAGCTATTTATTATTGTAATACTTTCATTTTCATCTATAAGTATTACTCTTTTTGAATTATTAAGATTGCAGTCATGAGCACTTATTAAACCATATAATACAGCATTTTGTATAGCATAATCTATATCTAAAAAATTACCTTCTATTTGTTGTTTAACTGCAAAATCTTGAAATAAATCTTTATATTCTTTATTTTGATATAATTCATATAAATTATATCTTAAATTATCTTTATTAATAAATGTAATTCCGTTAACTCTTAAATAAGCTAAAAAAAGCCTCATAAAATCATAATTATTAAATTGAATACGACTAACTTTTAGTCTTCCAACCGTATAAATCATAAATCAATCCACCTCATTATATATCATTATAGCATGTATTTTATTTAATTTACTTATTTTTCTATATTTTTATAGACATTATTAGTTTATCAATAAGCAAGCGTGTTTTCTAAATTGACAAATATATCATTTAAACTACAAAATTATACCATAAATTAAAGTATTTTAAAACTCGAATTATTAAAGTCCGAGTTTAAATCTAACACAATAAGTAAAAAATATAAAAATTTTTAATTATTTTTGTTTTCTAAAATATAAGATAACAATACTCCTATAGTTCTTTCTTCATGTATTTGCTTTTCAACACACATTTTAATTATTTCATTATAATTTTTCCAAACAAAACCATCAACTATTTCATTTTCTTCCAATTCTTGACCATCCTTTATTATTTTATAATCACTAACTATAAAATAATATAGGTCCCACACAATACTAGCCCCTGCATGAGATACATGATATAATATTGGATTTTTAATTTTAATTCCAACTTCTTCCTTCACTTCTTTAGTTACTGTATTATATACTGAATCTAATAGTGTATTATCTTTAACTGATTTTTTATAATCTTCCAAATTGTCAAAGACTTTACCTCCAGGCAGTCTATAGTCAAAAGTTTCTAACTCATATCTATACTCTTTTGATAGTAGTATTTCATTTTTATCATTTAATATAATTGCTCTTATTCCAGGAGGTCTTCTAACAAAGGATCTTTTTATATTTCTATCCATACCATTAATAGTATAAAGCTTTTCTTCAGCTACAAATTCAAAAATGCCGTTTTCGTATAATATTTTTTCCAATTATAATTACCTCCCTAAAAGTATATAGTTTATTAGTATCTAAGTATTTTCTAAGAAGACTGACAAATGCATAATAGCATAAAAACGCACCTTTATCAAGTGCGTTTTCTATTTTTACTATAAAAGTTCGAGTTTGGTATCAATCTGGTGCGTTTGCAAAAGGGTTTTTTACACCTTACAGTATGATTCATCCCATTTGATAAAAAGATTGTATCGTGTTTATTAATTAAATATAATACTATATACAATTTTAATTTATTTTCTTTTTTTTAATGATTTTACATTATCGTTATTTTTCAATAAAGATAATATTTCTATTTCTTTTTGGTTTATTTCATCAATTGTTAAATTAAAATGATTTGCTAAATCATCATCACTATAATTTTCTTGGTATTTTAACATAACAAGTGATAAATCTTCAGACGATAAAGTTGACAACACTTGCATCATATCAGAACTAAATGAAGTATTTTCTGTTTTTTCATATGGATTATCAGGATCAGCTAAATAATCGATTCTTAATTTTTCTTTTCTCGTGCCTCTATCATTAGAATATTCAACATCATTTAATGATAAACTGTTATTTTGCTTCTTATATTTTTTTAAATAAGTTTTAAAATAACCCTTTATAATTAAATCTATATATTTAATTATTTGTCCTTCTATATTTAAACTAATACGATTTATTACCATAAGTAAATAATATTTTATCTCGCTTTCAAAATCTTCATAATTACTACTATTAACTTTAACTTCATAGTTTCTACATAAGGAAAATATTGTTTTATGAATATACTTTTTTTGCCTCAATAATATTTCATTTCTTGAATCATACAATTCACTTTTGTAGATACCTATTAAATCATATAATTTTAATTCTTGAATATCTATATTAGAATTTTTTAAATTATCAATAAAAGAAAAAACTTCTTTTATTTTTTTATCTGTAATTATTTTATAGTCATCAATAGTTTTTTTATCAGAAAAATACCATATCATATTAATTGCTTGATTATATGAAAAATCCATATTAATTAAATCATTGACATTTTCAAAATCAATTTTTAAAAAATCACATATATCTTTTATTTCATTAATATTACTTATTTTTTTATCTTTTAATTTATCAAATATTTCATTTATCTTATTTATTTGCAATCTATCTTCATATTTTTTTATTGCTGAGATTATAATTTGTTCACTATCTAAAAAGTCATCTTTAGACTCCAATGTTTTAATTCTTCTATAGATTGATAAATAAGGATAGCCATTTATATCACAAAATTTTCTAAGTGATTGATCATTAAAATAATATTTAGTATTTACTGGTGGATGTTCTATATAATAATCTACAATTTGCTTAATTGCATCATCAGTTGACATATCTGTATTGTCAGCATATTCATATAAATAATTATTAATTACTGTATTATAATTCAAACCAATACTATTACAATATGTTATAAGTGGTATTCCATCATAGTAGTACTTTATAGAAAATTTTTGATAAGATTCAACACATTCATCAATTATTTCTTGTAGTGGTTTATCACTTATTATTTGCTTTCTTAAAATAGCAACACGAATCGAGCTTACATTTAAGTTATTTTGTTCTGCGTAATCTTTTAAAGGTGTACCTTTATAATAATAAATTATTCCATACCTATTTATTGTATTTATCCCTTCATCAATTAAATCATCAATACTTTTCGTACTATCTTTCGCTAATTTTCTTTTTACAAAAGATACTACACTATAATATGATAAATCATTTTGAATACAATACTCTCTTAATGTTACTCCGTTATATAAATATTTAGGTTCAAATGGTTGATATTGATTCATAATTGCTTCAACAAATTCATCATCGCTTAAACCTTTAAAGTTATCAGTATTTCTATATCTGCGCATATATGTAGTTATATTTCTATAATTCAAATTATTTTCATCGCAATATTGTTTTAGTGGTATGCCTAAATAGTAATATTTATAACTTCCTTTGTGTTCTTTATTTAAATATTGTTCAATAAGTTCTTCATCAGACAATTTTGGATTTTTTTCTTTTTCTCCATTGATATAGATTCTAATAGTATTGTAATTTATTTCAGGATGACATTTACAATACTCTTTTAAAGGTATACCGTGATAAAAAAATCTAAAATTTTGATTATCAAATTCTTCTATTGCTAAAATTACTAATTCATCATTTGATAGATTTTTATTTTTCTTTTTTAAATTCTTTATTCTGGAATTTATAGTTCCTATATTAATACCGTTATCTAAACAATATTGTCTTAAAGATATACCTTTATACATGTATTTAATACTTCCACTACCATAAGCTTCTATAACCATATCTACAATTTCTTGTTCCGTATAATTTTCATATTTTCGATTTTGCTTCTTTTTCCATATTCTTGCTCGTATAGTACTTATATTAATATCATTATCTTTACAATACTTAGATAAGGGTATGCCATTATAGTAATATTTACTTTCTTGCATAACACCACCACCAAATCAATTGTATTATATTATAACACTATATATAAAAATTTTTAAGTAAATTATTCTTTTAACTCTAATTTATAATTTTATTTATATAAACTATTATTCTCATAAAATCGAACAAGACTTGGTTCAGTTTTAACATTTTGATTAACTGGAAATTCCATATTTGCATAAAATTGTTCTAATAATTTATTTTGAACATTTTCTCTATAAATGATTCTATTTAATTTATTATCTATGTCCATTAATAAATCATTTCTTGATTCTAAATTCACTGCAAGTTGAATATATTTTCTTAGTGCCTATGACTTACTTTTAATACTATTTTGTTTCATAAATTTTGATAATAATAAATCATCTGTTTCGTACAAATTAACACTAAATTTTATCATCAAAAATTCCACTTTTCGTTTCTTTTTCTATAGTGATATTGTCCATATGCAGGTGTGTTTTTTAAACTGTCATAAATTTAATATCAAATTCTATTGTACAAAGAACAATTGTTTGGTATACTTTTTATAGGGAATATCAGTTGTTGAGTGTCTACCTCCAATATTTATAGAAAGGAGGTTTGATAAAAATGAAAACTAAGACTTTTTTCATAAAAGCTCTAAAGCTCATTACTATCATTTTATTTCTCCTTATCGTTATGATAGTAGTAATAAAAAAATGACACTTAATTCTTCAAACTGAATTAAATGTCTAAACAATATTAATTGGGTAGACATTCAACTCGCAAAAACTGAATGTTCCCTTTTTTATTTTATTCAAGTTTCCTTGATATATTCATAATAACATAAAAACGCACTTTTATCAAGTACGTTTTATATTTACTATAAAAGTTCGAGTTTCCTATTTATCTAGTAATCTAAAGGAAGGAGTACAACAACTTATGAGTAAAAGAAATAGTAAGTAATAAACTATTAATTAATTATAGCATAATACAAAATTACTAAAAATATTAAATATTTGTTAAAACTTTCAAATTCTATGCTATAATATATAACCAATGGGAGGTTTTTATAGTGAAAATAATAACAGAAAATGCAGTTTATGTTCAAAAAAATGATATAGCTTACTTACATCATACAGATTTACCTATTCCTGCTTCAATATTTATGAAAGTTTTTGGGAATGGCATAGTAATAATTAATAATGATAATAGATATGATTTTTTTAAATTTGAAGATCCTAGTGAAATTGAATTTTTTAACGGTCTTGATTGGATAATTGATTATGATTCAGTAAAAGATTTATCAGATGATGAGATTATAGAAATGGGACAAAGCATCGCTCAATCAAAAAATCAAATTGCCAAACAATTTAATTCAATGTCATTAAAGGAACGTAAAAAAAATTTGGATATGGTCACTCAATGTGAATTATTAGATTTTAAAATGTATTCATTAAGAGATATTTTATTGTTTAAACAAGGACAATTGAAAATGACTTTACCAAATAAAGAAAAAAAAATACAAAAACTAATGAGAAACATTTTTCCTAAAAGAAAAAATTAAATAACTACATTATGCATATTGATTGTCAATATGCAAGTGTGTTTTTTTAATTGTCAAAATTTAGTATAAATCATTGTACAAAGAACATTTGTTTGTTATAATGTTATTGGATACATTTGAAATATATCAGATGCTTTCCCTTTCTATTTATCAAATGATAAAAGAAAGGTGGTGATATTTATGACAAAAAGAGAATTTTCTCAATTTATTATAATATTACTCCTATTCTTAGTCGTAATTATTTTACTTCTAAAATAGCAAAAGCATCTGATTTCAACAATCGTTGATTTCAGATGCATTCCATAAGGGATAACATCTGATTCCTGCAATCAAATGTATCCTTTTTTATTTTATGCAAGTTTCCTTGACAAATACATCATAACATAAAAACAACTTTTTTGCAAGTTGTCTTTTGTTATACATACTCGAATTATAAAAGTCCGAGTTTGGTATCAATCTGGTGCGGGTAACAGGAGTTGAACCTGCAAGCCTTACGGCACTAGATCCTAAGTCTAGCGCGTCTGCCAATTCCGCCATACCCGCGCTTGAAATGGTGGACCCTATAGGACTTGAACCTATGACCGCCCGGTTATGAGCCGGATGCTCTAACCAACTGAGCTAAGGGTCCATCGCTATTTAATAATAGCATATTTTTAATCATAGTGCAAGAATATTTAGTATTTTTGCATTTTTTTTCTTATATTCGTTTAAATTAAGAAAAGTACTAATAACAAAAATTTAAATAACTTAAAACTATATTTATATAGCCATTAATTTCTATAGTCAAAATAAAAATCTAAAATTCTTACTTGATCACCTGATTTGGCACCTAATTCTTCTAGCTTATCATCTATTCCCATTCTTTTTAACTTTTTAGCAAAGCGCAACATTCCTTCTTCTGATGAAAATTTTGTCATTTTAAATAATTTTTCGATCTCTTTACCTTTAATTACCCACAAATCACTTTCTTCCTTTTCAATTGTGTATGGTTCTTCCTTTTTAAATTTATATAAAACATGACTTTCATACTGATTTTCATCATATAATGGCATATCTTTTGTTTTATCTACTAAATCAGCTAAAGCATCAATGACCTTTTCTAGTCCTTGATTTGTAATTGCACTTATTTCATAAATTGGAATTGTTGAATCATTTATTTTCTTTTTAAATTCAATTAAATTATTTTTAGCACTGGCTATATCCATTTTATTAGCAATAATTATTTGTGGTTTTTTCAAAAGTTTCGCATTAAATTTTTCTAATTCTTTATTAATTAAAATATAGTCTTCATATGGATCTCTCATTTCACTTCCACTCATATCAATTACATGTGCTATTACCTTCGTTCTTTCAATATGCCTTAAAAATTTATCACCTAAGCCTTCGCCTTCACTTGCTCCTTCAATTAATCCAGGCAAATCTGCCAAAACAAAACTTCGACCATCTGTTGCTTTTGTAACACCTAAATTTGGTGATAAAGTTGTAAAATGATATGCAGCAATTTTTGGCTTTGATTTAGAAACACACGAAATTATTGTACTTTTGCCAACACTTGGAAGCCCAACTAAACCAACATCAGCAATCATTTTAACTTCAACCTTTAAAATTTTTTCTTCTCCTTCTTCCCCATTTTCTGAAAAATTAGGAGCCGGATTTGTTTGAGTTTTAAAAGCTGTATTTCCTCTACCGCCACGACCACCTTTAGCCACGACAACTTTACTATCTTTATCTTTTAAATCACCAATTATAAAACCAGTATCAATATCAGTTATTACTGTTCCTTGTGGAACTTTAACAACTAAATCAGGTGCATTTTTTCCATTTTGATTCTTACCTTTACCATTTTCTCCTTTTGCTGCTTTAATTATTTTTTGATAACGTAAATCTAATAAAGTGTGAAGTCCTTGATCAACTTGAAAAATAACGTCTCCACCATGTCCACCATTACCACCGTATGGACCACCCATGGCAACATATTTTTCCCTTCTAAAAGCTGTACAACCATCTCCACCAGTACCAGCAATAACTTTTATTTCTACTTCATCAACAAACATATTTTCACCTCTATTTTATATCATTAGTATATCATATTTATTACTAAATAATAAAAAACAAGTAATATATACTTGCTTTTCACCTTAAACTGCTGGATAAACAGATGCTTGTTTTTTATCTCTACCTAAACGTTCAAATTTTACAATACCATCTACAGTTGAATATAAAGTATCATCATTACCACGTCTTACATTTGTACCTGGAAATATTTTAGTACCACGTTGACGATAAATAATAGATCCAGCTGTTATAAATTGACCATCAGCAGCTTTAGCACCTAATCTACGACCAATTGAATCACGTCCATTAGAAGTAGATCCTTGCCCTTTATGGTGAGCAAATAATTGGATATCTAACTTTAAAAATCTCATGATTTTGTCCTCCTTATTTTACTTCTACATTATCTTTATAATTTTTTTCTAGTTCTTTTAATAAACTAATCATGTTACGAATTAAAACTTGTGTAGTTCTATCAGTTTTTTTTATGGTAATAGTCATTCCTTTATTACTTACTAAATAACTGATACTTTCTCGATCTAGTGATAGCAAACCATTAACTGTTGTAGTAACAATACTACTAACTGCACTACAAACAATATCTTTTCCATAATCATCATACATTGCATGACCTAGAATAGATACTTTCACATAATTTGCACCATTTTTTTCAACTCTAACTTTTACCATAAACAATTACCCATTATTAATCTTTGTAATTTTTACTTTTGTATAAGGTTGTCTATGACCTTGAGTTTTACGATTAGATCTATCTTTACTTTTATATTTAAATATTCTAATTTTACGTTGCTTACCATTTTTTATTACTTCTCCTAAAACAGTAGCTCCTTCAAGAAATGGACTTCCTACTTTGCTATCAATCATCAAAACTTGATCAAAACTAATACTATCACCAGGATTAGCATCTAATTTTTCAATAAAAATTTCGTCGTTTTCTTTGACAAAGTATTGTTTTCCACCAACTTTAATTACAGCGTTCATTTCTATACCTCCTTTAATTAAACTTAAGACTCGCTCTTAAGGTACAAGTTATCTTGTTTCTACCTTTTCAATGCGGTTTGAGCATGAGGCGTCAAACATATTGATTATAACATAGAATATGCCATAATGTCAAATTATTTGCCAACCTTTCGTCTTTTTAGTTTCATTTTATTAAAATCAATTACATTTGAAGGTAAATCACTTTCTTGTTCATTTTTTATTTTAGATTTATTAATAATTTCATAACCTTCATCTATTAAAAATCTTTTAATATTATCAGTATTTATCTCATATTCAGATATACTATAATCTAATAAAAATACTTCATCGCATTTACCAATACAACCATAACTACCATCATCATTAGCAAAAATTGCTTTAGAATCTATTTTAAAAGCATCACCAAGTTTATCAACTATATCCATAATATTAGAAAGAGTAAGAATATTAGATTCAATATATTTTAAAGAACTAATATAAGTTTCTAATGTTATTTCACTTTCTTCATAGACCATTGCTTTTGCCATAACCATTTTATTAAGAAAAACCATATCATCAAAAAATAAATCAGAAAAATTATTTTTTATATAGTAATTTGCCACTGTTACAAAAAATAAATCCCATTCATCATTAGTAATAGTTACTTTTGGTACATAATATAATAAGTCATATATATACAAATCACTAACTAATGTCTCCATAACATCACTTAAAGTATAGCTTATAATTTCCTGATATTCTTCATATTCCACATTATCAAAATCACTATATTCTTCTAAAATATCATGAAATTCGTCCATTTGTTTTTGATATTCTTCTCGCATATAATACTCATCTGTATATATTTTTTTATTATCATAATGACGATCTAAAAGTTGGACATTAATTATTTCATATTCTAGACGATCAACTACTTCGTACATAATATAATCCCCCTTTTTTTGCTAATTAGAATACCTCATTTTTACAAAAAAATCAACTATTTTATAGTTGATCATTAAAATATATAGTTTTATCTAATACCATCTTTACATCTCGTTCATTAAATGGTTTTATTAAAATATCAATAATACCATATGAAAATACTTTATCTCTTGTTTCTTTGGAATAATCACTTGTAATTATTGAAACTGGTATTTCTGAAAATAAATTATTTGTTTTAAAATAATTTAATACATCATAACCATTAGTACCTGGCATATTTAAATCTAATAAAACTGCTACTATCTTATGATTAAGATTATTTGCAATAATATCAATAGCTTCATCTCCATCTGTAGCTACTAATACATTAAACTGATTACTAAATATTTTTTGGACAAATTTTCTTGTGATGTTAGAATCATCAACGACTAATATCGTTTTTGCATCTAAAATAACAGAATTAGAATTATTTTTTTGTAGATTAACGTGTACTGTTACTTCTTCACCTAAATATTCTTGAATAATTCTAATAATTCTATTTGTTTCTTTTATTATTTCATCAAAATGATCTATAACATAAAACATATTATTTTTTTTACTTTCATTTTCATGTTGAGCTGCTAAATCAGCTAATGTTGTAAAACCAAAATAATTAGCATCATTTTTTAAAGACTGAATTTCAAAAGCATAATTTGCCATATCAGATATTTCTTTGTATTTTTTTATTTTTTCTAAATGATTAAACACTTCATTTAAAAAATCATGTAATGTATTATTATACATATCAATATTACCAAATAGTTGCAATGCTTTTTCTACGTCTACTCCATTAGAAATAAGCCAATTTACATCATTCATAAAATCACCTAATTTTTAAATGCAATTGTTTTTTCTACAACAATTCTTACATTATCTTTATTAAACGGCTTATTTAACATATCAACAATATTATAATTAAATGCTTTATCAATAGAATCTTTATCATTTGCACCAGAAATTATTGATACTGGAACCTCCTTAAACAAATTATTTTGTTTAAAGTATTCTAAAACTTCAAAACCACTAATATTTGGCATATTTAAATCTAACAAAAGAGCAGCAATATTTGGATTTGTTTTAACGATATTAATTACTTCTTCACCATCACTTGCCATTAATACATTATACTTATCATGAAAAATTTCTTTAACAAAATCACGAATGATGCTAGAATCATCTGCAATTAAAATTGTTTTTGCATTATTATTTAATGCTTTTTCATTAGAATTATCAGCAGTTGCTGATGAATTACTAGATTTACCACTCATAAAATATTCATTTATTATTGAAATAATTCTATTACCTTCCAAAACTAATTCATTATAAGAATTATTAACACTACTAATATCATTAGCCTTACTAGCCATTTCGTGTTGATAAGCTAAATCAGCTAATCTAGTAATGCCCAAATATCTAGAATCACTTTTTAATGAATGTACTTCTATTGCATAATTTGCCATATCAGAATTAATCTTATAAGACTCAATTTTTTTCATTCTTTCATAATATCCATTATAAAATTCTAATAAAATAGAATTATACATTTCCATATCACCAAGTAATTCTAGACCTTTTGCTACTTCAATTCCCCCATTTTTTAAAATATCAACATTATTCATATTCTCACCCTATCCTATTTAGATTATATCATATTTTCCTGCTTATTTAAAATATTTTGTCGTAATTTGTTACAATTTATATATAATTTTATTTTTAAATGTATATTGTGAGAATAATTAATAAATTCATCTAATTTTTATACTTCTTGAATAACTGTAATAATCATTGGTTTTGATTCTGTTTCTTTATAGAAAAATTTTCCTAAAATATCTCTTACATCTGTTTTTATCTTAGAATAGTCAACTCTTTGACTATTTGGGATGATATTTTCTTCAATTGCTTGACGAGCTATTTCTTTAGTTTCAGTTAATAATTCTTGGCTTTCCTTTACATAAATAAAACCTCTTGTTAATATTTCTGGACCACCAATAATTTGTTTTGTTTTTTTATCTAATGTACAACTAATGATAACAATCCCATTAGAGCCTAACATTTCTCTATCTTTTAAAACTAAATCTCCTACATCTTCACTTGTTTTACCATCAATTAATACTTCATCTACTTCGATATGTTCATTAGATGGAGTCAAGACTCCATTAACAAAATATGCAACATCACCATTTTCTTTTAGAATAATGTTTTCTTTAGCAATTCCCATATCTTCTGCAATTACTGCATTAGCATATTGATGACGATATTCCCCTTTAACTGGAAAATAATATTTTGGATTTATTAAATTAATCATCATCATTAAATCTTCTCTTGAAGCATGATGAAGTAAATGTTTTTTACTAGATAAAGAAATAGCATTAGCTCCAAGCATTGCAATCTCATCCATAATTAATGCCATTCTTTTTTCAATTCCGGCATAACTTGGTTCAGTAATAAATATTGTATCTGTTTCCATTAATTTAATATATTTATCATAACCTTTAATAATTCTTTCTAAATTAGCAAAAGGTTTTTCTTTTTCATCTGAAATTAAGATAACACAATCTTTATCATTAATATTAGTTAAATCTCCAATTTTATCGCCATTAATCTTTAAATAGCCATTTTTGATAGCCATATTAATCATTAGTTGAAGTGATTTACCCATGATTATTATTTTACGATGAGTTTTTGATATTTCGTCGAATAATTCTTGAATACGATAAAAATGCGCAGGCATAATTGTTGCGATAATTCTATTTTCATTTTTACTAAGAACTTCTCTAATAAAAGATGCAACTCGATTATTTGGACTAGTATGTCCTAAATTTTCAGCATAAATTGATTCTGCTAATAAACATAAAACTCCTTGTTTTCCAACATAGGCAAGTTTACCAATATCAGTTTTATAATTTTCAATCATCGTAGCATCAATTGTAAAATCACCAGTATAAACAATAGCACCATCTTTTGTATATAATACATAGCATACTGCATCTGGAATAGAATGAGTTACGTTAATTGGAAAAATTGAATTTTTACCAAAATTAAGCTTAGTGTGTGCTTTTATTTCATTTAAATGATATTTAGAATAATCAATTCCATTTAATTTGTTTTTTAATATTTCCATTGTTAATTTAGTTGCATAAATATTAACTTCAGGAATATTATCTAATAAATCAGGCACAGCTCCCATATTACTATCATGTCCATGAGTTAAAAATACACCTTTAATTCTTTTTCGATTATTAATAAGATACTCCATATTTGGAATAATATAATCAATTCCTAAATTACGATCATTATCATATTTTAAACCCGCATCAAAAATAAAAATATCTTTATCTACTTCAACTACATACATATTTTTACCATTTTCGTTTAAACCACCTAAACTAAAAATTTTAATTTTACTCATAAAATTAGTCTCCTTTCTTTGTCTTATAAGTTAATGAACTCCTTAATTATAACAAAAATAGAATATTTTTTCAAATATTCTTGATATTTTTTTGGTAATATAAAAGTGCTTCTTTTAACACTTCTTGTTCACTTTGATAAGTAATTAAAGAAAAACATTTTTGGATTTTGATAAATTTTGCTTCACATACCTCACTTAATTGAGCAATAGGGTCTGATGAATTGATAGCTTTACCAATGAAAAAAATTACATCTTTTGATATATTTTTTTTAGGGCAATAGGTAATTTGTTTTCTAAAACCAGGAATTACAATTGATTCGATTCCAGTTTCTTCAAATACTTCTCTTGCAGCTGTTTCTTCTTCTGTTTCACCTAATTCTACATGACCTTTTGGCAAACCCCAATGTCCTAAATTATGATGAACTAATAAAACAGCTAAACCATCTGCTTGCTCTAAAAAGATAATACTTCCACAGCTTTTTTCTTTTTTCATTACTAACTCCTATCGTGCTAATTTATCTAGTGCAGCTTTAGCTGCTTCTTGTTCTGCTTCTTTTTTACTTCTAGCACTGCCCTTTCCATAAATAATATCATCGATTCTAACTTCAATAACAAATGTTTTTTCATGAGCTGGACCAAATTCATCAACTAAATCATAAAATAAAGTTTTCTGTTCTGTTTGAACATATTCTTGTAATGCAGATTTATAATCACTAAAGAAAGTAACATTAGGATCTTCAATATATGGAACAATAATATTCAAAACCGTTTTTCTTGCTGTTGCATAACCTAAGTCAAGATAAATTGCCCCTATTAATGCTTCAAATATATCAGATAAAATAGACTTTTTAGTTTTGCCACCTTCTTTTTCTTCACCATGCCCTACTTTAATAAATTTAGATAAATTTAATTTTGCAGCATATTCATATAAAGCATTTTCACAAACATAACTTGCTCGTACTTTAGTCATTTCTCCTTCATCTTCATTATGATTAGAATATAAATAATCAGCAACAGCTAAATCAACAACTGCATCTCCTAAAAACTCTAATCTTTCATAGTCTTTCTTAGCTTTATGCTCATTTGCATAAGATGAATGAGAAACAGCTATTTCATATAATCTTTCATCTTTAGGATTAATTTTTAATATTTGATATAATTCATTCATGTTAGTCACCATATTAAGTATATCAAAAATATAAAAAATAGTATAGGTTAAAATAATGTATCTATAATTATAATTAATTAAGATTAAACCTAAATGTAAATTTCTTTTTACTTGAATTGATATTTTTAAATATTTATAGTAAAATAATAATACGGTGATGATATGAAAAACATACTTATCTATTTCATTAAACTATATCAAAAAATACCAGGTTCTTTTCATTCATCATGTCGTCATATTCCAACTTGTAGTAATTATGCCATCGATGCAATTAATGAATATGGATCTATCAAAGGAAGTTTTTTAGCAATTAAAAGAATATTAAGGTGTCAACCATTTGGAACAAGTGGTTATGATCCTGTTATAAAAAAGGAGAATAAAGAAAAATGAAACGAAAAAAAATTGGATTACTATTATTATTAATGATACTAACAATGTTTACAACAGGATGTAAACAAGATAATATGGAAGATATTGAAATAGCTGTTACAAATTATCCTAATGAATATATTTTAACAAAATTATATGGAAATCATGCAACAATCAATCAAATATATCCTGATGGAGTTAAAATTAAAGACTATAAAGTAACTAAAAAACAAAAACAAAATTATAGTAAAATGGATCTTTTTATCTATACAGGTTTAATTGAAAAAGAAAGAAATATTGCTGTTGATTTATTAGATATTAATCAAAATTTAAAAATAATTGATACTTCATATGTACTAGAAACAGATTATGCAAATGAAGAATTATGGTTAAATCCTTCTTCTTTACTAATGATGGCTCAAAATGTTAGACTTGGATTAAAAGAATATATTACTAGTACTTATTTAGCTAAAGAAGTTGATGAAGCTTATAATGAATTAAAAATTGAACTTTCAGAATTAGATGCAGATTATCGTTTAACTGTAGATAATACTGAAAATAAAATCATTGTTGTTTCAGATTCATCATTAAAATTTTTAGAAAAATTTGGACTTAGAGTAATATGTTTAGATAGTAATACTACAGATAAAGAATTATATGAAGTAAATGACTTAATAAAAAAGAAAATAGTTAATTATATTTATAATTTTAAAAATGAAGAATTAACCGATGCTGCAAAAGATGTATTATTTGATAATTCCAATGTAAAAGAATTAAACTTAAATAGACTAGACGTAATATCAGACAATGATAGAAATGAAAATAAAGACTATATAGCACTAATGAAAGAAAATTTAGATTTATTAAAACAAGAATTATATCAATAAAAAAATAAAATTTACATCAAAATTATATTGGTGTAAATTTTTTAAATATTGGATTTTTGTCTTCTTAGTTTTTGTTTATCACTTAATGAAACTTTTCTAGATTCTAATATCTTTTGAATAGCTTTATTATAAGCAAATTTATTTAACTTATTATTTTTTAAATATTTATAAATTTTAGCCTTATATTTTATAAAACATTCACTAATAAGCCAAGCAATTGCCATATTAATATAATATTGATCTTGTTTGATTTGATCAATCAAATTTAATACTTCATCAACATACATATCATCTAAATAATAATTTAATAAAAATACAATCCCTATTCGAACAATAAATTCCTCATTACTATTTAGATATTTTTTAATTTCACTGAAAAAATCATCTTTATAATGAGTAATTATTTTCATGCTATTTACACATGAATCACAAATTGCCCAGTTATCAATCTTTTTAATAAATTGATTAAAATATGATAGAAAAAGTTGATAATCTTTAATATATGAAATAGCAAATCCTTCTAACATAATTTCTTCATAAGTAGTTTTCTTTTCTATATCAAGAAAACTTCTAATATCAGTTTTACTAATTTCTTTAGCAATTTTTCTTAAATTTGGTATAGTAATACCAATAAATTCATATTTAGTAAAAATTAATTTCTTACTAAATTCAATAAAGTCATCAGACTTTTTTTGTGTGATTAAATATTTTTTAAATTTAGCATAACTTGATTTAGTCCAAATTAAATTAGTTTTATCCATATTTTAACTCCTTAAAATATTATAAAATAAAAAAATAAATAAGGCAAAATATTTCACCTTATTTTTTCTTCGTAATAATCTTTTTAGGAAGTAGTATCACTTTAGCACGATTATTAAATTTCATTCTAGCAATTAAATCTTCTAGAACCTTTATATCTAATTTTTTAATAAGATCTATTTTATTTGGAACAACTTTTCGATATTTAATCATATCATCATATACATTTCTAACTGTTGTTTCTACATAATCTATCATCTTAACTTCATTAGCAACCCAAACTTTTTTAATTCGATTAAAATCTTCTTCATTTATTTCAATATTTTCTAATTCATGTTGAATCTCATCAATTAATAATTCTGGATTTTCAGTTTCAGCATAAATCAATAAACTTTTATATTTTTTTAGTTCATCCCATTCAAAATAAAAATTAGTCATTAAATTTTTATTACGCATTTTTTCTTTAAATAAAGATGCACTGCCAAATAACAATGTTGTTAAAAGAGATAAATATAAATCTAATTCAAGACTATTCTTAATTTTCAATTCATCTTTAGAAAATTTATAGCCTAAAGCTATTTTAGGAACTTTTATATTAATTGCTAATTCTTCTTCTTTTTTATAAACTGATTTAGGTTCCTTATATTCCCTTACTACTGGTTTTTCAATTCTATTTTCAACCTTTTCTAATTCTTCTTTAATAATCTCTAAAGCTTCATCTTTATTAAAATTTCCAGCAATAATAATAAACATATTATTAGGATTATAAAAAGTATTATAACAAGTATATAAATCTTCTTTAGTTATTTTATCAATATCACTACATGAACCTGCAATATCAATTCGATGAGGATCAACATGATATAAATTTTCTCTTATTTTATTTTCTAATACTGACTCAGGAATATCTTCATACATTTTAATTTCTTCTTTAATAATTCCTTTTTCTTTTTCTACATTTTCATCAGTAAAATATGGTTGATTTACATAATTTAACAAAAATTTCAGATTTTTATTAAATTCTTTAGTACCATAACAAATATATTGTGTACTATCAAAACTTGTAGATGCATTAGCTCCTGTTCCACTTTCTGAGAAAAAAGTAAAAGGATCAACTCCATTTTCTTGCTCAAACATTTTATGTTCTAGAAAATGTGCAATTCCATTTGGAACAGTAACCATTTTTTTAGAACCAATTGGAACAAAAGAATTAGTATCACTACCATAAAAAGTTGCATAAGTAATAAAATAATTTTTCTTATCTTCATAAGGAATAAAAATTATATTTAACTTATTTTTTAAAGTCTCAGTATAACAAGATTGATCCAATCCTTTTAACTTAATTTCTTTCATTATTTACCCCCTCCAAACAATAAACAGTATCAATTTTTATTTTTTTCGCTACTTTTATAATATCAGATATAGTTACTTCATTCATTTTTTTAATTCTTGTTTCCATATCATCAGTTTTTAAAAGTTCCATCATATAATAATGTTCCATAATACTTACTTGACTTTCTAACAAAGAATCCATTGCTGTTTGAAAAAATTCTTTAGCTGTTACTAAATCATTTTCAGTAATCTTTCCTTTCTTGATTTTTGTCATTTCTTTCTCAATTAATGAAACTGTTTTTTTAATATTTTCTTTATCAATACCAGCACGTATAATTAAAATACTATCTAATTTTTGTGGAACAGAATTAATATAATAACAAAGAGAATTTTGCTCTCTAACATTACGAAATAACTTAGAATCTTCTCCTCCACCTAAAATAATATTATAAAGAGTAAGTGGATAATTTCTTTCATACATAGTTAAGCCATTTATTCTCGCACCTATTGCTAATTTTGATTGATTATTAGTATCTTTTTCAATTACTATTTGTTTATGACGTCTAATTTTTTCTTCTTCAACATAATATTCTTTTCTTGATTTCTTAAAAGTATTAATATTAAATTTTTTCTTAATTAAAGTCTCTATTTCAGAAAAATTAATATCTCCAATAACAAAAATATCCATTAAATCCTTTTTCAAAACCTCTAAATAATAATCATATAATTTTTTACCATCTATTTTATCAATATCTTCAATATAACCAACCATTCGATATGAAATAGGACTATTTTTTCCCATACATTCATATAAACGTAACAAACTATAATAACTAGAATCTTCCTTCAAACTTGCTAAAGAAGTTTTTTCATTAGTTTTAATAATTTCTAATTGTTCCATATCAAATTGATTATCAGAAACATTTGGATCATATATTAAATCATGAAGAAAATCAACAGCAGTAGCAAAATTTCCATTTTCAGTATATTTATCATTTAATACAGATAAAATAATATCAGTATTAATATAATTACCAATTCGATTATTTGTACTAGAAATAGATGCTGCATATAAATCTTGAGCTTTTATTGCAAGATCTCTTTTAGTTTTATATTTATTTGAAGTTTGAATTAATATTTCAGACAATATATTACGTAATGTAATCTCATCTTTAATAATAGGTCTTCTAAAAGATACTTTAATTTTAATAGTTTTAAATTTTTTAGTCTTAATCATATGTAAGCGATAAGAACCAAAATCTTTCTTGATATATTCCATAGTTCACCTCATTTTTTATTATGTATTTATTTTATAAAATTATGACAAAGTTATAGCATCCAAAGCAATTTTTATCATTTTATTTAAGCTATTTTGTCTATCTTGACTACTAATAGATTTATTAGTACCAATTATATCAGTAATAGTCATCATTGCAGCTGCTTTTTTACCTAATTTTTTAGCAATATAAAATAATCCAAAAGCTTCCATTTCAAGTGCTAAATAATCAACATTATCAGGATAATTTTTAATATATTTAGAAAAATCAATATATGGATCAAAAATATCACTAGTAATAATTGGTCCTACTTTTAGTAAAGTATTATTTTTAGTAGCTGCAGCAATAATTTTATTATTTAACAACGAATTACTTTCTATTTGATCAATTATATCTCCATCAAATGCTTTTGGAAAAGTAGAAATACTATATGAAGAAGTTGCTAAAACAATATCCAATAAATTCAATTGTTGATTAGCAGAACCACTTGTACCAATACGAATTATTTCCTCAACTCCATATATTTTATATAATTCATACGAATATATTCCAACACTAGGAATACCCATGCCAGAAGGAAAAACGGTTATTTTTTCTCCATTATATATTCCAGTATATGCAATCATATTACGAACAGTATTTACAACCTTAGCATCAGTTAAAAAATTATCAGCAATATATTTGCATCTTAATGGATCTCCTGGCAATAAAACCTTTTTAGCAATATCGCCTATATTTGCTTCAATATGTGGTGTTGCCATATTTTCTACCTTCCTTCTATTTATATTATAGCAAGAATAATAAAAAAAATAAACCAATAAGTTATCAGTTTATTATAAATTAATCTTTATCAATTTCTACGACTGCTCGTGCACCAACTCCAGTACCAGTAACTCCACTATCATCAAAGTTACCACCACGATTTATACACCATGCGAGAGTAGTATCATCAGAGTAAGAAGACATTGTCCAGTAGGCATAATCATATACTTCATTTTCATTTACTGTATCATTATTATAACTTCCTCCAGTATTTTTTGATCCATATAAATAATTATGCATAAAATCTGGACAGGAACCATTATTCCATGCGTTTATACTTGGTTGAATAACTCTATTATCAGCAGCACCATCTTTGTATACTAAGCAACCTGTACTTCCTGCTTCTAATGCTGTAATCATCCTTGCTCGTGCTTTTCTTGTTCCTAAGACTGAACTTGTATATGTATTTGTTTCACATTTTATTTTATAATCTCCTGAAGTACCTGAATTATAGGTACAACCTGTGTAAGCATTTTCATATAAATTAGTTATCCCTGGCTCATATTCTATTATATTTACATTTGTCCACGTTGAAGTTGCTTGTTCTAAAGCTAGTAATACTGTATCTGGCCCTTTACTATTATCATTTTCTCCTGCATGCCATGCTATATTTCTTATGGTATTTTCTCTTTGTTGCATAGTTATTTTTGTGCCATCATCTCTTAATACATAGAAATAATGATATTCATTTTCTTTGACATAATATTTTATAACTGTTCCTTGTTCACATGTTTGTCCTTTTTTATAACAATCTGTTTTTACACATGTCTTTTCTTCTCCGTTTATACATTTTGGTTCTTGTTCACTATATTCATAGGCTGTTATTAATTCTTTATTAAAACTTTTATCATATACTTCATCTATTGCATCTTGAACATTATCTGCTACTAACTTGGAACTTTCATTACTATATCCTACATTTATACTTGATATTATAGTTGCTGCGTATACTCCACTTATTGATATTACCATTAATATTAATATTATTATTGCAATAGTTTTTATTTTTTCTTTCATCCTAGATCACCTATTTTTATTTATCTAAGATTATTATACCCCCCCCCGTTTATATTTTTGCAAGTAAAAATTACACCGAAGTGTAATTTATGATTTGGTTATTTCGACAACTGCTCGTGCTCCATCTTTAGTATCTGTAGTATTATAATAATTCATATTACCACCAAATCCAACGTCAAATGCTATATTTGAGTTATTAGAACGAGCTGACATGGTCCAATAACCAGAATCAGATTCATCTTTTTCATTAGTTGAATCATTATTATAGCTACCACCATAATTTTTTGAATTATGCAGATAATTATGCATAAAGTCTGGACAAGAACCAGCATTATATACATTTATACTTGGAGATATAATTCTTTTATCTGTTGTTCCATCTTTCCATACTAAACAACCTGTAGCTGAAGCTTCTAATGCTGTTATCATTCTAGCTCGTGCTTTTCTTGTTCCTAAGACTGTACTTGTATATTTATTTGCTTCGCACCTTATTTTATAATCAGAAGTTGTGCTTACAGTCCATGTACAACCTGTATAAACATTTTCATATAATGTCGTTACTCCAGGTTCATATTCTAGTACATTTACATTTACCCAGGTAGAAGTTGCTTGTTCTAAGGCTGGTAATATTGTATCAGGTCCTTTACTATTATCATTTGTTCCCGCATGCCATGGTATATTTCTTATTGTGTTTTCTCTTTGTTGCATGGTTATTATTGTTCCGTTATCTCTTAATACATAAAAATAATGATATTCGTTTTCTTTGACATAATATTTGATAACTGTTCCTTGTTTACATATTTTTCCTTTTTTATAACAATCTGTTTTTACACATGTTTTTTCTTCACCATTTATACATTTTGGATCTTCTTCACTATATTCATAGGCTACTATTGAAGGTTTTGAAAAACTTTTATCATATACTTCGTCTATAGCAGCTTGAACATTATCTGCTGCTAACTTGGAATTTGCATTACTATAACCAACATTTATACTTGATATTATAGTTGCTGCGTATACTCCACTTATTGATATTACCATTAATATTAATATTAATATTATTATTGCAATAGTTTTTATTTTTTCTTTCATCCTAGATCACCTATTTTTATTTATCTAAGATTATTATACCCCCCCCCGTTTATATTTTTGCAAGAAAAAATTACACCAAGTGTAACTTTTTAAATTTAACTATTCTATATTAATTTAGAAAATAACTTATAATTCTATATCTAATATCTCTTAGATAAAGTTTCATATAACAAATTTTTACTATTAGCATACTTCAAATGTCCTTTATAACTTCCAACTACATGTTGATATTTATCAGAATGACTTTTTTTAAGTGCTTTAATTTTTCTTTTAAATCTTTTTTTAGTTTGATTTTTTACTTTTACAATTAACTTTTTATTTCTTAATCTATAATTAAAACCTAAAAATTCTATAGATTCTTTACTAGAAAATATTTTAGTTTTCTTATTTAACTTCAAATGATAAAATTTTTCAACTATATCATTTATTTTAACTAAACAATATCTTAAATAATTCTTATCCTTATGCATTAAAATACCATCATCCATATATCTAATATAATATTTAATTTTTAATTCTTCTTTTATATAATGATCTAAATCATTTAAATAAAAAATAGCTAATATTTGACTTGTCATATTTCCAATAGGTAAACCCTTTCCATTTTCATAGATAGGTATCTTATCTAATTCTTCTTTAACTTTTTCACTAATATCTTTTTTCTTATAACATTCTACTAAATGCTTAATACTATTATTTATATATTTTTCATTTGTACTATCAATAATTTGATATAAAATATGTAATGCCTTTTTATCCTTTATTTTCTTATTTAACATTTCCTTTAATACTTTATGATTAATATTATAAAAATACTTGGATATATCAAATTTCAAAATATAAAATTCATCAGCTTCATATTTAATTTTATTTAAATATTTCTTAAATAATTTAATTCCATAATCAGTTCCTTTTAACTCCCTAGTTGCAACATTTTGTTCTATTAAACAAGGAAGAATAACTGGTTTCAATATATAATAACTAACTAAATGATTAATAATTTTATCATACATATTTTGACTCATAACTACTCTAATTTTAGGTTCACTAACTAAAAAAATATTATAATGACCTGGAATATATTTTTCATTTGATAAAATATCCTTAATAGAAAATATATTTTCTAAATAATAATTATCAAAACCTAATACTTTCTTTTTATTTTTGGTTGTTATTTTTACTTTAGTATCATAAATAAATCTAATATTATCTAAATTACATATAGCATAATATAAATTATTTTTTCGTTTCATTTTTTGAATTAAACCAAGCATAATACATACTAGTAATATCTCTTAAATTAATAGAAATAGTTTTTATATTTTTATGAGAAATTGCACTTTTATCAAAAGATAATTTTAAATAAAAATCTAACATTTTCATTTTAGTTAAAATTTTTTTAATTATTGTATTCTTATTTTCATAATCTAAATAAGCTTCATATGATTCTTCTAACATATCATACATACAATTACTAATTCTTTTCTTTAATATATATTCATTCCTTGGAAAATTTTCTAATACCTTATCTACATAAATAATAGTCTTTTTCAATCTTAGAATAATATTAGAATTATCCATATAAAATATCCTCTATCTTAGTTAATAATTCATCTATATCTTGTTTACCATTCATAGATTTTAAAGTATCACATATTTTATTTATTCTAGCATTTAGACTAACTATATTAAATACACTTTCTACATACTTAGAATAATTATTATTTTTTATTTTCTTTATTTTTGCTAGTTGTTTATTTTCTACTATAATATAACTAATTTTTTTCTTATTTAATACTTCAGTATTTTTGTCTATCAAAGAAATTGGAAAACCTACTCTAATATGATTTCTTAATTCATTTATTTTATAATCAAATAATTTACTTATTACTACAGCATCTTCATCCAAGCAACAATAAAAACTTCCACTTTTAAATAATATAATATAATCTTTATATTCTAATTTTAATAATCTAAATAAATCTACCATAATATACACCTCTTTTATTCTAAAATAAAAAGATGCAGTAGTAAAAACAAGATGCTTACATACTACTACACCTTTTTTTGTAACTTCATTTATGGCTTTCTTTGTATAATCAAAGTAGTATCATAAATATTGAACATTACAAATACTTAAATTTTATATTAATGTTTACTGTAATTATCATATTTCACTAATTAGTAGTTACCATATATATTTACACATTAATAATATTTTTCTTCATATTATATATCTTATTTTAAAAGATACTAATAGAAGTGGGATAATACTTGTTCTTTAGCTTTTTATTTATAATTTGTCTATTAAACGTCATAAATATTTAGTTTTAAAGAAATACGACGGCACGCGCACCATTGTTAGTATTAGTAGTGTTGTTGTTGTTCAAGTTACCTTCACGGTTCACATTCCACGCATTAGTAGTGTTACCAGAGTTAGCCGACACCAAGACAGTACCAAAGCACGCGACACATCACAGTATTATCCCAAAATCTTAGGCACCAAGTTGTGGCGCCTTACGAAAAGAAGAAACTTCTTTTCACAAAAATGCTTTCAGCATTTTTTACCACTCCGTTTTAAACCATCAATAAACCAGCATCACCATCCTTATTATAATCCCTTCTTATTCCACATTAATGCCTATCGGCAAAGACCAAATCACTATGATGATTTGGTAATTTCGACGACGGCACGCGCACCATAGTTAGCATTAGTAGCGCCGTGGTTGTCCAAGATACCTCCACGGCCCACAAACCACGCATAAGCAGTGTCACCAGAGTCAGCCGACATGGTCCAGTAATCATAATCATATACTCCGTTTTCGTTTACTGTGTCATTATTATAGCTACCACCATAATTTTTGGATTGATATAAGTAGTTATGCATCCAGTCTGGACATGAACCTTGATTATATGCGTTTATACTTGGAGATATAACTCTTTTATCAGTAGCGCCGTCTTTGTATACCAAACAACCTGTACTTCCTGCTTCTAATGCTGTTATCATTCTAGCACGAGCTTTTCTTTTTCCTAATACTGAACTTGTATATGTGTTCTTTTCGCATCTTATTTTATAATCAGAAGTTGTACTTGCTGTATATGTACAGCCTGTATTGGCATTTTCATATAATGTTGTTACTCCAGGTTCATAGTTTAACACATTTACATTTACCCATGTTGAAGTTGCTGCTTCTAATTGTGGCAAGATTGTATCTGGTCCTTTGCTGTTATCATTTGCTCCTGCATGCCATGGTATATTTCTTATGGTATTTTCTCTTTGTTGCATAGTTATCTTTGTGCCATCATCTCTTAGAACGTAAAAGTAATGATATTCGTTTTCTTTGACATAATATTTGATAACTGTTCCTTGTTTACATGTTTTTCCTTTTTTATAACAGTCTGTCTTTACACATGTTTTTTCTTCTCCATTTATACATTTTGGATCTTTTTCACTATATTCATATGCTACTATTGAAGGTTTTGAAAAACTTTTATCATATACTTCATCTATAGCAGCTTGAACATTATCTGCTGCTAATTTAGAACTTGCATTATTATATCCTACATTTATACTTGATATTATGGTTGCTGCATATACTCCAATTCCTCCTAAAATTATTCCCCCTAATATAAATGATACTACTATTTTAATTTTTTCTCTCATCTTAGACCACCTATTTTTATTTATCTAAGACTATTATACCCCCCCCGTTTTGGTTTTTGCAAGAAAAAAATAAAATAATATGTAATTTTATGACTTATTTATTTCTACAACGGCACGCGCACCACCGAGAGGATTAGTAGTATTGTAGGCGCTGCTCACGATACCTGCACGGCCCACATTCCACGCATAAGCAGTGTCACCAGAGTAAGCCGACATGGTCCAGTAACAATGACCATGATTTTCGTTTTCATTTACTGTATCATTATTATAACTTCCACCATAATTTTTTGATTCCCATAAATAATTATGCATCCAATCTGGACATGAACCAAAGTTATATGCGTTTATACTTGGTTGTATAACTCTTTTATCAGTAGCGCCGTCTTTGTATACCAAACAACCTGTACTTCCTGCTTCTAATGCTGTTATCATTCTAGCACGAGCTTTTCTTTTTCCTAATACTGAACTTGTATATGTGTTCTTTTCGCATCTTATTTTATAATCAGAAGTTGTACTTGCTGTATATGTACAGCCTGTATTGGCATTTTCATATAATGTTGTTACTCCAGGTTCATAGTTTAACACATTTACATTTACCCATGTTGAAGTTGCTGCTTCTAATTGTGGCAAGATTGTATCTGGTCCTTTGCTGTTATCATTTGCTCCTGCATGCCATGGTATATTTCTTATGGTATTTTCTCTTTGTTGCATAGTTATCTTTGTTCCATCATCTCTTAGAACGTAAAAGTAATGATATTCGTTTTCTTTGACATAATATTTGATAACTGTTCCTTGTTTACATGTTTTTCCTTTTTTATAACAGTCTGTCTTTACACATGTTTTTTCTTCTCCATTTATACATTTTGGATCTTTTTCACTATATTCATATGCTACTATTGAAGGTTTTGAAAAACTTTTATCATATACTTCATCTATAGCAGCTTGAACATTATCTGCTGCTAATTTAGAACTTGCATTATTATATCCTACATTTATACTTGATATTATGGTTGCTGCGTATACTCCACTTATTGATATTACCATTAATATTAATATTATTATTGCAATAGTTTTTATTTTTTCTTTCATCCTAGATCACCTATTTTTATTTATCTAAGATTATTATACCCCCCCCCGTTTGTAATTTTGCAAGAAAAAATTACACCGAAGTGCAACTTTTTAATTTAGAAAATCATCAATAGTCATTAATCTATCATCTATTTCTTTTAAATCAATTTTTTCTTTTGATGGTATATTTTCTTTGATGACATTTTTTGAAATTATTTCTTTAGTCATTATTTCTTGAACTACATAGGCATCTATAATCTCTTTTTTCGATATTTGACTACCTGTAGAATAACGATCTAAAATTGGTAATTCTGTTACTTTAATTGTTGCAAGTTTATCAGTTTTAATTCCAAGATAATCTTTATTATTTACAATAAAGGTCTTTAAAATTTTATATGGATTTGTCTTAACTTCTCTTAATAATAGAAGTCCTCTACGAGCACGTGTTGAAATTGGAAATTCTCCTAATCTTACTCTTTTTCCAGTACCTTTATCTGTAATAATAGATATAAATTCATGACAAGTATAATCAAAATTAACACTTGACACTACATTATCATTTTTTAAAACTATTGATTTTACACCACTTGCTTTTATACCAACTATTGGAATATCAGCTGTAGGAAAACTAAGACCATATCCTGTATCTGTTGTAATAAAAATAGTATTATAGTTTTCTAAAGTTGCTGTAATTACTTCATCTTTTTCTTTTAATTTCATACAACTAGTTGGTTTTGAGTATCTAGTTAATTTAAAATCAGCTAATTTTGTTCTCTTAATCATACCATTTTTTGTTGTAATAATAATATTTTTATCACTATTAAAATCATAAACAGGAATAGCTGAAACTATTTTTTCATCTGGTGATAAATCAATTAAATTTGAAATATGTTTACCAATATCTTTCCATTTTATATCAAAAATTGTATGAACAGGAATATATAAATAATTACCATCTGTTGTGAATACAAGTAGGGTATCTTGTGTATTCATTTCATATAAACCTATTATATAATCATTTTCTTTTAATAATGGTTCTTCTTGTGCACTAGCTTGATAACTTCTAATACTAGTACGTTTTATATAACCATCTTTTGTTATTAAAACAACGACATCTTCTTTTGGAATCATAACAGATGTATCAATTTTAATTTCAGTAATTTCTTCTTTTATATCAGTTATTCGTTCTTGTGCATAATTTTTCTTTACATCACGTAAATCTTTTTTCATAACATTTTTTAATACTTCTTCATTACCTAAAATTGATTTTAAACCTTCGATAATTTTTTTCAAATTAGTCATTTCTTCTTCTAATTGAACAACGTCTGTATTTGTTAAACGATATAGTTGTAAAGTAACAATAGCTTCTGCTTGAGTTAGTGAGAATTCAAATTCTTTAACTAAATTTTCTTTAGCATCTGTTTTATTTTTACTAGAACGTATTACTTTAATTACTTCATCAAGAATTGAAATACATTTGATAAGTCCTTCTACGATATGTAAACGAGCTTCAGCATGAGCTAAATCAAATTCTGTACGTCTAGTTACAACTTGTCTTTGATGAGTAATAAAAGCATCTAGTGCTTCTCTTAATCCTAATAATTTTGGTCTTTTATTTACAATTGATACCATATTAAAATTATAACTAATTTGCATATCAGTATTTTTTAGTAAATAATTTAAAATTAAATCTTTATTAGCATTCTTTTTTAAATCTATAACAATTCTAACGTCAGCTGCAGATTCATCTCTTACTTCTACAATTCCATCTACTTTTTTATCAATTCTTATATCATCAATTTTCTTTACCATTAAGGTTTTGTTTGCTTCATATGGAATTTCTGTAATAACTATTGCTGTTTTATTTTTATCTTCTTCTATTTTATATTTGCATCTAACAATAATTTTACCTCTACCTGTTTCATAAGCTTGTTTTATTCCGTCTAAACCTTCTACAATTCCTCCTGTTGGAAAATCTGGTCCTTTTACATATTTCATTAAAGTATCAAGTCCACAATTTGGATTATCTATTCGATGAATTGTAGCATCTATTATTTCTCCTAAATTATGTGGAGGAATATTAGTAGCATATCCTGCTGAAATACCTTGAGCACCATATACAAGAAGGGCTGGAAATCTTGCTGGTAAAACTGTTGGTTCTTCTGTTGTATCATCAAAATTAGGAGCAAATTCAACGGTGTTTTTATCAATATCTCTAAGCATTTCATTACTAATTTTAGAAAGTCGAGCTTCAGTATAACGATATGCTGCAGGACTATCTCCATCAATAGAACCATTATTACCATGCATATCAATATATGGAATTCGTGTCTTCCATTCTTGACTCATTCTAACCATTGCATCATAAATAGATGTATCACCATGTGGATGATAATTACCAATTACATCTCCAACAGTTTTAGCACTTTTACGATAACCCTTATCATATGTATTATGTTCTTTATACATTGAATATAAAATACGGCGTTGAACTGGTTTTAAGCCATCACGTGCATCAGGTATTGCACGATCTTGAATAATATATTTAGAATAACTTCCAAATCGTTCACCCATGATATCTTCTAATGTATAGTCAAAAATTTTTTCTATTATTTCCTCTGTTTCGCTTTTTTTTGCCATTTGCATCACCTACTTTATTAATTAGTGTTTATTTCTTTTACTAATAGTAAACTAGTATAATTTTCAATTCCATAAAACTCTTTATCAATTGACACTTCAATTGGAATAAAACCATATTTACATAATGATTTCATTGATTGTCTATTGTAAATAGAAACATGCGCATATAAATTACAATGATATTTTTCTATTAAATAATCATAAAATTTTTGGGAAAGTTTCATATTTTGATACTTTTTAGCAAGTACTCCTTGATCTAAATAAATTCCATTATAATTACCAGAAATAAAATGATACATACAATAACCAATAATATTTTTTTCATTTTCTAAAATTAGACAAGCAGAACAATATTTTATTGCATCGTTACAATGAACATTTTCATTTTCAGAAAATAGTTCATTTAATCTTGTTTCTATTTTTTCACTAATATTTTCTTTTTCAATATCATAAATTTTCATATTAATTATTCCTTTATATTTGATACTCATCTTCTAATGTAAATTCAACATTTTCATCTATCCATTCTTTACGAGGTGCCACATCATCGCCCATGAGTACTGAAACACGTTTTTCTGCAAGTTGAGCATCTTCTATATTTACGCGAATTAAAGTTCTAGTTCCTTTTTGCATTGTTGTCTCACAAAGTTGGTCTGCATTCATTTCACCAAGTCCTTTATATCTTTGAATTTCACACTTACGTCCTTGTGATTTTTCTTTCATTTCTTCGATAGTATATGCATAATCAATATCTTTACCACTTTGAATTTTAAAAAGTGGTGGTAAAGCAACAAATAGTCTTCCATCTTCAATTAATGGTTTCATATATCGATAAAAGAAGGTAAGCAATAGGCATTGAATATGTCCACCATCTTCATCAGCATCACTCATGATGATTACTTTAGAATACTCACAATCTTCAATTGAAAAATTAGGACCATATCCAGCACCAATTGTATAAATCATTGTATTAATTTCTTCATTTTTTAAAATATCTTCTTCTTTTGTTTTTTCTGTATTTAATACTTTTCCACGTAAAGGTAAAATTGCTTGATATTTTCGATCTCTGCCTTGTTTTGCAGAGCCCCCAGCAGAATCTCCTTCAACTAAAAATAATTCTTTTTGGGTTTTATCTTTACTTTGAGCAGGAGCTAATTTACCAGATAAAGATCTTTCTTTACTATTTTTATTTTTACCTTTTCTAGCTTCTTCTCGAGCTTTTCGAGCGGCTTCTCGAGCTATTTTACTTTTTAAAGATTTATTAATAATATCAGTAGCTACAACTTTATTTTCTTCTAAAAATACTTTTAATTGTTCTGTTACAATTGTATCAACAGCAACACGAGCTTGAGGAGTACCTAATTTTCCTTTAGTTTGTCCTTCAAATTGTAATAATGCTTCTGGAATTTTTAAACTGATAACTGCTGTTAAACCTTCTCTTACGTCACTACCCTCTAATGGTTTTTCTTTGCCTTTAATAAAACCATTTGTTTTGGCATAATCATTAAAGCATCTAGTAAGTGCTGTTTTAAAACCAACTTCATGACTACCTCCATCTACTGTTTTAACATTATTAACAAAACTAACAATATTTTCAGTATATGTATCAGTATATTGCATTGACACGTCAACTTCGATTTTATCTTTAATTCCATGAATAGATAATACTTTATGAAGTTGATTTTTACTTTTATTTAATTCTTCTACAAATTCTTCAATACCTCGTTCATAACAATATTTGACTTGTCTTCCATCTTCTTCATCAATTACTTCAATAGATATTCCTTTTAATAAAAAAGCAGATTCTTGCATTCTTTCACAAATAGTTGTATATGAAAAATTAGTTGATGAAAAAATAGTATCATCTGGTAAAAATCTAACAGTTGTTCCTGTTTTATTAGTAGTACCTATTTTTTTTAATGGAACTGCTACTTTACCACCATTTTCAAAACGAATATAATATTCACCTTTATCTCTTTTTATTGTTACTTCCATCCAATTGGATAAAGCATTTACAACAGAAGAACCAACACCATGTAAACCACCAGAAACTTTATAACCATCTGTTTCAAATTTACCTCCAGCATGAAGTACTGTAAAAATAACTTCTGGAGTTGATTTACCTGATTCATGCATACCAACAGGTACTCCACGTCCATGATCTTCTATACTAATACTTTTATCTTTATGAATAGTAATTTTTATTGCTTCACCATAACCATTAATTGCTTCATCTACAGAATTATCAACAATTTCCCATACTAAATGATGCAATCCACGTTTATCAGTAGATCCTATATACATTCCTGGCCTTTTTCTAACAGCTTCTAATCCTTCTAATATTTTAATAGATGAATCATCATATTTTAACGACATGTTTATCACTCCATTACTCTCCACTATAATTATACATAAAAAAAAGTCAATCTTCAAATGATTTGACTTTTTTTGACATTAGAACTTATTTAATTTCTTTTAAATCATAAGTATCAATAAATTCTTTTACTGGCTTTGTATCTTCCAAATTAATTATATTAGAATATAATCTACCTTCTCTAATATAAATAACTGCTGGATAATCAAAATCATCAGGATTAATTTCTATTGTTTTTAACATTTCTTTATATTCTTTTTTACTATATGATTCAACATCATATGTAACATATTTAATATTTTGACTATCTAAGTATTTTCTTATAGTAGAACATTTTTTACATTTTTTAGAATCACTACTACTTACATATATAATCTTTGTTTCTGCATTTCTAACAATACTTGAAATATCAATATTTCTTTGTCCTTTTTTATTATTATTAATAGAATTCATAATCATTGCTACTACAATAACAACAATAATTATTAAACATACTAATATAAAAATTTGTTTATTTCTTTTTATATCTGCTTCTTTTTTATTTAAAGCACCCATTTTCCCTTTTTTCATTCTATTCTCCTTCTTTTTATATCTACGGCAATATCTACCTTATATAACATTCTAGCATAATTAAAAAAAAAAATAAATAGAAATTATTTATTTTTTTAAATTTGTTTTAATTTCTTCGATTGTTTTATTAAAATCATTAAAATTAACATTATACCACTCTATATTATCCATTTGATTATTAAAGAATGTATATTGTCTTTTAGCATAATGTCTAGAATTCTTTTTTATTTCTTCTATTACTTGTTCTAAAGATTTATTATTATATAAATAATCATAAAATTCTTTATAACCAATAGCTGTATTTAATATTCTAGAATTTTTATAATTAGATTTTAAACTCATAATTTCTTCTAATAAACCATCAGTAAACATTTGATCTACTCTATGATTAATTCGATCATAAAGTTTTTCTCTAGTTGTAGTAAGACCAATAATTTTTATAGGATATAAAAGTTTATTTTTATTTTGACCTATTTCTTCATTATTTTCTAATTTATTTAATACTCTAACTAATCGTTTTCGATTATTTGGATGAATTTCAATTGTAGGATTTATTTTCTTTATTTTGGATAAAATTTCTTGATTAGTTAGATTTATATATTCATTATATGTAGTTCCTTTAGTAAAAGTATAATCATATAGAGCTGCTTTTAAATAAAGACCACTTCCTCCTATAATAATTATTCTTTTATTACGTTGTGTTATATCTTTAATTAAATTTCTAACATCTTTTTGATAATCATAGATACTATATTCATCATTTAATTCTTTAATATCAATTAAATGATGAATAATACCTTGTCTTTCTTCTATAGTTGGCTTAGCACTACCAATATTTAAATATTTATAAATACTAACAGAATCACCATTGATAATTTCAGCATCTAAATATTTTGCTAATTCGATACTAAGTTTTGTTTTTCCAACACCTGTTGGTCCAATAATTACAATAATTTCTTTCATAATAGCCTCTAATCTATTGATCTTTTAAATAGTTTTTCTAAATCATATTTTGTATAAGTGATAATAGTTGGTCTGCCATGAGGACAAGTAAAAGGATTATCACATTTTCTTAGTTCATCTAATAAATATTCTTGATCTTCTTGATTGATATAATCATTAGCTTTAATACTCATTCTACATGCTTGAGTTGCTGAAATTTTCCATATAAATCGGTCTAAATCAAATTTTTCTTCTGAAATAATAATATCTATTACTTTTCTAATATCTTCTTCCTCATATCCTTCTTTAATCCATGTAGGATGACTACGAATAATTACAGTATTATGACCAAATTCTTCAATTGAAAAACCAAAGTTATTTAAAATATCAAAATGCTTTTTCAAAATTAAATATTCATTTGCAGGAAGTTCTATTTTTATAGGTACTAATAAATCGAAGATTTGCTTATGTTCACTAGTTATATCTTTTAATACTTTTTCATAATTAATTCTTTCGGCTGCAGCATGTTGATCAATTATATACATTCCATCTTCATTTTCTGCAATAATATAAGTTAAATAAACTATACCTTTAGGAATCATTTTTTTAATTCTATAATGATCTTCTTCATAATTATCTGAAGATTCATTTACAGAAAAATCTAAAGTAGTTTCTTCATAAATAATATTTTTATTATTCATATCTTGATCTAACTCAATTGTAGTTTTGAAAGGAGTAATTTTACTAATTTCTTGAATTGATACTTCATCTCTTACTTCTGCTTTTGGAATTAATAAAAGAGTTTTTAATTGCTCACTAATTGTTTTTTCAATTAAATTTTGTAAAGTATCGAATTTAGAAAATTTAATATCCATTTTAGTAGGATGAATATTAATATCAACAAGAATTGGATCTACATCAATATTTAAAACAATAATTGGAAATTTATCTTTAGGAATATAAGTATGATAAGATTCTACTATAACTTTATTTAATAAATTATTTTTAATAACTCTACCATTAACAAGAGTTGTAATTGAATTTCGATTTGATTTAGTAAGTTCAGGATAAGAAATATAACCACTAATATAATAATCATCATTTTCTCCTGATATTTCAATCATTTTTTTAGCTGTATCTGGTCCATAAATACTATAAATTACTTTTAATAAATCACCATCACCTGGCGTTGATAATATAGTTTTATCATTATTAGTCAATTTAAATTGAATATGTGGATAAGCAAGAGCCATTTTATTTACATATTCTGTAATATATGAAAGTTCAATATATAAGTTTTTTAAATATTTTAAACGAACAGGAGTATTATAAAAAAGATTTTTAACAATGATAGTAGTTCCTTTTTGTAAATCAGAATTTTCGATTTTCATATTTTTGCCACCATCAATTGTTATTTTTGTTCCTATTTTTTGATCTGATGTTTTTAATTCTAAATTTGAAACAGCTGCGATTGATGGTAAGGCTTCACCTCTAAACCCTAAAGAACAAATATTAAATAAATCATCTAAGTTTTTTAGTTTAGATGTAGCATGACGACTGAAAGCTAATGCTGCATCATCACGATCCATACCTATACCATCATCTTCTACTTTTATTTCTTTGACACCAGAATCAATCAAATTAATTTCTATATGACTACTTTTAGCATCAATACTATTTTCAACTAATTCTTTAACAACATTCATTGTTTTTTCTACAACTTCCCCTGCTGCTATCTTATTAGCTAAATCATCATTCATTACTGTTATTTGTGACATTCTAATACCTCACTCTATTTTTTTGTTTTATCATCTGGCCATGTATAAGTAACTTTGTTAATTCCAGCACAATTTAAATCTACAGTATAACTATATTTTATATATTCTGATTCTACAGCATTACTTCCTGCTTTAATAGTAATTGTTCCTGTACAATCTTTTCTTTTACTAGATGGATTTCTTAAGTTTTCTAAATAACCTAATTGAACTAATTTATCAATGTTATAATTATTAATTGTAGAACCTTTTGCTGGTAAACTACATTTTCCTTGAATTGCACAATTTTCATATGCTTCATAAATACTTTGAGACATAATTCGATATGATTTTTCTCGTGATTGAGTTAAATATCTTGTAGTACTAACAGTTCCAATTACTCCCAAAACTCCAAGTAAAACTATAACTGCTAATAATTCTATCATTGTAAAACCTTTATTTTTCATCTTAACACCTCATTTTTATTATACTATAATTGTTTTAAATATGAAAATAAGTTTTTTGCGACATCTTTGTTTAAAATTTTTTCTAATTCTTCAAGGGAAGATTCTTGCATTTTTTTCAAAGAACCAAATGTTTTTAATAATTCTTTTTTCTTTACTTCACCAATTCCATCTACTACGTCTAATAAAGAAGACAATGCTCCTTTTGCTTTAATATTTCGATGATATGTAATTGCATATCGATGCACTTCTTCTTGAATTCTTGTTAAAAATAAAAATAAATTACTATCTTTTTTTACTGGTAAAATCTCAAAATCTTGATTCATAATTTCACTTGTTTGATGCTTTTTATTTTTAATAAGACCAATTATTGGAATTTTTAAACCTAAAGAAGAAATAATTTCTTTGCATACTGTTATTTGAGTTTTCCCCCCATCCATTACAATTAAATCTGGTTGCTGCAAATTTTCCATTAATACTTTATAATATCTTCGATATAATACTTCTTTCATTGCACCTAAATCATCTTTTATTTCTGTAGATATCTTAAATTTACGATATTCATTTTTAAGGGGTAAAAAATCTTCAAATACAACCATACCACCTACATAAAATGTTCCAAATAAATGAGAATTATCAAATGATTCCATTCTAGAAACAGAATTTACGTGTAATAACTCTTTTAATTCATTAAGAGCCTTAAACCTAATTTCATCATTTTGTTTAATTGTTTCTTCCTCAGCATTTAATTTCAAAATAGCATTTTCTTTAGCAAGCGATAAAAGAGAAAACAATTTACCTCGTTTTGGAGTTATAACTTTTATATTTAAATAATCTTCTAATAAACTATGATTCATTTCTTCAGGAATTAATAATTCTTTAGGTAAAATAGGATTTCTTTCATAAAATTTAATAATATATTCAATTAATTCATCTTCTAAATTTAAAGTAGAAAGAATTTCTTCATGCCTACCAATTAATAAACCATTTCTAACAAAAAATAATTGGACAGATAAATAATTATTATCATGATAATAATTAAATAAATCAAAATTATAATTATCATTTAAATCAATTTTTTGTTTATTTAAAGTAATATTAATATCATTAAGCATTTCTTTTAATTCGCTTGCTCTTTCATAATTTAACTTTTCAGATGCTGCAATCATTTCTTCTTTGATTTTAGTAACAACATAATCAGTATTTCCCTTTAAGAAACTTGTAATTTCATGTTGCATTGTATCGATTTGTTGTTGTGGTATTTGTTTTTGACAATATCCTAAACATTCATGAATATGATAATAAAGACATAACTCTTTTTTTAAATTTTCACATTTTCTTAAAGGATACAAACGATTTAACATATTAACTGTTTTTCTAGCGGCATTAACATTAGGATAAGGTCCATATAAATAATTTTGATTTCTTTTTCTTTTTACATTTCTAACTACTTTTAACCTAGGATATTTTTCTTTAGTAAATTCAATATATGGATAAGTTTTATCATCTTTTAATAAAATATTATATTTAGGATCATATTTTTTTATTAAAGTAATTTCTAATATTAAAGACTCTAATTCTGAAGAAGTTACAATATATTCAAAATCATCTATATCATCAACAAGCATTTTTGTTTTTCCAGTTACTGTTCGTGTAAAATAGGAACGCAATCTTCTTTGTAAATTTTTAGCTTTTCCAACATAAATGATAATACCATCTTTATTTTTCATTTGATAACTACCTGGTTTAGTTGGTACAAGTGCTAATTTCTCTTTAAAGTCTTTCATCTAACCACCATTTATATTATATCTTATTTTAAAATAAAAAAAAAGAAGGAAGAAATTCTTCTTTTTATTATTTAAATACTTTATAATTTTTAGTTATATATACTTTTACATATATTTTTGCATATTTTTCATCATTTGATTAATTTGTTTTTGATTAGGCTTTCTTCCCATTTGCATCATTAATGCTTTAATCATTTCTTCATTAATGGGTGGATTTTTCTTTAAGTATTTTTTCATTATAGTTCTTGCTACAAAAAAACCAATCACAGCTCCAATAACAAGACCAAATAAAATCATTAAAATATCATGTAACATAAATTAGTCATCTCCTTATTTGTATTTTACTAAAAAGTATAAGTTTAGACAAGAGTTTTTATTCTAGATAAGAAAAAAAAGTCAAGATAAGAAAAATCACAAACAAATAAATTATCAAGTAATAAAGGTAAATAATGAAAAAAAGAAGAAAAATTAGATTCTGTTTCTATTTTCATATACGTATTTTTTATAATTAATCTACTAACTTCATCTTTATATAAATTATTCATTATGTGAGTTTGTCCTTTTTTACTATAAGGAATATCTTTATGTAATTTTATAAATAATGTTCGATCTAATAAAGCTTTATCAATAGGATCAATTAATTGATAATAGATATTTTCTCCATAATTAATATCATCTTTTCCTAAAAAATAAATTTGTTTGAAAATATTATATAATTGAGATGGATTATCTTGATATAAATATTTAAATTCATCTTTAATTTTAAAAATATAAAAAACTCTCATATTATCACCACTATTAGTATAATTAATATAAGAGTCTAATTTTGTCGAATTATTTTAATAATAGTTCTATTTTTTCTTCTAAACTATCTACATCGAAACCACATTTTTTATATACTTCATCTTTACTTCCAGAATAACCAAATGAATCTAAGGTAATTAAATATTTTGGATTAAAGATAAGACGATTCCAAGAAAGAGAACTTCCTGCTTCTATAACAATTTTTTTCACTCCTACTGGTAATATTTCATCAATATAAGTTGAATCTTGATCCAAAAATCTCTTAATAGAAGGCATACTAACTACTCTAATATCAATACCTTTTACATTTAATCTTTTACTTACTTCTATTGCTTGATGAACTTCTTCTCCTGTTGATATTATAATTCCATCTAATTTTCTAGTTTCAGCTTTTACAATATATGCACCCTTTTCTACTCCATTTGAACTTGTTGTTTCTAAAATAGGTAATTTTGTTTTTGATAATGATATTACACTAGGTCCAGCAGTCTTTTTCATAATGGTTTTATAAACACCAATTACTTCGTTAGCATCACATGGTCTAAATACTTCTAAATTTGGAATAGCTCGTAAAGATACTAATTGTTCTACAGGCTGATGAGTTGGACCATCTTCGCCAATACTAATAGAATCATGAGTAAATATATAAACAACTGGTAAATTTAAAAGAGCAGCCATTCTAATTGAAGGTCTCATATAATCAGAAAATGCTAAAAATGTTGAACCATATCCTCTAAAACCTATTAAAGAAAGCCCATTAAGAATTGCTCCCATGCTATTTTCTCTAACCCCAAAGAATATATTTTTTCCTAAATAATTTTTACTTGAAAAATCAGAAGCATCTTGGACATAAGTATTAGTAGGTATAAAAACATCTGCACTACCGCCAAATATAAAATCATTATTTTTTACAAGCGAAGTTAACACTTTAGATGATGTATCTTTTAATGCTTCAATATTTTCTTGGGGTTTTTCATAAACAATTTGTTTTAAATCAATTGGATAATTATATTCAATTAATGATTTTAATTTTGTTTGTTCTTCTATAGGTAAACTTGAAAATTTTGTTTCAAAATCAGAAACAATATTTTCATTTCTTTCTTGAATCATATATTGAAAATCTTCTACTGTATCATTAGTAACATTAAATGCTATATCTCTAAGTTTTAATTTATCCTTAATTGCAGTAATTTCGCTATCTTCTATATCGCCACCATGAATTTTATTAGTACCTTCATCTTTAGAATATTTCCCAATAATTGTTTTAACTTCAATTAAAGTAGGCTTATCTGTTTGCTTTTTAGCATCTATAAGTGCTTTATCAATAGCATCATAATCTTCACCATCAGCTACTTTTATATAATTCCAACCCATGGATGTAAAACGCATTTCAATATTTTCAGTAAACGAATTTTTAGTAGGACCATCTAAAGAAATTGAATTAGAATCATATAAAACAATTAAACGATTTAATTTTAATGTTCCTGCTAAAGAACAAGCTTCATAACTAATACCTTCTTCTAAATCACCATCACTACATAATACATAAGTATTAAATCCTATAAAATCCTTTTTTATTTTCTCATATTGAGCTTCTAATTTAGCTTCAGCCAAAGCCATTCCAACAGCAGTTGCTAATCCTTGACCTAATGGCCCTGTTGTCATATCAACACCATAAGTTTGATTTAATTCAGGATGACCTGGTGTTTTCGAATCAATTTTTCTAAATTGTTTTAAATCTTCAAGTTCTATAAAGCCTGCCATAAATAAAGTTGCATATAAAAGTGCAGATCCATGACCAGCTGACATAATAAAACGATCACGATTAAAAAAATCAGGTTTTCGAACATCAAATCTCAAATGTTTTGCATATAAAGTATATAAAATAGGAGCAGCTCCTAATACAATTCCAGGATGACCACTTTTAGCTTCATGAATCATATCAAGACCTAAACTTCTAATTTGGTTTATAATTTTAAGATCATTAATTGGAGTTTCATTTGTTTTAATTAATTTCATAAATTCACTTCCTAATATTATTATAGCATATAACTTTTATTTATGCCAAAAACAAATAGCGACAAAAATAATAAATAATTTTTTAAAATCATATGATAAAATATAGTTAGAGGTGAAATTTATGCTAACAAACTTGGTTATAGCTCATCGAGGAGTTCATGACAATATCACAATTCCAGAAAATTCACTATTAGCATTTCAAGAAGCAATAAAGAAAAAATATCCTATCGAACTAGATATTCAAATTACCAAAGATAATAACTTAGTCATATTTCATGACGATAATTTAAAAAGAATGACAGGATTAGATAAAGACATACAAGAAACATCTTATTCTGAAATAAAAAAACTATACTTAAAAAATACAAAAGAAAAAATTCCAACTTTCCAAGAAGTTCTTCAACTTGTAAATGGAAAAGTTATCTTAGATATTGAAATAAAAAATACAAAAAAGAAAAAAGAAATTATTGAATTAATACTTAAAGCTTTAGAAAATTATAAAGGTAAAGTATTATTGAAATCATTTAATCCAAATATTATAAAAAAAATTAAAAAGCAAACAACCAAATATCCTTTAGGTATATTAGTCACTGATAATTATCATAAATTTTTAGCAAACTTTGCATATAAAACAAAACTTATTTTTAAATATATTAAATATATAAAACCTGACTTTATTGCTATAAATAAAAAAATGTTAACAAATAATTTTTATAAAAAGATGAAAGATCAATATTTTATTTTTATTTGGACTATTACTAAAAAAGAACAATTAGAAAAATATCAAAAAAAATTTTTAAATATTTCATATATTTGTAATAATTTATATAAATAAAACTTTTTGTTTATCAAATATTATGTTTATTGCTTTTTCCATAAGACTAAACTACACCTTCTTAATATTTATATTAGACTGTATGTCAGAACTAATCTTGTCAATTTTCAAGTTTGTTTTCTAATTAACAAATTTATTATCAATTTTAATTGTGCTAAGAACAAATGTTTGATATAATATTACTGGATACATTTGAAATATATCAGATGCTTTCCCTTTCTATTTATCAAATGATAAAAGAAAGGTGGTGATATTTATGACAAAAAGAGAATT
>CANRPE010000002.1 GCA_947632405.1 uncultured Bacilli bacterium | reverse complement strand
AATAATCTTAGATAAATAAAAATAGGTGAGTGATCTAGGATGAAAGATAAAATAAAAACTATTGTAATAATAATATTGGCAGTAATGGTAATATCAATAAGTGGAGTATACGCAGCAACTATAATATCAAGTATAAATGTTGGTTATAGTAATGAAAGTTCAAAATTAGTAGCAGATAATGTTCAGGAAGCAATAGACGAAGTATATGATAAAAGTTTTAATAAAGAATTAATAACAGCCTATGAATATAGTGAACAAGAACCAAAATGTATAAACGGAGAAGAAAAGACATGTGTAAAAACAGATTGTTATAAAAATGGTAAAACTTGTTCTCAAGGAACAGTTATAAAATACTATGTAAATGATAGTGAATTTCATTACTTTTACGTTTTACGTGATGATGGCACAAAGATAACAATGCAACAAAGAGAGAATACCATAAGAAATATACCATGGCATGCAGAAAGTGATGACAATACAAAAGGACCAGATACAATATTACCAGTCTTAGAACAAGCAACTTCAACTTGGGTAAATGTAAATGTATTAGAGTACACACCAGGACAGACTACATTATATGAAAATGCCTACATAGGTTGTACATATAATGGAGGTACTTCAGGAGATTATAAAATAAAATGCGAAACAAATACGTATACAAATTCAGTTTTAGGAACAAGAAAAGCACGAGCTAGAATGATAACAGCACTTGAAGCAGGAATTACAGGTTGTTTAGTATCTAAATCTGGAATTACTGATGAAAGAGTAATACCACCAAGTATAAATGCATGGAATAATGGTTCATGCCCAGACTTTATGCACAATTATTTATATGAATCAAAAGACTATGGAGGAAACTATAATAATGATAAACAAAATGAAAATGGAATATACGACTATGGTTACTGGACCATGTCGACTGACTCTGGTGACACTACTAATGCGTGGTATGTTGGTCGTGAAGGTAACTTGCACAGCTACTTAACTACTACTTCTTACAATAGTGCTCGCGCAGTTGTTGAAATAACAAAATAAAAAAAAGACAATTTTATGTCTTTTAATTTTGAATTATTTTTAAAGTAATAGTATCACAATAGTTAAAATCTTTACTATCTATTTCTTGAGAATTCAAAAGTAGTCCAGAAGCCATACCTGTACCTGTTTGATAGGTACAACTAAATTTAAATTTAGGATATGCTTTTTTGATATTAGCACATGTAGCTGAGGCACTATCAGCTAATAATTCATCATAGATATAAATTTTTGCTTTAATATTTTTATCACAACTGACAGTCTTATTATCACTAGTAGTAGTATTATTTGTTGCTGGTGCATCATTTTTAGAATAATTATTTTGTTGTTTTCCATTACTTAATGTTATTGTTATTGTTGTATTTTCAGCAACTTCTTTATTTGCTTCTAATGATTGACCTAAAACAGTATTTTTTGTTTTAGTACTATATTCATAAACAAAGTTATATTTTAAATTTGCATTTTCTAATAATTTGATAGCAGCTTCTTTTGTTTTATTAATTAAATTTGGTACTACTGTTTTCTTACCTTGAGAAATAGTTACAATAATTGTATCTCCATTTTTAATTGTATCTCCTTTTTTATGAGAATAAGAAATAACTTCACCACTATTTACTTCACTATTAAATATGTATTTTTCTTCATAATTAATTCCATATTTATTTGCCCAATTTTTAAATTCATCTAAAGAATCAAAACCTTCCATAATTAATTTTCCTTTAGATAATGTAATTGTTATTAATGTTTTTTCTTCAATAATATCTCCTTTATTATAATTAGCAGATATTACTTTATTTTCTTTTATATTATCATCATACTGATCTTTAAATTCTAATTTTAATTTATGATCTATAATCCATTTTGTTATCTTTGTCATACTATATTTAGTTAAATCAGGAACAGTAATTTTAGGTCCTTTACTAATAATTAATTTTAATTTATTAGTATCATTTTTTTTAAGTGTTGTTCCAATATTTAAATTAGTTTTTATTACTTTACCTCGTTTTATAGAATTAGAAAAATCATATTCTATTTCATAATTAATTAAATGTTGTTTTAAAAAATATTCTGCTTCTAATTTTGTTTTGTTTTTTAAATTTATTAGAGTAGTAGTATCATCTACTTCTTCTTCATTACCTAATGAAAATACAATATTTAAATTATCACTTCTTTTTTTAGTTCCTGAAATATTTTGTTCTATTACTGTATTTTTAATTTTATCAGATTCTTTAAATGAAATAGATACATTATTTAAATAGTTTTTTTCAATGTAATCTAATACTTTTTGTCCTTTCCAATTAATCATATTTGGAATAATTATTTCTTTATCAGGACTTGGTCCTTCACTAACTACTACAGTTAATTCTTTTATATCTTTAATAAAAGTATTATTTTTTTTATTTTGACTAATAATATGATATTCTTTTACTAAATCACTATACTCATAAATTTGATTTATTTTTATATTATTTTCTTCACTCCATTTAATTACTTCAGTTAAACTTTTATTTGAAAAATCTTCTAATTTTTTAATTTTTATAATAGGTAAAATATTTAATGTATTTAAAATAGCAAAACTTAAATATAAAATAAATATAATTGATGTGATATATACTTTTACTTTCTTTTTAGAGGGATTAGTTAATTCTGTAATAACAAATAGACATGCAAAAAGACAAAGTAATAAACTACTGATTAATGAAATTATAAAGTCAATATTATTTTTTTGATACACTAAAGTGATGATAAAGTAACTTATACTAGCAAGTAATATAATTATTAATAAAAAACTTAATAATTTGTTTTTCTTTTTTTCTTTCATTCAACCACTACCTTTATAGTAATATTATATAATATAGTGTAAAGAAATAGGAATGTAAATATGTAAATTAGAAGTAAAGTTTTGTCTAATAAGTGAATTATTAAATTATAATTAAAACAATTTATCTTAATTTACTAATAGTTTAAAGCATGTTATAATATTTTAGAAAGGAAAGTGCAATTATTATGAACAAGTATATTGAAAAAAATATAAATACTATTTTAAATATATTTATTTTAATTCAACCAATTTTAGATTTAATTACAGCTGTTGGATTACATATAAGTAATTCTACTCTTACTTTGGGAATTATAGTTAGAACTTTATTTTTATTATTTTTTATGTATACTTGTGTTTTTGTATATAAAAAATATCATACTTTATGGTATTATTTCTTTATTTTTCTTTATTTTATTTTATATGTACTTGGTATTTTTCTTTATAAAGATAAAATAGGTTTATTTAGTGAAATTCAAGGATTTGTCAAAGCTTTTTATTTTCCTATTTTATTAATTTCACTATATCAAATAAGAGATAAATTAAAGATAAGTAATATGTTATTATTTACGTCATTATTTATATATTTATTTTTAATTTTTATTCCAGTATTATTTAAACAAGGTTTTCAAACATATCAGATTGCTAAAGTAGGAACCTTAGGTTATTTTAATTCTGCTAATGAAATAAGTGGTATTATCTCTATTTTGACTCCTGTTATGTTTATTATTCTGCATCATAAAAATAATCTGATTTTAAAGTCATTATTTTGTATTATTTATATTTTTGTAATTTTAATGATTGGTACTAAAACTCCAATTCTTTCTTTAATTATTACTTGTTTTGTTGCTTTTTATTATCTAATTAAGCAAAATTTAAAAGCAGGGAAATATAAGTTTATTTTATTTTCGAGTGGAATATTTCTTCTTTTAATTATGTTGCTTTTACTAATAATTCCAAAAACTAATTTTTATAAGAATGTAAAAATTCACTTAAATTATTTAAAATTAGATAATATAACAGAAGTTTTTAGTGATGATAAATTAGTTGATCATTTTATTTTTAGTCAGAGATTAACTTTTATGAAAAATAAATCAAAATTGTATCATCAAGCTAATTTTTATCAACAACTATTAGGAATTGGTTATTTAAAAAATAAAAATCATAAAGCTATTAAAGCTATCGAAATGGATTATTTTGATATTTATTATAGTCATGGTTTAATTGGTTTTATCTTATATTTTGGAGTTTATCTTTATATTTTAAGGTATTTATTTAAAAATCAAAATAAATCTTCTTCAACTAAAATGTTAAGAGTAAGTTTATTTTTGATTTTACTATTATCTTTATTAACTGGTCATATTATAACTGCACCTTCTGTTAGTATTATAGTAATAGTAATATTATTAAATTTAATAAAAAAAGAAAAAAAGAATTTATTATTTACTTCTTATAATTTAGAAATAGGGGGAATAGAGACTTCTTTAATTAATTTGTTAGAAAAGATTGATTCTACTAAATATAATGTTTGTTTGATTTTAGAAAAAAAAGAAGGAACTTTATTAGCGACTTTAGATAAGCAGATTGAAGTAAAAGAGTTTCATGTTTTTAATAATAAAAATATAGTAATTAGAAAATTAGCTAATTTACTACATAGATTAATATTTATGATTTTTAATTATCATAATTATGATTTTAGTTGTTGTTATGCAACTTATAGTTATAGTTGTAATAAATTAAGTTTAATTGCGTCTTCTAATAATTCAATTTATGTTCATAGTAATTATGCTCATCTTTATAATAAACAAGAATATCTTCAATTTTTTAATAGTAGAAATATAGATAAATTTCATCATATTATTTTTGTATCAAATGAATCTAAAGATGATTTTTTAAAGGTATACCCTAATTTAGCTAATAAAGTTAAAGTATTTAATAATTTTATAAATATTAGTAAGATTAAAAAATTAAGTAGTGAAAAAATTAAAGAGAAAAAAGAGAAGAATAAGAAATTATTTGTGTTTATTGGAAGACTAGATGATTCTTCTAAAAAAGTTTCTAGAATTATTAATTTAGCAGATAATTTAGAAGAAATTATAGTTTGGATTATTGGAGATGGACCAGATAAAGAAAAGTATCAAAAAGAAGTATATCAAAAGCATTTGGAAGAAAAAGTTATTTTCATAGGACAAAAGGCAAATCCATATCCTTATTTACTTCAAGCAGATATATTAATTTTAACTTCTGATTATGAAGGTTTTCCAGTTGTTTATTTAGAGGCAATAGCATTTAATAAAAATATTATTACGACAATTGATGTTAGTGATGATTATATAAAAATTCATGATTATGCAGATATTATTTCTTCTGATTCAAAGAAAATGGTAACAGAAGTAAAACAAATTTTAAAAAGAAAGTTAGAACCTAAATTAATTGATTTAGAAAGTATTCAAAATAAAAGAATAAGAGCGTTAGAAAAATTATTTGATGAGGTGATATAGTGCCAAAATTTAGTATTATTATTCCTGTTTATAATGTTGAAAAATATATAAAAAAATGTTTAGATAGTGTTTTTAATCAAACTGAAAAGGATTTTGAAGTAATTGTTGTTAATGATGGAACAAAAGATAATAGTATGGAAATTGTTAAAAATTATTCTGTAAAAATAATTAATCAAGCTAATCAAGGTTTAAGTGTCGCTAGAAATAATGGTGTTAAAAAAGCAAAAGGTGAATATATTATATTTTTAGATAGTGATGATTATTTAGAAAAAGATTTATTGAAAGAAATTAAAAAAAGTTTGACTAATAAACCAGATCTTGTTAGATTTCAAATTAGAGAAGTATTTGAAGATGGTACACAAAATGATTATTCCGAAGTAGGATTTACAAATAAAAAAGGTACAGAGGCTTTTCAGCTCATTACTAAATATCATTTTGTAGAAAATGCCTGGGCATATGCAATAAAGAAAGAATATTATGATAAGGAAAAATATCAATTTATGAAAAATACATATCATGAAGATTTTGGTTTAATTCCTCTAGTTATTTTAAAAGCTAATGTTATAAATTCAATTTCTTATATAGGTTATAACTATGTTCAAAGAAATAATAGTATTATGAATGATAAAGATTATTCTAAAACAAAGAAAAAAGTAGATGATATGTTTACTCATTATTATTATCTTTTAAATAGTGTCAAAAAAGTAAAATTAGATACTACTTATTATAAAAGTTTTATTAGTAATAGTTTAATTTTAAAAATAACAGAACTAAATAAGAAAGATTATAAAATTTATAAGAAAAGATTAAAAGATGAAAATGTATTCCAATATTTATTAGAAAATACTTTATTTAGAAAAATTAAAAAAGTAATTATAAAGATTTCTCCAAAAATATATTATAGGGTGATTAATTAATGGTAAGTGGCTATAAAGTTTTTAATAAAGGGATAATTAATAAATATGGAGTTTCTTTTGAAGAAAAAAAAGCTTATAGATTGGATATATCAAAACATGATGTTAAATATGGAAAGTATGGATATCATTTTACAAAAAGGTTAGAAGATGGTTTAAGATATTTTGATGGTCTTAATGAAGATTTAGTTATAGCGAAAGTAAAATCTTTAGGAAATGTTTTAGAATCTTATGATGATTATTATGAGTATTATAATTTATATGTAACAGATTATTTATATATTGATTATATGATTAATACCACTTTTCCCAGGTTAGAAAGATTTATACAAGGATATAAATTAACAGAATCAGAAATAGCATATCTTACTAATTATGATTTAGATAAATCAGTTCAAAAAGCAATTGAATATTATCAGTATGGTAATAAAGATGCATATGTAAAAAGTAGGAGGTTTTAATATGGCAGATATTAGTATTATTGTTCCTATATATAATGCTGAAAAGTATTTACAAAAATGTCTTGATTCTTTAATTAATCAAACTAAAAAGGAAATTGAAATTATTTTAGTAAATGATGGTTCTACAGATGATTCTGAAAAAATTATTAAAACATATCATGATCAAAGAATTAAATATTTTAAAAATAAAAATCAAGGAATTGGAAAAACTAGGAATTTTGGAATTGAAAAAGCAACTGGTAAATATTTAATGTTTGTTGATAGTGATGATTATCTAGCAGTTGATGCTTGTCAAAAATTATATAATAAAATAACTAAGGAAAAACTTGACTTTGTAATTTGTGATTTTTATAGAGTAGAAAAGCAACAAAAGATAAAAATAGAAATTCCTCACTTTGAAAATTCTACTTTAAAAGAAAATTCAAAATTATTATTAACTATTAATTTATCTCCTTGGAATAAAATTTATAAAACTAAGATGATTCGTGATAATAACATAAAATTTTTGGAAAATGTAAAATATGAAGATGCTGTATTTGTTATTAATTGTATGAAATATTCTAAAATGATTGGTAAATTAGATGAAGCTTTAAATTATTATGTTATTCATACAAATAGTGAAACAACAATAAGAGATAAAAAAGTATTTGATATATTGGTTGTAGTAGAAGAAATTAGAAAATCATTAAAAGATATTGATATCTTAAAAGCTGATTTAGATACATTAACGATTTCAATATTAATGAATTATAATATTCAACAACGAGTACAAGAAGATTGGGTTGTTGGTAAAAAATTTATTGAAGAAAGTTTTAATTATTTAAGAGATAATATTCCAGATTATAGAAAAAACTCTTATTTTAAAACTAGAGGTATTATCAGAACTTTTATTGAAAAAAATGAAATTATTACTAAATTATATTGTAATGTCTATCGAATAATAAAATTTAAAATGAAGGTGAATTAAAGTGTTGAATATTACGTTTTGTAGTTTTCCAGATTTTTCTGGTAATGCTAAATATTTATATGATTATATGCAAAAAAAATATAATAAAAAGATGAATTTTACATGGGTTATTAAAGATAAAAAATTATGTTCTAAATTACAAAAAAAGGGTATTAATGCAGTTGAAGATGAGTCTATTGAAATGAAAAAAGCAATGGAACTAACAGATGCTTTTTTTACAACTCATGCCAATTTAACAGATTATAAAAGACAAAATGCAAAGACTTTATATGTTGAATTATGGCATGGTGTAAGTCCTAAATGCATGGGGTTTTTAATTCAAGATCTTAGTAATGATGATAATAACTGGCTTAATAAAATTATAAAGAAAATTGATTATTTTATTGTGCCATCTAAATTTTGGGTACCAATATTTGCCGCTAGATTTAATATTCTTCCTAAGAAAATATTACCATTAGGTTTCCCATTATTTGATGGAATTATTAAAGCAAAAGGAAAAGACAATTTAAGTCAAATTTTAAATGAAGATATAGATAAATATCAAAAAATTATTTATTATATGCCAACAGCTAGATCAGGAGAAAGTCGTTTAGAAAAAGTAAAAGTTAATTTAGATAATGTTTTTAATATTAAAAAATATCAAGAAAAAATATTAACTAAGTATTTAGAAGAAAATAATTATTTATTATGTATTAAATATCATCCTAGTGAAAAACTTAATTTTAAAAGAATAAATCATTCTAATATAAAGTATATAGAAGAATCTTGTTTAAAAAAATATCAATTAGATACTAATGCAATTTTAAATGCTTCTGATCTTTTAATTACTGATTATTCATCTTTAGGTTTACATTATTTAATGTTAGAAAAACCAGTTATTTATTTAGGAACAGATTTAGAGGATTTTAATAATACAAGAGGTATTTTATTTGGAAATTTTCAGTTTTGGGCAAATCATAATTTAGCTGTTGATATTAAGACATTATTAGAAAAAATAGAATTTAATTTAAACCAAAAAGAAAACCAATTACTAAAAGATCAAAAGGAACTTTTATTTGGTGTAGCAAAAGATGGTGGATGTGCCAAAATTTGTGATTTTTTCTTTGATGATGAAGCTAATTTAAAAACTAATCTTGAATATACCTATATTTTAGAAGAAGAACTTAAACAAAAAAATGAACAATTAGAGTCAGAATTAAAGACAATAAAAGCTTCTAAAGGTTATAAAATATTAGAAAAAATTAGAAAAATATTTCATTAGTTTTTATTTTGAACAACAATTATGTGGTTGAAGTAAACTAGTTCCTATGATAAAATAGTTATAGCTAAATAGTGTTAAAGGGTGATTTTATGAACAAATATAAAGTCGGTTATGTTCAGGGTGTTTTTGATATGTTTCATATTGGGCACTTAAATATTTTAAAAAATGCTAAAAGTGTTTGTGACTATTTAATTGTAGGCGTTAATTCTGATGAATTGACTTATAAGTACAAGGACAAAAAACCAATTGTTCCTCAAGAAGAACGTTTAGAAATTATAAAAGAATTAAAGTGTGTTGATGAAGCTCAAATTGTTAATAGTCGCGATAAACTTAAAGCTTTAGAATTATTTCACTATGATGCTTTGATTATGGGAAGCGATTGGAAAGGAACAGATTTTTATAATAATGTAGAAAAAGAATTAGCTAAAAAGAATGTTGATGTTGTTTATTTTCCTTATACAAAAGATACTAGTTCTACAATATTAAGAGATAAATTAGGTAAAATCCAAGATTGCCAATAATTAATAATAATTTAAGTTAAAGGAGTACAAAATGCAAAAAGCAAAAAATATTATACTTAATTTTAAAAAATATTCATTTTTAATGCGTCAATTAATTACAAGAGATTTTAAAGTAAAATATAAAAGAAGTGTTTTAGGAGTTGTTTGGAGTCTTTTATATCCTGTCTTAATGATGGCTGTTATGGCTATTGTTTTTTCACAAATGTTTCGATTCCAACAAGAAGGTGTTAGTTATTTAGTTTATTTAATGACAGGACTTATTATGTTTCAATATTTTAGTGAAGCAACAAATAATGCCATGGTATCTGTAGTTAGTAATTTTGCTTTAATTAGTAAAGTCTATATTCCAAAATATATTTTTCCTATTGCAAAATGTTTATTTGTAGGTATTAATTTTATATTAACATTAATTCCTTGGTTTATTTTAATTTTACTTACACAAGTAGGACTAGGAGAATATCCTGCTAGTATTAACTGGTATTATTTATTGATTCCCTATATTTTCTTCTGCTTTTTCCTATTTACAATTGGAATTGGATTATTAATATCTTGTATTTCAGTATTTTTAAGAGATATGTTTTATATATATGGAATTATTTTGACAATTTGGAATTATTTTACGCCAGTTTTCTATAGCTTAGAAATATTACCAGTAAAATTACAAATGATATTTAAATTCAATCCTTTATATCAATTTATTACAGCTGTTAGAAGTATTGTCTTATATGGTGCACGTCCATCTTTTACGACATTAGGTATTATTGGTCTTATTGCTGTAGGCACTTTAGCCCTTGGCTCTTATGTATTTAAAAAGAATCAAGATAAATTTATATATTATATATAGGAGGAGTTACGATGATTAGATTAGAAAATGTTTCGATGAAATTTAATCTTGGTATTGAAAGAAATTTTTCGTTTAAACAAGCTTTTATAGATTTTTTTGCAGGAAAGAAGAAAAAAAAGAAAGAAGAATTTTGGGCTTTAAAAGATATTTCTTTTTCTGTAAAAAAGGGTGAAGTAATAGGTTTAATTGGAAGTAATGGAGCAGGGAAAAGTACATTATTAAAAGTTGTAAGTGGAGTTATGAAACCAACAAAGGGAACAGTATCTGTTCATGGTGCAATTTCCCCAATGATTGAATTAGGAGCTGGTTTTGATTCCGAATTAACTGCACGTGAAAATATTTATTTAAATGGTTCTATTTTAGGCTATTCTAAAGAATTTATTGATGAAAAATTTGATGATATTGTTGAATTTTCAGAATTAAAAGATTTTTTAGATGCTCCTGTTCGAAATTTTTCTTCTGGAATGGTTGCTAAATTAGCCTTTTCAATTGCCACTATTGTCAATCCAGAAATTTTAATTGTTGATGAAATTTTATCTGTAGGTGATATTAAATTTCAAGAGAAAAGTAAAAATAAAATGTTAGAAATGATTAAGGGTGGTACTACAGTTTTATATGTATCACATTCACTAGAATCAATTCAAGAATTATGTGATAGAGTTGTTTGGATTGAACATGGTCAAATTGTTAAAATAGGTGAAACAAAAGAGTTATGCCAAGAATATTATAAAAAGCAAATGGGTAGAGAATTAAAAAGTAAAAAGTAATTTAATAAATCGTTTATAAAGTTTATTTTCGTTAAACTTTATAGATGATTTTTTTTATATAAAAATTGTCAATGGAAATTAGATTTGATATAATTAATTTAGATAAAGTTTAAGTAAAGGAGTTAAAAAAATGGAGAATAAATATATTCATTATTGTTGGTTTGGAGATAAACCTTTACCAAAATTAGCTCGTAAATGTATTGAAAGTTGGAAAAAATATTTACCAGATTATAAAATTATAAAGTGGAATGAAGAAAATGTAAATTTAGATGAATGTCCATTTATTAGAATGGCTTATGATCAAAAAGCTTGGGCTTTTGTTGCTGATTATGCTCGAACAAAAGCTTTAAAAGAAATGGGCGGAATTTATTTTGATACAGATATGGAAGTAACAAAAGATATTAGTCAGCTATTAAAAGATGAGACTTTTTTGGGAATTGAAGATACAGGAAAAGTAAATTCAGCTGTTTGGTATGAAGCAAAAGATAATGCATATTTACCAACAACTTTATTAAAAAAATATCAAAGTTTTAAAGTTTTTAAAAAAGAAGAATCTACACAAATTAGTATCCCAATTTTAATTACGGAAATTTTAAATGAATGTGGTTTTGATAAAAGTAATAAAAATATTCAAAAATTAAAACATAATATTTCTATTTATCCAAGAGATTATTTTTATCCATATTCATATAATTGGGAAAATAATGTCTTTACTGATAACACTTGTATGATTCACTATTTTGATGCTAGTTGGATTCCTCTAAAAGATAGAATTGAAATTAATATGGTGAGAAAACTAGGAAAAAGTAAAACTTATAAGATTCTTAATTTTTATCGAAAAGTTAAAGATTTAATAAGAAAAATAGGACGAGTAATATTATTTCCACTAGTAATATATCGTAATCAAAAACGTAAGAAAGCATTAATTACAGAAACTTATTTAAAAGATATTGAAAATACTATTACTGAAATAAATAAATATTCTAATCAAGATTATATTGCTATTCATAATGGAACTTGGTTTGGAGTAACAAGTGCTACTAAAGAATTATTTAAAAACACAGTAGATTGTAGAGAATTATATCGAAAAGAAGATATAGAAAAAGTTGGTAATGCAATTTTACAAAATAATATTAAACAAGTAGTTTTTAGTGCAATGTCTATAGGTGATAAAGCTTTAGCAAGCTATTTAAAAAAGAAAAATAAAACTATTAAAATAAAATCTTTTTGGCATGGAAGTCATTCACAAATTTCTGATTATTATGGTTGGGCAAGAAATGTGGAAATTATTAAGTTACACCGTAAAGGAATTATCGATGTAATGGGAACATGCAAAGAAAGTATTATTAATTTTTATAATAAGGAAAACTTTAAGAGTTGTTTTATTACTAATAAAGTAGAAGTAAATGTAAAACCTGAAAAGAAAAATAGTAAAGAAATTAGAATTGGTTTATATGCAGCTAAATGTGATGATTGGCGTAAAAATATGTTTAGTCAAATGGCAGCTATTTCATTAATTGATAATGCTATAGTAGATATGGTTCCTTTAAATGAAACAGCTATTGAATTTGCTAATATGTTAGAGTTAAAAATAGATGGAGTTAAAACTTCATTACCTCGTGAAGAATTATTGAAAAGAATGTCTAAAAATACTCTTAATCTATATGTTACTTATTCAGAATGTGCTCCTATGTTACCACTTGAAAGTTTTGAAATGAATACAATTTGTATAACAGGTAATAATCATCATTATTTTAAAGATACAGAATTAGAAAAGTATTTAGTAGTTAATAATGAAGAAAATCCAATTGAAATAAAAAATAAAATAGAAGAATGTTTGATTAATGAAAATAAAATTAAGAAGCTATATCAAGATTTTAGAAAAGAAAATTTAAAAGAAGCAAAGAATAAAGTAGAAGAATTTTTAAAGATGTAGGTGAGAAAATGAATAATAATAAAGAAATAATCTATAATCAAAAATATTTAGTAATTGTACCAGCTATGAGTGAAGAATTATATGAAAGTTTTCAATATTCATTTAATAATACAGTTTTAATGAAAAATAATCCTGATGAACTAGAAAAAATGGCTAATTTTATTAATAGAAATAATTTTAATCAATTAATTTTTGTAGATTATCAAATGGAATATGTTCAATTATTAGATAGATTAAATACTGAACATGAAATAAAATTTATTTTTACTAAAGCTTTAGGTAATTTATCAGATCCATTTATTTATAATACTTTTAAAGAAATATATAAGCTTTATACAGATAAAGTTATTTCAAGTATTGCTTTTTTAGATAATGGTTTTTATCAAACTTTAGCTAAAAAAGGTGATAATGTTTATTTTATTTGTTTAGACATACTAAGAAAACAAAGTAAAAAAAGTAATTTGTCAAATTCTATTGGAATATTAAATAGTGATAATATTAAAACTCATAGTTATTATAATGAACTAAGTGCTATTAAATTAGTAGATAATACTTCTGTAAAACTACATAAATTTAATAAAACTACTAAACGTTTTTTAAAATTATTTAATATTAAATATAAAAAATGTAGTTCTTTAGAAGATACTATGAAAAATAATTTGGTTAATTTATATATTAATTTTACAGAAAATAATCCATTAATTTTCTTAGAAAGCATGGATTTAGGGATACCATGTATAGTAGGAAATAATGAATTTTTAAATGATGACTTAAGAAAATATTTAATGGTTAAAAGTGATGATGATATTAATGAAATAGCTACTAAAATAGCTACTATTTCAGAATCATCTTCAGAAATATTTAAAAAATATGATTTGTTTCGAAAACAATATTCAAAAAAATCAAAAGAATCTATTGAACAATTTTTAAATTGTTCTATTGTCTTAGATAAAAATGAAAATAAAGATATTTTAGTTACAATTGTAGTACCTGTATATAATACTGAAAAATATTTAGAAGCTTCCTTAAAATCAATTATTAATGCAGTAATTGATAATATGGAAATATTAATTATTAATGATGGTTCGACTGATAATAGTGAACGAATTATTTTAAAGTATCAAAAAAGATATCCACAACTTATAAGATATATAAAACAAGAAAATCATGGATTAGGTAATGTTAGAAATGTAGGATTAAAAGAAGCACGAGGTAAATATATTGCTTCTATTGATTCAGATGATACAATAGATTCTAGATTTTTTACAGAGTGTATGGATTATTTAAATGACAATATAGATGTTGTAGTATATGATTGGGAAACAATAACTGATCATGAAAGTTATTTAACTTCAGCAATTGATTATATTTTTAATGAAGGTAATCTTTATGAAGGTTTGTTATATACAACAATTATGCCATCTACTTGTAATAAAATTATTAAAAAAAGTTTATATGATGATTTAGATTTAAAATTTATTGAAGATAAATATGAAGATTTAAGTGCTAATCCATTTATTTTAATGAGTGCTAAGACTATAAAATATATTTCTAAACCATATTATAAATATTATACTAGAACAAATTCATTGATGAGATCAAGTGCAGGTTATAGTATGATTGATGTTATTAAAACAGTAGAAGAACGTTTACAAAAATATAATAATTATCTAAATATTGATATTGATAAATTTAAATATTATACATACTCTTGGCGAATAGAAGAATTTATATTTAATCAATTGTATACTATTGATGAAAAAGAGTTAGTATCTTTTATCGATTATATGACTACTAATTTATATGATACTATAGTTTCTGTTTTTGATAGTAAATATTATAATGATATGTTAGATAAATTAAGTAGTGATAAAAATAAAAAATATATCCAAAATAGAAATAAAGCTTTTAAAGAAAAAAAATTAGCAGACTTTATTAAAAAAATAAGAAAGAAAAAGGATTATTACATTTTAACTCCTGTAATAATTTATTATGGTGATAATAATGGATAATGAATTAGAAAAGTTACAAATAAAATGTAAAGCTTATGAAAAAGAAATAGAATTTTTAAGAATAAATATTAAAACTTTAGAAAATGAAAAAGAAGCTCTTATTAATTCAAGATCATATCAATTAATTAGAAAAATAAGAAAGTTAGTGTGGTGGAAGAAATGAAGAAAATAGCACTAATTGTAGATAAAGTAGCTTGGGCTTATTATAATAATGCTTGTAGTATTAAAAAATATTTATCGAAGTATTATGATATTGATATTATTCCGTCAAGTTATTTAGATGATAATTTACTTAGAATATTACTATTAGTACAAGATTATGATTTAGTTCATTTCTTTTGGAGATATCAATTGAATTTAAATAATCCGGCATTTTTATGGGATTTAGAAATGAGCGGTATAACAAAAGAAGATTTTATTTATAGATATTTAAATCAAAATAAAATATCAACAGCTGTATATGATCATTTATTTTTAGATGAAGATTTTGATATTACACAAACCATTTTTAAGTATATTAAGTATTATTCTGTATCATCTAATATTTTAAAAAATATTTATGATAATTTAGATATTAAGTATAAACCAACTACAGTTTTAACTGATGGAGTTAATTTAGATCTTTTTTATCCAAAAAATTTAGAGAGATTTGAAAATATTTCAAAAAGGACTATTAAAATAGGTTGGGTAGGTAATAGTAAATGGGCTGGTAATGAAGATTGTAAAGGACTTAAAACTTTATTAATACCTGTTATTGAAAAATTAAAAAAAGATGGTTTCAATGTAGAAGGTTCTTTTGCTGATTCGCAAGAAAGTTTTATTCCACATGATAAAATGGTAGATTATTATGCAAATATTGATATCTTAGTATGTGTTTCTAAAATAGAAGGTACGCCTAATCCTGTTTTAGAAGCTTTAGCATGTGGAGTTCCAATCGTTTCAACAGATGTAGGTATTGTAAGAGAAGCTTTAGGAAAAAAACAGTCAAAATATATTATAAAAGAAAGAAACTTAGATCCTGTTTATGACACATTAAAACAATTACTAGAACATTGTGAAGAAATGAAAGATTTATCTAAAGAAAATATTAAGAATTCTAAAAAATGGTCATGGCAAAAAGTAGCACTTAATTTTAAAACTTATTTTGATATGATCCTAGAAAGTAACCAAAATGAACAAAAATAAACTTTCATAAAAAGTTTTACATAATATTATAGATTGGAGATGAGCTAATGAAAAAATTAGAAGATCAAAATAATTTATTAATATATAAAAATAAAGATGGCAATATTGTTATTGATGCCGTTTATAAAGATGAAACTTTATGGTTTACACAAAAAACAATGGCTAAAATTTTTGATTGTTCTATAAATAACATCTCCTTACATTTAAAAGATATTTTTAAAGATAATGAACTTAATGAGAAATCTATAAATGAAAATAAATTTAGCATGCAATATTTTTATAAATTTAATAATAAATACCTTGAAAAAACTAAAGAAAGTAGTGATAATAATGACAAATAATAAAAAGAAATTAGGAAAACTTCTAGTATCACTATTTATGGTAATTCTTATATATTTTACACTTCACTTTCAAAAATATCTTGATTATTTTAATATTTTATATTTAGTTATTTTCTTTATAGTAGGTACTTATATTTATAAGAGTAATTTATTTGATAAAGAATATCGAAAAATATCTTTGTCATTAGCAAGTATTTTTTCTATTTTATTTTTATTAGGAAGAATTTGCTATAACTTTAGATATAATTCTACTTATAATATATGGATAGAATTATTTCAAATAAAATCAATTCTTTATTTAAGTGGATATTTTTCTCTTTTTTATCCTTTCTTTATAAATATATTGCCTAAAGTAAATAAAATTAATATTTTTGAAAAGTTTAAATTACCTAAAAAAGTAAATATTTTTCTTTTAGCAACTATTATTATTTTTATTTGTTGGCTTCCATATTTTATTATTTATTATCCTGGTTTATTTACAGGAGATTCTATTTCAGAATTAACCCAAATTATTAATAATTTTACGAATTTAAGTGATCATCATACTGTAATTCATATTTTACTTTCAGCAATTCCATTTAAAATAGGAATGCATCTATTTAATAATATTAATATAGCGGCTTCTTTAATTATTATTTGTCAAATGATGATTATGGCAACTATTTTTGGAAGCGTAATTTCATTTTTATATAAACGAGGGGTTAGTAAAAAAATTTTACTTCTAATTTTATTATATTTTGCTATTGTACCTATTCATGCTTTTTATAGTATTACAATGTGGAAAGATATTATTTTTAGTGGGTGTGTTTTATTACTTACAATGGAATTAATTAAATTATTAGAGAAAAAACAAATTACATATCGAAATTCTTATTCATTTATAATTGTTTCTGTTTTGACAATCTTTTTTAGAAACAATGCAATTTATATGTACTTATTATTAACTATTATTTCTATTTTTATTTTTAAGAAACAAAGAAAAGTTATATTAAGTATGTTTTTAATAATTTTTTTAATCTATGGTATAGTTAAAGGACCTATATTTAATTATTTTGGAATTAAAAAGTCAAAATCTACAGAATATATTGCTATTCCATTACAACAAGTAGGAAGAATGGCATATAAAAATGTAACTTTTACAAAAAATGAGAAAAAATTAATTAATGAAGTAATTCCATTAGAAACATTAAAGAAAGTTTATAATGCTGAAATTGTTGATAGTATTAAATTTGATAAAAGTTTTAAAATTGAGGCATTTGAAAAGCAAAAAACTAAGTATTTAAATATGTGGATATCTTTATGCCTAAAACATTTTGATATTGCTACAGAAGCTTATTTAATTTCTACTTTAGGTTATTGGTATCCTAATATTGACTATTGGACTGTTGTTCCTAGAATTGATAAAAATAATATTAATTTAAGTGATAATAGTTTAGTTCCTAGTAAAGTAAAAAAACTTTCTGATTCATTAATAACTAAAAAGATTCCTATATATGGATTTATTTGGAGTATAGGTTTATGTATTTGGATTATTATCATTTCTATAGCAATGATAATTAAAAGTAAAAATAAAAAAATATTATATGTATTTTGTCCAGTTATTGGAATTTGGTTAACAATGTTAGTTGCTACTCCAGTATTTGCTGAATTTAGATATATTTATTGTGCATATACTTGTTTACCATTATTACTTTTAAGTAATAAATTACTATCTAAAACAATTAATAAAAAATAACTAAAGGGGATGAAGAAATGTTTAATAACCTAATATTATTATGGCCTTTATTAATAATTATTACTAATTTAGTTATAACTTATAACTTTAAAACTACTAAGAAAAATAATTATATATTTATGCTAGTCTTAGATATTATAGTTATTACTATAATCTTTTTAGTTAATAGTCTTGAATTATTTAGTCTAGTTTATCTAATAAATAATATAATTATTTTATTATATTATAAGAAAAATATAAAAATTCAAATATCTAACTTGAAAATACGTTACTTATTAATGATTTTTTTATTTTTTAATATAGCTATATTTTTAGAACTTACTGTATTTAATATTAGAAGTTATATGAGTTTAAATTATAAACCAATTACTTTATTAGATAAAGTAGAATTAAATACAAATATGAAGAAAATAACTAATAATAAATATAAAGTAGTAACTGAAAATCCTTATATAGAAATTAAAAATATTAATAATAAAGTTCATAATGTATATATAGATATTAATAGTACTAAGACTGATTCATATGATATAATTCCATTTTTTACTGATGAAGCTAATAAGTTATATATTCAATTAAATAGTAGAACTGTCAGTAAAAAAATTTATAAATCAAAGATATTAAATTTTAATACTAGTGGTAAAAGTGAAAAATTAAAATTTGAATTTGATTTTTTAAATGGAGATGAAATTTTAATTAATAATCTAGTTATTAATAGTAAGATTGATCTAAGAATTAATTTTATAAGAGTCTTTTTAGTATTTTTGATCTTATTATTTATATATTTTTTACGACCTAATTCAAAATTATATACCATTAAATATAATGAATTTAAAAAAAGAAGATTTCTTTTAGTAATGTTTATTTTATTAATTATAAGTTCTTATTCAGTTTTATCAATTAGGGCAATTAGAGATTTTAATTCCAATACAAGTAATATTCATAATAGAGTTGCTGATAGTTTGATAGAAGGTAAAACTTATTTTATTGATAAAAATGGTTCAGAAGAATTACTTAATACTATGGCTAATCCTTATGATCATAATTTAAGAGAAAAAATATTTAAAGAACATAATATGACATATTTATGGGATTCAGCTTTTTATAAAGGACGCTACTATTCCTATTTTGGAGTTGTTCCAATAATTCTTTTTTATGTTCCTTTTAAATTAATTACTAATCATAATTTACAAACAAGTTTTATAGTTTTTTGTATAACTATGTTATCTGCAATATTTTTAATTTTATTATTTAATCAAATAATAAAAAATTTTTTTAAGAAGTGTTCAGTAGGATTATTTATTTTAATAAATTTAATTTTAATTTATTGTTCTGGTTTAATGTATTGTTTGAAATTACCAGATTTATATAATTTACCTATTATAACAGGCATAATGTTTACATATTTAGGTTTAATCTTTTTAGTTTCTTGTATTAATAAATTATCAAAGTTTAAATTATTCTGTGGATCTTTATGTTTAGCTTTAGTAGCAGGATGTAGACCACAATTATTATTAGGATCTATTCTTATAATACCTCTTATTTATCTTTATATTAAGAATAATAAATTAACAAAGAAAGAATTAATACTAAATGCTCTGATGATTGTTATACCATATATTTTAGTAGCAGGAGCACTTATGTATTATAACTATATTCGATTTGGTTCACCATTTGATTTTGGAGCTAACTATAATTTAACAACTAATGATATGACAAAGCGAGGTTTTGTTTTTGGAAGAATTCCTTTAGGAATAATAATATTCTTATTTAATCCAATTAATATGAAAAATATTTTTCCATATATTATAGAAACTTCTTTAGAAACTAATTATTTAGGTATTACTATATATGAGCCTATATATGGAGGTTTATTTTTCTCAACCTCAATAACTATTTTAAATTTATTTATCTTTAAATTAAAAAAATATATAAATAATAAATTTATCTTTAACCTTTGTTTACTTCTAATTGGAGCAAGTTTAATTATCATTATTGCAGATACTGAAATGGCTGGTATTTTAGCAAGATATTTTACTGATTTTCAGTGGTTATTAGTAATATCTAGTGTACTTATTATTTTAGCCTTAAATGAATCTGGAAAATTTAATAAAAAACTATTACTAAAAATTATTTTTCTTTTAGCGACTTTATCATTAATATACCAAGGATTTTACTTTTTTGTTAGTATCAGTAATGATTTTAAATTTAATAATTTAAGATTTTGGTTAGAGTTTTATTATTTAATTCAATTTTGGCTTTAGTAGTCAAATTGGGAATTTACAAAGGTTATAAATATGTTATAATTAAATAAGAAATATGTAAGGAGTAATTTTATGAAAAAAGAAACAAAAAGTAAAATAGCGGTATTAATACCTTGTTATAATGAAGCAAAAACTATTGATAAAGTAGTAAAAGATTATAAAAAAGCATTACCTGATGCTGAAATATTTGTTTATGATAATAATTCTAGTGATAATACTGATAAGATTGCTCAAAAAGCAGGAGCAACTGTAAAATATGAATATAAGCAAGGTAAAGGAAATGTAATTAGATCAATGTTCAAAGATATTGATGCTGATTGTTACTTAATGATTGATGGAGATGATACTTATCCTGCTGAAAATGCTAAAGAAATGTGTGATTTGATTTTAGAAAAAAAAGCAGATATGGTTATAGGAGATAGATTATCATCTACTTATTTTAAAGAAAATAAAAGACCTTTTCATAATTTTGGAAATGTTTTAGTAAGAGGTTTAATTAATAAATTATTTAAAAGTAATGTTCAAGATATTATGACTGGCTACCGAGCTTTTAGTTATGAATTTGTAAAAACATTTCCTGTACTATCAAAGGGATTTGAAATAGAAACAGAAATGACAATCCATGCTTTAGATAAAAATTTTTTATTAAAAGAAATTCCTGTAGAATATCGTGATAGACCAGAAGGAAGTGTTTCTAAATTAAATACTTTTAGCGATGGTTTTAAAGTACTAAAAACAATTGCTCGTCTTTTTAAAGAATATAAGCCTACGTTGTTTTTTAGCTTAATTAGTTTCTTATTTTTAATAGTATCTCTTATTTTTGGAGTTCCAGTTTTTGTGGAATATTTTCAAACTGGATTAGTACCAAGATATCCTACTTTAATCGTTTCTGGATTTATGCTGATAATTTCTATTTTAATGTTTGTCTGTGGTATTATCTTAGAAGTTGTTGTAAAAAAACATCGTCAATTATTTGAATTAGTATTAATAAGGACAAAAAACGAATATGATAAAAAATAATAAATTATTTCAACAAATTATGAAATTTGGTCTTGTTGGAGGAATAGCTTTTCTAATTGACTATGGAGTAATGATTATTGCTAAAGAAATATTAGGTCTTAATGTTTTACTTGCTGCTGCTTTAGGATTTATTATCTCTGTAATATTTAATTATATTGCTAGTGTTAAGTGGGTTTTTGATGTTAATAAAGAAAAAGACGAGAAAAAAAATTTTATCTTATTTATTATATTTAGTATTATTGGTTTAATTTTAACAGAAATTATTATGTGGTTTGGTACTGATATTTTAAAAATAAGTTATCTAATTGTTAAAATAGGCGCAACAGCTATTGTAATGGTCTTTAACTTTATTACAAGAAAAATATTTTTAGAATAAAGTCATCTACTAAAAGTAGATGCTTTTTTAATTAAAAGCAAGTTCAATTTCTAAGTCTTTATCAACAATAGCTATATATAAAAAGATAATTCCACTAATTAAAATTAATGTTGAACCAAGTAAACTAAGATTACTTAAATTTTTATTTTTCATACTTTTATAATAATTATTAGTTTTTATATCTTGATAACTATCAAAGAAAAAATAAAAATAAATAATAATAGCAACAGAAAAAATACCAATAGTTAATTTTCGATATTTTTCTTTAGCTATTAAATCATGAAAACAAAAATATTTTTTTTCATATTCGTTAGCAAGAATAGATAGGCTAATTAAAATTAAATAAATAAACCAAATAAAATTTTCTATTTTAATTTGTTTAAGTCGTTTTTGTGTTTCTGTCATTATTAAAATATATTCTATTTATTTTGTAATATAATTTATTAGGTGAAAAAATTTGAATATCATTCCTAATGTATCTCCAAAAGCTTTTTCTTTTAGTGCTGTAGTAGTTGGTTATTTATTAATAGATGATTTAACAGCTTCTGAACAAAATGCTTTAGGAAATTGGCTTATGTTAACAGCTCAAGTTTTATGTACAAATGCTTTTTATAAACAAGTACAACAAGAAAGAACAAGTCAAATAAATTCATCTATTTCTGGTGAGGAGAGCATAAAGATCTTGAAAAAAATGGTAGATGCACTAAATCAAGAGATTAATAATTTAAAATCAGACATTGGAAGGTGAATCAGTTTGTTTAGTTGTTGTTAGTTGAAAGTATAATAAGAAAATAGATCCTATTAAAATAAACATACTGCCTATTAATCTAGTTTCATAGCTTTTATTATGGTGTTTTTTATAGTCGCTATAGTTTCTTATTAAAAAATAAATATAAACTAAAATAGTGAAAGTACTGATGCCTAAAAAAAGTTTATTGGCTTTTTTATTGGCTGTTGAATCATGTTGAATTAAGCCTTTTTTTATTAATTCATCACCATAAATATCTAATATTCCAACGATAATAAAGCCTACCCAAATAAAGTTTTCAAAATTTAAGCGTTTTACCATATTTTCTGTATCGTCATTCATGCTAAAATATATGCGATTAAATTCTTTTATATTTAAGAAATAGTGTGATATGATAAGATTATTAGAGGTGGACTTTTCATGAAAAAATATGAGTTATTATCACCAGTTGGTAATATGGCATCTTTGTATCAAGCAATCAATAATAATGCTGATGCTGTTTATTTAAGTTTAAAAAAATTTGGTGCGAGAAGTTATGCACAAAATTTTTCTGAGACAGAAATGGTTGAAGCTATTAAATTATGTCATTTATATGGAGTTAGAATTTATGTAACAATGAATACTTTAGTAAAAGAAAAAGAAGTAACAGAATTTTTAAAGCAAGTTGAATTTTTACACAGAAATAAAGTAGATGCTATTATAATGCAAGATTTTGGAATGATTTGTTTAGTAAGAGAGCTTTTTCCAAAATTAGAAATTCATGCTTCAACTCAAGCTAATAATAGTAGTATTGATACTATTAATTTTTTTCATAAGATTGGAGTAAAAAGAGTAGTCTTATCTAGAGAATTATCTATAGAGGAAATTAAGCAAATAAAAGTTCCTATTGAATTAGAAATTTTTATTCATGGAGCATTATGTATTAGTTATTCAGGTAATTGTTTAATGAGTTCAATGCTTGGAAATAGAAGTGGTAATAGAGGGGAATGTACTGGTTGTTGTCGCCTTCCTTATTATCTATATAAAGATAATCAACCATTAAGTGAAGCTAAATATTTTTTAAGTACTAAAGAATTAAATAGTAGTTATAATTTTTCTCAATTACTTGATACTAATATTACTAGTTTTAAAATAGAAGGACGAATGAAAAGTCCTGAATATGTTGGATTTATTACAAATCTATATCGCAAACTTATAGATTTAGTTCCTATTAACTTAGATGAAGAATTAAATAAATTACGTACTATTTTTAATCGTAAATTTACAGGAGGACATTTATTTTCTGATTTAGATTTAATGAATATTGAAACTCCAAATCACATAGGATTAAAAATAGGAAAGGTAGTAGATATTAGTAAGAAAAAAATTAAAATAAAATTAGAAAAGGAATTAAATCAAGAAGATGGAATTCGTTTTTTAGAAAGTAATAAAGGGTTAATTTGTAATTATTTATATAATGAGAAAGATCAATTAATTAATAGTAGTCATGATTTTGTTTATGTAGATAATAAAATAGATTTAAAAACTTATGATACAGTTTATAAGACTTTAGATCAAAAATTAATTAAATCTTTACAACATTATCAAGAAAAGAAAATATTTATTACAATGAAATTAAAAGCAAAAATTAATCAACCTTTACAATTAGAAATTCAAGATGATAAATATAAAGTTATAGTAGAAAAAAGTCTTGTAGAAAAAGCTAAGACTTCATCTATTTCTTTAAAAAGAATAAAAGAACAACTTCAAAAAGTTGGAAATAGTCCTTTTCTAGTAAAAAATATAATAGTTCAAAAAGATGATCAAATTTTTATTTCGATAAAAGAATTAAATGAATTAAGAAGACTAGCTTTAGAAAAATTAATTATTAAAAGACAAAATCCTAATTCTTTATTTGAAAAGAAAGAAGTTAAATTTTCTTTAGTATCTCATGATATACCACAAAGTAATATTTTAACTGCTAAAGTTATGAATGAAGAACAGTTAAAAACTTGCTTAGAATTAAATTTTTCAAGAATTTATGTTAATAATTATGAATTATATAAAAAGTATCAAAATAATAGTAAAGTATTTTATAAGCATATAAGAAATTTATTTTTAATTGATCAAACTAATTCTAGAAATTTAGTTAGTGAATATTTTTTATTTAAACAAGAAAATAATAATATTGGAAATTATACTTTAAATATTGAAAATTCATATACAGCTTATTATTTACAAAAATATGGTTTGAAAGAGTTTGCTTTATCTGTAGAATTAACTGAAGAAGAAATAATAACTTTACTAGAAAATTATCAACAAAGATTTGGTCAAATTTTAATACCAGAAATATTAGTATATGGTAAAGTTGAAAATATGTATATTAAGGGTAATATATTAAATATTGATTCTTTTTCTAAGTATCAATTAAAAGATTTTAAAAATAGATATTTTGATGTTTATTTAGAAGCAAATAATACAGTTATTTTAAATTATGAAGTTAAGAATTTAAGTAAGAAATTATCTTTTCCACATCAAAAAAGATTTGATTTTTATGATGAAGATGCTAAAAGTATTAGAGAAATTGTCAAAAATTATCAATAAATTCTTTTTAACATTCCTAATTTTTTAAAATTGTGGTAAAATAAAATAAATAGGAGAGTGATATCATGCAAAAGCTAAAAGATATGAAAAAAATTCCTACTAAAAATTATATTATTTTATTAGTTTTATTTTTAGGTGCTTTTTTATTAACTTATTATATCTATAGATGGTATGTTGTATATTCTGAATATCAAAATAATATTCCTATTATTAGAGATTCTTTAACAGAAATAACAACTGAAGAAATGCAACATTATATTCAAGAAAGACCAACAACTACTATTTATATTTGTACAGCTAGTGATACTGATTGTCGAAGTTTTGAAAAGAAATTTAAAAAATTAGTAGAGCAAAAATCATTAAAAGAAGAAATTATTTATGTTAATATTGAAGATAGTAATAAAGATAACTTTATAACTTTCTTTAATACAAATTATCCATATAAACGAGAAAATCTTAATAAATATCCTGCTTTGATTTATTTTGAAGATGGAGAAGTAGAAGATATTTTACAAGCAACTAAAGATGAGAATTTAAGTTTAAAGAATGTTAATGATTTTATTAAAAGAAATAAAATAAATTCAAATAATTAGGAGTAATATATGAATCATATAGTTTTATATCAACCAGAGATTCCTCAAAATACAGGAAATATTATGCGAACTTGTGTTGCAACTAACACAAAACTACATTTAATTAAACCTTTAGGCTTTCTTCTTGATGATAAACATATTAAACGAAGTGGCGCTAACTATATTGATAAGTTAGATTATGAAGTATATGAAAATTTTGAAGATTTTAAAGCTAAAAATAAAGGTATTTATTATTACTTTACACGTTATGGGAAAAAGCCTCATACAAGTTTTGATTATAAAAATCAAAAACATGAAAATTTATATTTTATTTTTGGAAAAGAATCTACAGGAATTCCAAAAGAAATTCTACAAGATGATTTAGAGCATTGTATGAGAATTCCTATGACTGCTAATGTACGTGCAATTAATCTATCTAATTGTTGTGCAATTGTAATTTATGAAGCACTACGTCAACAAGAATTTAATGATTTATTAAGAACAGAACCTCATAAAGGAGAAAATTATTTAGAAAAATAAAGGAGAAAATCTTTTATTTTTTTTAATTATTAGATATAATAAAAGTTAGAATAGGAGGGGTAATATGGTCTTTCGTAAACCGTATGCTTTTTTCATTAAAAACTTTAAAAAGATTCATCTTGTGTTAATTATTCTATGTGCCTTTATTTATTCAAAAACAATCCAAGTAAATACTTTTAATAAAGACTTTCTAACGTATTTAAGTTATGATTCATATTTTGAACCAATATCTAAGTATTTAAATATTTATTTATATCTAATTGTTTTAGTTGTTATTGTTAGTTTTCTTATTTTACTAATCGTTTTAAAAAGAAAACAAAAACCTTGGAAATTATATCTTATTCCGATTTTAGAATATAGTGTCTTAATTATTATTTTTATGTCAATTTCTAAATTTTATAATAATTATGAAGGAGATTTTACTACAACAACGATGCGTGCGCTAAATAATTTTTTATCGATAGCGACAATTCCTCAATATTTTGTATTTTTAATTTTATTTATTAGAGTTTTAGGACTAGATATTAAAAACTTTAATTTTAGTCAAGATGAGGAATTCTTAGAATTAGATCAAGAAGATCGTGAAGAATTTGAAATTAGTTTTGACTTTGATAAACATTCCATTAAAAGAACCTTAAAAAAGACGAAAAGAGAATTAGGCTATTTTTATTACGAGCATAAATTTATTTGTAATATTGTTTTTACAATTCTTTCTATTGTAATTGTATATAAAACTTATTATTATTTTGGTGTAAGTCATAAAACTATTAAGGAAAATCAAGTTTTTAATGTTAATAATTATTCTATGAGAATAAACCAAAGTTTTTATACTGATAAAGATCAAATGGGCAATGTTTTAGAAAAAGATAGTGCGTTTGTTATTTTAAATATTTCAGTTTTAAATAATGGTGAAAGTAGAGAATTCGATGGCTATGATTTTCATATTGTAAATGGATCAAATAATTATACTTTTCAAGGAAATACATACAGTAATGCTTTTTCTGATCTTGGACAAAGTTTTCCTACAGGTAAATTAAAAAGAGGTAGTCAAAAAGATTTTGCATTAGTTTTTAAAGTAGATAAAAATTTAAATACTAAAAGATTTGTTTTATACTATCAACAATATAAAGGAACAATTACTTATTTACGAAAGATAAAATTAAATTTAGTAGATGTTTCTAAAATTGAGGAAACAAAAAAAATAAATATTTCAGAACCATTACAAGTAGAAACTTCAACTAAAGAAAATGTTGAATTTACTTTTGAAAAAGTAGAATTTGTAACTACAGCAAATTATAATATTGAAAGTTGTAATCAAGATGATTATTGTTCTATTGTTTCAAAACAAATTAATGCTGATGAAGCATCTAAAATATTATTAGTAAATTTTTCATCTAGTGATTATGAAGGAACAGAATTAATGAAATTTTCAAAAGAATATGGTAAAATTAGATATATAGATACTGATGGTTTTACAAAAGAGTTAGCTATAGATAGTTTTTTAACTAATAAAGATTATTTAGGAAAATATTTATATATTAAAGTTCCTAATAAATTAGAAACAGCTAAGGAAGTAGAATTAATTTATACAATTAGAAATAAAAGATATAGTTATAAAATAAAATAGGAGATTTAAAATGAAGAAAAAAATAAAAAATATATTTATTGTGATATTAATTATTATTATAGTTAGTGCTATTTTTATAATTTCTTCACTACTTAAATTTAAAAATATGGAAAAAGAAGTTTTAAATTCAGGAAAAAGATATTATGAAATTAATACTAGTAAATTACCAACAGGAAAGAAAATAAGAACTTTATCTTTAAAGAAAATATATGATGATGATTACTTTAATAATGATTTTAAAATTTTACTAAGTGATAAAAAATGTAATTTAGAAAATAGTTTTGTAAAAGTAAGACAAAAAAGTAATCAATATCAATATGATGTTTATTTAGAGTGTGGAATTTTTAAGTCTAAGATTGATCATGAAGGACCTGTTATTACTTTAAATGGTAAAGATTCTATTACTATTTATCGAGGAGAAAAGTATAAAGAATTAGGTATTAAGAGTGTTATTGATGATAGTGATGGAAAAATAGATAAAAAAGAAGTAGTTATAGATAGTAGTAAGGTAAATGTAAATAAAACAGGAACTTATCAAGTTACTTATACTATAAAAGATAGTTTAGATAATAAGACAATTAAAGTTAGAGAAGTTAAAGTTATAGAAACTTTAAATCATATTGTTGAAAAAGATACAAATAAAAAAAATATTTATAAAGGAAATCAAAGTAATAATTATTTATTATTAGATGGAATTTTATTTAAAATATTAGGAATTAATCAAGATAAAAGTGTAAAAGTAGTTTCTAATGATGGTTTAGCAGCTGTTGATTATAAAAATATTGATAGTTGGTTAAATGATTATTTCTATGAAAAATTAAGTAATAGTACTAAAGATTATATTAAAAAAGATAGTAAATGGTGTATTGATAATGTAAAAGATCCAAGTAAGTATTCAAAATGTACAAAATATTCAGATAAGAATCCAGTAGGGTTACCTTCTATTTTAGATTATTATAATTCTAAGAATGATAATAATGAGTTTAATTTAAGTATAGGATCTTTGGTATATAATAAAAAAGATTCTAATACTGGTTATTATTATAATGATTTTAAAAAATCTTTTGTTGAAGTTCCACTAACTAATAATGAAATTATTATTCCTACTATTAATATTATTAAGGATGCTACTGTAGTTAAAGGAGATGGTTCAGCTACTAATCCATATATTTTAAAGGGTACTTATCAAAAAATAAAACCAGGAACGTCAGTAAAGAAAGTAAAAGTAGGTTCATATATTAGTTATTCAGGTTATTCTTGGAGAGTTATTGGTGTAGAAGAAGATGAAACAACTAAAATAATTATGGATTATGTTGTTAGTAATGGTAGTGAAAACTATTATACTTCATTTTGTAATAGTGAAACAATTAACTTTAATCCAACTCAAAAACAAAATATTGGTTATGCTTTAGCAAACAATATAAGTGAATATATTAAAACAAATTTATTTGTAAATAGAAAGACTAATTATCCAAAATATGAAACAGTAATTGGTTATAAACAAAAAGTAAAAGATAATTATTATAAATTAAAATTAAATTTACCAAGTATGTATGATTTATTTAGTACAACTATTAAAGAAGATTATTGGTTTAAAGATTATTCAAAAAATCAATATTGTTATATGGACTATCAAGGAATTGTTATATGTAATAAATTTAATAGTAATGATATAAAAGCACTTAGATTAGTTGCAAATTTAGATAAAAATGTTACAATAGAAAGTGGAGATGGAACAAGTTTAAATCCATATGAAATTGCAAAATAAAGTAGGAGGAAATTTATATGAAAACTAATAAAATATTATTTCAAATTATATATATTAATATCATATTAGTTCTTCTTTTGTTTCCTAAAACTATTTTGGCTGATGGGTATGCAGTTAGCAAAAGTGATCCTGATAATTATGATTCAGTATGTAAAAGTTATTTAGGTATATCGATTACAGCAAGTGCATATGATCGCAATACTAGTATTAGTAGTAATAATGTAACTAGTAGAACAATTAGTATGGCATGTAAAGGAAGATGTCGAGCACATATATATTATGCTCCTTATGGTAATCTAGATTTATTGGGTAGTGAATCTATAGGTGAAGATGATGCTGATATTGAAGATTTAGTTTCTACCAAAAAACATACTTTTAATGATTCATATACATGGAGTTTACCAGCAGGATATGAAGCACTAATAATTGTAGTATCTTTAAATGAAAGAGAGTGTGCTAAAAAAGATAAAGACAGTGGTGCATGTATTGAATATAAATATCCAAAAAAGGAAACAGATACTAAGTATTGTGCAGGATATAATGATAAAGGCAAATGTATAGATAAAAAACCGATTAAATGTAATAAAGGTAACTTTAATTCTGATGATATTTTGGAAGAAGGTATAAGCCAAGTAGAAATAACAGGTAATGGTGCTTCTTTATTTGTTCAAAATCCAAAAGAAAGTGGTTTAGTATCAAATATCCGCTCTAGATATAATAGTGATTATGGTGAAGCTTGTAATAATGCTTATAATGGAATTTATGATGGTAGTTCAACAAAATATAATGTAAAAAAAGAAGATCTTGAAGAATATCGAAATAATTATTATAGAAAAGTTTTAGATTATTGTGAACAAAAAGATGTTCCCTTTAATTTAAAACCTTCCCAAATCAAAAAAATATCTAATAGTTTATTAAGAGTTTTTTATAGTAGAAAACAACAAGAAAAAGAAAGTTCTAAAACTTTAGATTATATTAATAAAACAATAGATAGATATAAAAATACTATAGAGAAAAGTCATATTTATAATGATACTAGTAAATTAAATCCAAAACTTAATTGTGATTTTTCTAAGACAAGTTCAGAGTATTTGTATACATCAAAAACTAAAACAGTAAAAGCAGAATTATCAAGTGGTTCTGTTAAAGTTTGTAAAATTAGATGTTATGAACATTTAACTGTAAAATATGACCCTCCAGCTACGGTTAAAGCCGGACTTTGCTTTCAATATAAAGTAACAGTTAAAAGTGAAAGTGAATGTGGGATGGAAGATGATTTTGATTTAAGTAAAGTTACTGTTCAAAATATGTGTTCACCGTCACCAATTTGTTCAAATACTACATCTCATACACAAGCAGGACCAAACGAAAATTTTGATAGTTGTGTTCAAGATTGTGATAATGGTCAATATTCACAAGCTTGTATTAATTCTTGTTATAAAAAAGTTTATAGTTCTAAAACTTCAACAACAAAAACTTCATCAAAAATTAATGAAAATGTTACTGTAAATAAGGGAATTAGTTATCTAAATAAACAGCCTAATGGTATAGTAAAAAAATTAGCAGACGATGAAACAGAATACAAAAATTACCAAAATGAAGATAATAATAAGAATTGTAATACTAATAGCATTATATCTTATGTTAATAACAATAACCAAACAAAACTATCAGAATGTGCAGAATATTTCTTTAATGCTAAAGCTATGTATCCAAAAGGTTCATATAATAAAAATCGTACTAAATGGGTACATTCAAGTGATGTTAATAATGATGGAGCAACTAATAAGGGTACTAGCAATATACCTATGCAAATAGCTAGATCATCACCATTTTATTTAAGATCTATTGAAGAAACTAAATCATTATTAATTGCCTTAGTTGGTTATACTGATAATGTTTATAAAAAATATAATATTTCATCAGAAGGTTTTAAAAGACAGTATAGTACAAGGTATGTTTGTAATGAAGTTTGTTCTTTTACAGGTTGTAAATCAAGTGATATATGTACTAATAATGAATTTTCTAATGTTACAGCAAAAGATTTACAAGCACTTGAAGATGCTTTGAATGAATGTCAAGTTTCTACTTCTTGTAAGTCAGAGCCTACGGAAACTGAATTTACTATAGATATTAGTGCTAATAATGATGGAAAAAATGAAAATGCTAGTCAAAAAGGTACTACTAGTTTAGATAGTGTTTATGGATATGGAGATATTGATGAAGATGGTGACGGTAATGCTGATATGTTTATTCCTGAAAATGGTACTTCAAATAGTAATACTGGAATATTAGGTTTATGTTATGATAAAAGACCAACTCCACAATATCAGACTACAATTACTTATCCAGGAACTTATATTAATTATAAATCAGCTAAAAGAGTTTATACTAAAACTTATGATGATTCATATTACTATAAAAAAGGTTATTTCTGTACTCCATACGGATTGGAAGATGTAAATGAAAAATATTGGTGGGCTACTGTAAATAATGATAATGCTTATTTAGCTAATTTTACGCCAACATATAATATTAATGCTACTTTAGGTTCAGATACTAAAAGTTTTGGTAAATATAATTGGAAAATTAATTTTAATTGTTTTTATTCAGCTTATCACGAATTAACACCACCATCTAATCCACCTAGTGCACCACCAACAAATCCACCAAATAATCCTCCTCCTGGTGGTGGAGATGATGAATGTAATAGTGAGAATAGTACAAGATATTGTAATGTCCGTTTTAGAGTTGTAGATTCTAATACATTATTCCCAGATAAAAATGGAAAACCAATTAGTGATGAAAGTAATCTTCCTTTTAACTGGACAAATAGGGCCAAAGATTTGGCAGCACAAAATAATAGTACTTTACAAAGTAGAGGTTATGCGCTTAATCCAGGAGAGTATAAACAAACACTTGAACAAAGAAATCCAAATTCTGTCTTTAATGGTCCAGCATCAAGTGCAGCATATCATATAAAAATAAATAAAAATAATATTAATGAAATTAAAAATTACACTAGAAATTATGGGTATAATTCATACCAAGGTAGTTATACTAAAGTAGATGGTGTAGATGGTTTTTATTACTATCAAAGTAATTTATTAGATAATTCAACTTATGTTGAATCAATAAGTCGAAATACAAGACTTGGCTATAATAATAATTAAAGTTTGTATTAATTTACAGACTTTTTTTCTTTGCAAAATATGAAACAACTAATTGACAATTTATCTCAATATGATAAAATAAAATATAGATAATGAGAATAGGCACATTAGATTGTTTAAAATAAAGAGAAAGGGAATTTTATTATGCAGAAAAAAAAGGATGAAAAGAATTTTAAAATAATGATTACAGTTCTTGTAGTTGTTTTATTAGTGTGGTTTTTAGTAGTTAGTCCAATACTAAAATTTAAAAGTATGGAAAAAAATATGTTAGAAGCAACAAAACGATATTTTGAAATAAATGAGAGTAAGCTTCCAACAGGTACTAAAATTAAAAAAGTATCATTACAAACTTTATATAAACAAGACTTTATTAAAGAAGATTTAAGAGCGCCATATACAAATAAATATTGTGAGTCAGATGAAAGTTGGGCAAGAGTTAGAAAAATAAATGGCGAATATGAATATAATGTTTATTTAAAATGTGGTATGTTTAAATCAAAAATTGATCATGAAGGACCAACAATTACTTTAAAAGGTAATGATGAAGTTGTTGTTTATCAAGGTAATGCTTATGAAGATGAAGGTATTAAAAGTGTTATTGATGATAGTGATGGAAAAATGAGTATCAATGATGTTACTGTAGATACAAGCAAAGTAAACGTAAATAAAATTGGTACATATGAAGTTACATATACTGCTAAAGATAGTTTAGAAAATAAAACAGTAAAAATAAGAAAAGTTAAAGTAACACAAACATTAAATAATATTATTAAAGAAGATACAGGTAAAACAAAAATATATCAAGGAAATCAAAATAATAATTATGTAAAACTTGATGGTATTTTATTCCAGATGATAGGTATAAATGAAGATAATAGTGTAAAAGTTGTTTCTAAAGAAGCTTTAGGATCAGTAGATTATGAAGGTATTAATTCTTGGTTAAATGATTATTTCTATGAAAAATTAAGCAATAGTGCTAAAGATTATATTAAAAAAGATAGTAAATGGTGCATTGATAGTGTAAAAAATCCAGATGAATATAAAAAATGTACAAACTATTCTAAGAAAAATCCAATAGGGTTACTTTCTATTTTAGATTATAATAATTCTAAAGATAGTGATGGTGTTTCAAATATAGTAAATGATACAGCTGTTTGGACTTCTAATTCTAAGACTGATAAAAAAACAGCTTGGGTATCTTCCTATTTTGATATAGCAAATAGTAATTTTTCAAATTATAAAGAATTTAGTAATAACAAAATATTTAATATTAAACCTGCTTTAAATATTACTGAGAATGCAACAGTAATTGCAGGAGATGGAAGTAGTTCTAATCCATATATTTTAAAGGGAAATAAGAATACTTCTAAAAAAGGAAATAAAATTTCAAATGTTAATACAGGAAGTTATATCTCATACTCAGGTTATCTTTGGAGAGTTATTGAAAAAGAAAACGATGAAACTACAAAAGTAATTATGACAGAACCAGTAAAGAATAATGGTGAGGGTTATTATACTAAATATGATTCTAAGTTAACACCATATAATCCAACTAGAAAAAATAATGTTGCTTATAAAATTGTAAATCAAATATCTGAAAGTATAAAAACGACTTATTTTGTTTCTAAAGCAATAACAGTAAATACATATAATGATTATGTTTTATATAATCAAGAAAAAAATACAAAAAAATATAATGTTAAATTATCTTTAGCTAGTGTATTTGATTTATATAGTGCTAATACAACTAATGGTGTTAGTACATGGTATCAAGAAATATCTAAAGATTCAGTTTATATTAATTCAGCAACATTAGGTATTACTTCAAATAAATTTGATAGTGAAGAAACAAATGGTATTAGATTAGTTGGTTATTTAGATAAAAACATTGTTATAAAAAATGGAGAAGGTAGTGAAACAAATCCATATACAATAACAAAATAGAGGTAAGATATTATGAAAAAATTAAAATCGAAAAAATATATGTTGTCGCGACTGCTCATTATTATCGTAATTTTAATAATAATTGGTTTTCTGATTTGGAAATTACTATTTCCCTTTTATAAAGTAGAAGATAGAACTAAAAAAATGAAACAATTCAAAGGAGTAAATGGTGAAACAGCAATAGGATGGTTGAAAGTTCAAGGAACAAATATAGACTTTCCAATTGTTAATTATGATACTAGTGATGTTTCAGATCCAACTTATGAATTAGGTTGGAGTTACTCTGATAAAAAAACATTACAGAAAAAAACAACACTATTTTCTCATAATATATTAAATGTATCTTCTAATCCTTTAATAGGTAATAAAAATCATAAAAGATTTGAACAATTAATGGCTTATATTTATTCAGATTTTGTTAAAGACAATAAATATATCCAATATACAGTAAATGGTAAAAACTATTTATTTAAGATATATGGTATTTCTTTTCAAAAAGAAGAAGATTTAGATTATGATAATATAAATCCTAGTAAAAAAGAGTTAAAACAATATATTAAATATACTAAAAAAAATAGTTATTTCGATTTTAATATAGATGTAGATGAAAATGATAAATTAATAACACTTGTGACATGTACAAGATTTTTTGGTCCAACAACTGAGTATTCATTTGTTGTTGATGCTAGATTAGTAAGAAAAAATGAGTTAATTAGTAATTATAAAATAAAAGAAAATAAAAACTATAATAAAATAAAGAAAATAATGGAAGGAGATGTTTTAGATGCATAGTTTTAGTAAAAGGGTTGGTAAATGTTTAATACTAGTATTAGTATTTTCTGTATTTTTAATGGTAACAGAAGTAAATGCTAAAACAAAGCAAAGTGCAACAGGTACAAAATCATTAGCAGATAAAGCTTGTGAAAATGCTTTATATACAGATAAAATGTTAACAGTAGATAAACAAAATTATAAAATTAAGATTCATTCTAAAGAAGGAAAATGGAAAATTAAATATGCTATTGATTATGACTCTACATCAGCAGATTATTCCTTAGTATTAGGAAGTCAAGCAACTCCAATAACTGTTAATTATACAGGGGGTAATGATTTAGAAATTAGTGTAGGTCCTGGTAATGCAATTTTCTTAATTGCTGAGCCTGTTAAGAATGATAATGGAAAAATTGTTAATACTGATGGAAAAGCTTTAAAAGTTACTTATAAAGATAAAGATGGAAAATCAGCTACTACAACATGTAAAGCAGGAAATGTAGCAATTGATAATAGTGGTAAACTTCAGATTAATAATACAGCAGCATATATTTCTCAAAAATTTGCAGATGATGCAAAGGTTAGTATAGCAGTAGATCCTAATTCAAAAGAAGGCAAAGAATGCCAAGCTATGCTAGAAGGAAAGCTTGAAAAAGATGGTGATGTTTATTTATCAAGCCAAGAAGATGTTGATAAATATAATGCTCAAATGAAATCTAGTTTTCCATATTGTTATCAAGGTTACTCATCAACTTTTGAGATTACAGCTAAAGATATTGAAAAAGTAAGAAAAGCATCTTTAAAAGCATATAAAGTTTATTTAGATTTTGTATCAAGTCAAAAAGATAATTCTGAATTTGATAAAGCTAAAGCAGAAATTGAAAATGAGGGTTATAAGAAATTAACTTATAATAGTAAGGGAATTAGTGTAGAAACTTTATCTTGTAAGAAAGAACAAACTACAGAGGAAACAGCTAAATATTATACTGAAAACGAAGAAGTAAATAATAATGCATGTAGTGTTACATGTCAAGAACAAATTCAAGTTACATATGATCCACCTGTTGCAACAAAAGCAGGACTTTGTTTCCAATATAAAGTAACAGTAAAAAGTAAAGTTACATGTAAAACTCAACCAAAAGGCGATATAAAATGGCCTACACCTCCTTCAATTTGTAGTTATACTCCAATTTGTAGTGGAAATGAAAATGAAACTCAAGCAGGACCAAGCCAAGACTTTGATACTTGTATTCAAGCTTGTGATAATGGTAAATATTCACAAAGTTGTATAAATTCTTGTTATAAAAAAGTATATGAAAAAAATAATACAACAACGAAAAAAGTTGCTGCAACAACAACATTTAGTAATGTTAAAAAACTTGCAAAAGAAAATAAAGATGATCCATATTATAATATCGATGGATGTAAAACTAATGCTCAAATTAAAAGCAATGCAGAAGCATGTGCAAAAGCATTTTATAAATTAAAACAAGAAGAACCATTAGGAGTTTATCAAAAATATAATGGAAATATTGATTGGTTCGATTATATTTGGAAACCAGATTCTAGTGTAGCAAAAACAACAGGTTCACCTTCTGGGGATAACTGGATTGAATCTATAAAAAGATCATCACCATATTATTTCCGTAATCAAACTGTAGCATTAAAAACTATTCAATCATTCTATGGAGTAAATAATGGATTAAATGGTTATGGTGAAGCAAGATCTTATATAATCGATGATGGTGGTATAAAAAGACAACGTTCAAGAAGTTATAAATGTTATGAAACTTGTGGATTCTTAAAAACAACAGCAGGTGAATGTCAAGATAGTAGTGAAAATCTTAGAAAATACTATGTTGAAAAATTTGAAAAAATTAGTGCAGAATTATCTGAATGTACAGCTAGTGCTAAATGTACAAATGAAGAAGAAGCAACATTTGATATGCAAGTTGATAATGATGTAATGAAAGATAAAAATCCAGATGATCAATCTAGTTGGTCATCACAAAATAAAACATCTGCTAATAATACATGTTTAACTCCAACTGGAGATGTAAAAATGTTTATTCCATTAGATTCTGATAAAGAAACTTCTAAAGATGCTTTATGTGCACTTAATGGTATTAATGGAATTTGTTATGGAAAAGATAATCCAGAATATTGGCAACATTATAAAACTACTATTACTTTCCCTGGTACATGGATTGATTTAAAAAGTGCTAAGAGATATTATCATGAAGATAAAGTAAATAAAGATAATACTAGAGAAAAAGAAAATTACTATTGTACTGGCTATGACTTTGAACCAGTAAATGAACAATGGTGGAATTGGAAAATCAATAATAAGGGAGATATAAATACTATTAAAGTAGAAAGACCAGATAATATAAAAACAAATATTAGAAACTTTGGTAAATATAGTTGGAATATTGATTTAAATTGCTTCTATGCTTTAAGTAATCAAGTTGATCCAGATGATCCTGGTGATTCTGGCGATAATACAACGCCACCACCAACTACCGAAGAAAAAAATGAATGTAGTAATGAAAATAGTACAGCATTATGTAACACAGTATTTAGACCAGTAGAACAACAATTACTATTCCCAGCTTCTGATGGAATAAATCAAAGAGAAGTTGGATTTAACTGGACAAGTGCAGCTACAGATAAAGTTGCAGCAGGAACAAGTTATGGAATTGATCCTGGAAATTATGCTGAAACACTTCAAGAAGAAGCAAAAGGTAATCCAGATTCAGTTTATAGTGGTACTGCTGATTATACAGTACATTTAACAAAAGAAAATATTAAAAATTTACGCTCTTATGCAAAAAAATATGGATATATTTCATATCAAGGTAATAATAAAAATGAAAGTCCAGAAAAAGTAGAAGGTTTATACTACTATAAAAGTAATATTTTCTATGATCCAACTTATACTACTGATGCTGTAGTTAATACAAGAATTGGATTCAATAATAATTAAGGGAGGGTGTTAATAAATGAATAAAGCATATTTAACAGTAGGTATCATTGTATTAAGTATTTTAGCTTTAGCGGCTATTAACTTAATTACTAATTATTCTACAGGAAATGAACTAGATTATTATTTATTAAAAGAAACAACTCAAGCAGCAATGATGGATGCTATTGATACTTCATATCATACAGAACGTGGTGTATATAGAATAGATAAGGAGAAGTTTGTTGAAAACTTCGTCCTTAGATTTGCATCTAATGTTGATAATTCTAGAGAATATGATATTAAATTTTATGATATTAATGAAGTACCACCTAAAGTTACAATTCAAATAGATTCACTTAATAATAGTTTTTCTCCAGATGGAACTTCTAATGTTAATATTTCAACAAGACTTGAAGGAATCTTAGAAACAAATAATAAACAGGATCCTATTTTAACAACAAAATATTTAAAAGGACTATATTAAAATTTAGAAAGGAAGAATAAAATGGGAAATATTAGTATTACAATAAAGAAAATATTATCTAATAAAAATACAGTTACAGTTATTGGTGTAATTGCTGCTGTTTTAGTATTATATTTTGGATATAATGCGAGAGTAAATAAAGCTATTACTCCAATTAATGTTCCATATGCTAGAGAAACAATAAAACCTGGTACACAAATTACATCAGAAATGATTGGTACTAAAAATGTATCATCAGAAACAATAAATGATGGCTTTGCTTATACTAATGTAAATGAAGTAGTTAATAAATATGCAAATGCAGATAGTGTAATTCCTCAAGGAAGCTTATTTTATAAAAGAAGTGTTGTAGAGAAAAATCAATTACCAGATGAGATTATATATGATTATCCTGAAGGTTATGTTCTATATTATATGAATGTAGATACTGAAACTACATATGGTAATGCAATTTATCCTGGAAATTATATTGATATTTACTTAAAAGCACAGAATGCTCAAGCTGAAGGAGAAAATATTGTAACTAGTGATAAAATCATGGTAGGAAAATTACTAGAAAATGTAGAAGTTATTGCTGTTAATGATAGTAGTGGTAATAATGTTTTTGCAGATGTAGATGAAAATAAAACTCCTGCTACTTTAATCTTTGCAGTACCTCAAGAATATTACATTCTTTTAAATAAAGCAAAGTATTTAAGATCAGTTTCTACTACATTAATTCCTGTTCCTACTGCAGAAAGCTTAAAAGATGAACCAGGAGATTTAAAATTAAGTAGTGAAGAACTTAAAGATTATATAAATAGTATTACTGTTTGGACAGAATAAAAAGAATAAAAGAATAAAAAGGGAAGTGGTTAGATGAACGAAAGTATTTTTGATAAACTTGATTTTGGACCGTTAAAACCATTATTAGATGATGATGATATCACAGATATTTCCTTTTGTAATAAAGGACAAATTTGGGTTCGTTCACTAACTCAAGGCTCAAAAAGAATAGAAGTAGCTGGTGTTACACAAGAATTTATGGAAAAATTAGCATTTCAATGTTCAAATGTAATGGGAACAACTTTTAATAATGCTAAACCATTTCTAGATGCTGAATCAGCAGAACTTCGTTTTAACTTTGTACATGAATCAATTGCAACTAATGGTATTGCATGTGTTATTCGTAAAACTCCAGCAAAAATTCGTTTGGAAAAACAAAAATTATTACAAGAAGATTACTTTACAGCAGATATTCATGATATTTTAATTAAATGCGTTGAAGGTCATTGCAATATTCTAGTTGCAGGTGAAACTGGTTCAGGTAAAACAGAATTTGTTAAATATTTAGCTAGTCATACTAAACATGAAGAAAAAATAATTACGATTGAAGATACTTTAGAATTGCACTTAGATAGAATTTTTCCAGATCGTGATATCGTTGCAATGAAAACTAATAATGTAGCAAGTTATACTGATGTATTAGTAACTTGTATGCGTCAGAATCCAAAGTGGATTTTACTTTCCGAAGTTCGTAGTGCTGAAGCAGTTAGTGCTGTTCGTAACTCGATTTCTTCTGGACATAATATTTTATCAACAATTCATGCAGATAAAGCAAGTGCTATTCCATATCGTTTATATAGTTTAATGGAAACAGATATTGATGTCGATCAATTTTTAAATACAATCTATCGTTATATTCAATTAGGTGTTCACATAAAAGCATATTATAGTAAAGAATATGGTAAATTCCATCGTGAATTAGATGAAGTAGTTGAATTTTATGTTGATGAAAATAATAAACCTCAAACCCATGTGATTTATCAAAAAATATATGGTAAATCACCAATTACTCATAGACCAAGTAAACATTTAATGGAATACCTAGAAAATCAAAATATTGATATTAATTCTATTATTAATCATATGGTTGAAGATAATGGAACTTCAAAAAATCAAGAACAAAAAGTAACAACTTCTGTTCCAAATCCATCTTTACAATCACCAGTTAATAATATAGGAAATCAACAAATTCCAAATCAAAAAGTAGCAGTTCAAACAGTAGCAGCACCAAAAGTTCAAACTGTGTCTGTACCTCCTGCTAAACCTAAACCACAAGTGGTAACAGTTCCACCTGTAGCGAGTAATTAAAGGGGTGATAATATATGGTATTATTTCTTTTATTGTTAATAGCATTTATTATTTTAATAAGTCGTAATTATAATGGTCAACATTTAGGTAAATTTATTACTCAACAAGCAGTTGGAATGTATAATAAATTTGCACCATACTCTTATAAAGTAGTTCGTGAAAAAACCAAACAACTTGGTCAAGAATTTACAATAAAACAATATGCTTTACAAGTTGCTGGTTTTTCAATAGTAACAGGTGTTATTACTTATATGTACTTTTACAATATCATGGTTTCTATTTTTTATATTGTTGTTGTAATAGGTTTTGTTCCATATCTATCATATTTAAGATGCAAAAAAGTATATAGTGAATTTATTTTTGAACAAATTCAAACTTATACTTCAAATACTATTATGGAATTTGCAACTACTCAATCTTTTGTAAAAGCTATAGAAGGTGTAAGAGATTCAGGAATTTTAGAAGATCCTGTTAAGACGGACGTAGAACATATGATAGATTTAGCTTATCAAAATGGTACAATAGATGAAGCTGTTAACTATATGTCAAATTTATATCCATATTTTATTGTAAAGAATATGCATCAATTATTTTTACAAATTACTAAAGAAGGTGCAAGAAACTCTATGGATAGTTTGGAAAATATGCAACTTGATATTGATATGTTAGTAGAAAGTGTTTATAGAGATAGAATTGATAGAGCAACATTCCATAAACAATTTCTTCAATTTGGTATTATGCTATATCTTATGGTTATGTTAGTTCAATACCTATTGGGAACAGAAGCATATTTAAAATTACTAGATTCAATGATTATACAAATTCTCTTACACGGTGTTATTATTATTAATAGTTATTTTCTTCTAAAAGGAGAAAAATATTACTATGAGAATGTAGGTGCTGAGTAATGGAAATAATTATTGTATGTGCTATTATTGTTTTTATTCTTTTTTATAATAAAACAATAGATGGTAAAAAATTTATTGCTGATAATGAAAAATTCTTTCAATATTTAAGAGAAAGTGATTATGATTTCCTAGTATATTCAAAATATGGTGATGATGTAGATTGTGATGAACTATTTAAAAAGAGAGTTCAAAATTCTATTTTAATTGGAATAGTATTCTTTATGATATTTTTAAGTAATATAAGTGTTATTAATATTATTCTAACTTTAGTAATTACATTTTTTGTATTTAAACAACCATACTCAAGTTTAAAATCTCATTATAAAAAACATTTACATGAAATAGATTTACTATTGCCATACTATTTAAAAGGATTAGAAATTTTAATCCAACATTATACTGTTCCAGTAGCAATTGGTAAAAGTATAGATGATGCTCCAGAAATATTTAGACCTGGATTAAGAAAATTAGTAGAACGTGTTAATGCAGGTGATTCAACAGTAGATCCATATATGGAATTTTCAAATACTTATCCAGTTAGAGATTCTATGCGTATGATGAGATTATTATATCGTTTAGGACTTGGTTCTCAAGAAAGAAAACAAGAAAGATTAATGATGTTTTCAAGAAGCGTATCTAACTTACAAAATAAAGCTAGAGAAGTAAAATATAAAGAAAGACTTGGTTACATGGAAAGTCAAACAATGACAATGCTTGTTGTAACAGGAGTTGTCGTTATGGCAATTATATTAATTTCTATGATGGGTATGTTTAGTATGTAAATTGTGTAAAATATGTAAAATATATTGTTATTTTAAAAAAAAGTGGTATAATAAAAATATATAATATGAAAGGATGTGTATATAGTATATGAAAGCAGCAACAGGAGAATTAAACTTAACAGTTATTACATTAATCGCTATTGCAGCAGTAATAGGTTTCTTTTGGTGGATGTGGCCTAATATTCAAAAAGGAATAAATGACCAATGGGATCAAATTAATCAGACTGAAACTGTTGACAAAGGGTGAATAATTATATAATAAAATTAAAAGAGGTGTTGTAAATGCGTGATGCCATTGGCGGTGTTGTAAATATTACGTTTATTGCTGTATTTATGTTAGTAGTCAGTGGCTATTTAGCATTTTCAGTAAGTTATAACAAAGCATATAAAGTAAAAAATAAAATAATTTCTACTTTAGAACAGTATGAAGGTTATAATGATAAATCTAAGCAAGTAATTCAAGAATATATAAAAGAGATTGGTTATAATGTTCCAGAATTAAATAGTCGCGTAGCAGAAAGTAACTTTGGAAGCTCACGACCTGATTTGAATTTTGATTCAAGTTGTCCTTATCATTGTGTGGAAGGTTATTGTGTAAAATGGTTTCCAAATAAAGATGCAGCTGCTGCGGGTATTCCTAATGGTTATTATCATGTAGTTACAATGGTTGATATCGATGTACCTATATTTAATAAGTTTATACCATTTATGACTTTTTTTCAAACTTCTGGAGATACAATGACTATTAACAAGGATGCTACTTGTTAATAGTTTTATTATAGTTAAACGGAGTGTGATAAAATGAATGTCATTGTTTCAAATCAAAGTAGTAAAGATTTAACAGCACTTGATATTGATGTTATTAAAAGTGTTACTGGTGAATATTCTGTTGATGAACTAATTTCAATGTTTAAGACTTTCTTTTATGAAAAAATAATTATTGATGTAACTGCAATAAAAGAATATAGAAACACTAATAATGTTGAAAGACTTGCTATGGGATTAGGAGCAGAAAAAATAATTTTATTACTTACTGATGAATTATGCTCATCTAATTATTTATCTGCGTTAATCGATGTCGGACTTTATAATTTTACAAATAATATTAATGCTATTAAAAGATTAATAGCTAAACCAAATACTTATGATGATGTAAAACAGTTACAAGAGTTAAATGCATCATCTAATGAAACATCAGATAGTAGTAGTCATTATTCATCAATAAAAAAAGTAATAGGTTTTCAAAATATTACAAAAAGCGCTGGTGCTACTACACTTATTTACATGTTATTTAAAGAATTAAAAAAATATTATAATAATGGAGTTTATGCTTTAGAATTAAATAAAAAAGATTTTTCATATTTTAATTCTAAAGATATGATTTCTATTTCAGAAGGAGAATTAGAATCAAAGTTAGATCAATTAAGCAATGCTAATGTTGTTTTGGTTGATTTAAATGGTTCAAAAAAAGATTCCTTATGTTCTGAAACAATTTATTTATTAGAACCAAGTACAATTAAATTAAATCAATTAATTAGGAATAATCAAAATGTATTTGAAAAGTTAAAAGGTAAAAAGGTTGTATTAAATAAAAGTATGCTTTCAAATAAGGATGTTACGGAATTTGAATATGAAGCAAATTCTAAAATGTTTTATAATATACCATCTTTAAATGATCGTGAAAAAAATAGTGTTTTAAATGATTTCCTTTCTAGATTAGGAATTTATGATGAAACAAATAGAGATTCAGAAGATGGAAATAAATTATTTGGTATTTTCAGACATTAATTACACTCTAGTGTAGTTTTTTCTTGCAAAAATACAAACGGGGGGGGGTATAATAATCTTAGATAAATAAAAATAGGTGAGTGATCTAAGATGATAAAGAAAAATTATAAATTAATAGTAGGAATAATAATAGGAGTAATTATTTCAGTAGGAACAAGTTATATAGTAGCAGCAACAGTAATAAATAGTAGAGATGTAAGTTATACAGATAATGCTAAATTAGGAGTAACTAATGTTCAAGCAGCTATTGATGGAACTTGTTCTAAAATTGATACTAATATCAATTCTTTACAGACAAAAATTAATAGTAAGCAAGATTTAATATCGGTTAAATCAAAACGTATTACAAGTTTTAATATTAAGGGTGAAGGAGTTATAGAAGTTTATAAATATGGAGATGTAAAATTTGTATATTGTAATATAACTAATACGTCTATTTCTTCTCAATGGACACAAATAGTTAATTTAGGTACTGATTATAAAACTTCTAGTTCAACAACAGCTTTATTTCAAATGCCAATGCCAATTAATAGAGTGGCATTAGGAATGGCTTCAGTCGATAATTCTGGAGTTTTACGAGTATATTCTAATGAAAATACAACAGCTTTATTATTTTCTTTTTCATATATTTGAAAAATTATTTTCTTTTTTTTTGCCATAAGGTATAATGTTATATATGGAAGTGATATAGTGAAGCAAGTAGTAATTATTGGTGCTGGTCCTTCAGGACTTACAACAGCTTATAAAATTTTAAAATTAAGTCATGACTATAGTGTTACTATTATTGAAGAAGATTCTATGGTTGGTGGTATTTCAAAAACAATCACATATCATGGAAATAGAATGGATTTAGGAGGTCATCGTTTTTTTACTAAAGAAAATGAAGTAAAAAAAATATGGACTGATATTTTAAATGTACAAGGAAAAAAATCATATGATGATAAAAAATTGCACATTAAAAAAGAATTGCCAAAAAAAGGACCAGATCCAGAAAAAGAAGATAAAGTCATGTTAATTAGAAATAGAGTATCAAGGATTTTTTATCAAAATAAATTTTTTGATTATCCTGTTTCTATAAATTTAAAAACAATTAAAAATTTAGGTTTTTATCAAACTATTACTTGTGGATTTAGTTATTTAAAATATTCACTTTTTAAGAAAAAAGAAAATAATTTAGAAGATTTTTATATTAATAGATTTGGAAAAAAGTTATATTCTATGTTTTTTTCAGGATATACTGAAAAAGTTTGGGGAAGAAAACCATCTGAAATTTCGAAAGAATGGGGAGAACAAAGAGTAAAAGGAATTTCTATAAAAGAAGTATTAAAAAATTATTTTTGTAAAATCTTTAAAATTAAACAAAAAGAAAAAGAAACCTCTCTTATTGAAAAATTTTATTATCCTAAATATGGTCCAGGTCAATTATATGAAGAAATGGCTAAAGAAATTGAATTAATGGGAGGAAAAATTTTAAAAGATTCAAAAGTAGTTAAAATATCTAAAGTTTCTAATAAAATTGAATCTATTACTTATATAAGAAATGGAAAAGAATATATAAAAAATCTTGATATTTTAGTATCATCTATGCCAATCAAAGATCTTATTGAAGCTATTCCTAAAGTATCAAATAAAGTAAGAGAAGTAGCTAGTAATCTTCCTTATAGAGATTTTATTACTGTTGGTGTTTTGGTAAATAAATTATCTATAGAAAATCAAACAAATATTAAAACAATAAATAATAATATTCCAGATTGTTGGTTATATATTCAAGATGATCAAGTAAAATTAGGTAGGATTCAAGTATTTAATAATTGGTCTCCATATATGGTAAAAGATATTAATAATACTGTTTGGTTAGGTTTAGAGTATTTTTGTAATGAAAATGATTCTTTTTGGAATTTATCAGATGAAGATATAAAAAAATATGCAATAAAAGATTTGAAAAAAATAAATCTTGTCGATGAAGAAATTTTAGATAGTTGTTGTTATCGAGTAAAAAAAGCATATCCAGCTTATTTTGATAGTTATAATCAATTTGATATTGTTAAAAGTTATCTTCAAAAGATAGATAATTTATATTGTGTTGGAAGAAATGGACAGCATCGTTATAATAATATGGATCATTCTATGGAAACAGGTATAAAAACAGCAGAATATATCGTTTTAAATAAGGGAGATAAAAATGATATTTGGAATGTAAATACTGAAAAAACATATCATGAAGAAGGTGAAATAAATGAAGAAAATAATAAATAAAATTAAAAATTATAAACCATCAAAATATGTATGTTATCTTTATTTTTTTATACCTATTTTTGTTTGTTCTATAATGTTAAATAGCAACATTTATAAAGAAAATGATATTTGGTTTTTATTAAATCATGGAAAATATGTTTTAAATCATGGTTTTCCTACAATAGAACCTTTTACTATTCATCAAAATTTTTCTTTTGTGATGCAACAATGGTTATCCGCTGTAATTTTTTATATTTCTCATAGTATTTTGGGAATTAATGGATTAAAAATAATTTTGTTAATTGTTTGCTGTCTTACATTATATTTTTTATATAAGTTATGCATGCTTTTATCAGAAAATAGATTTCGTCTTTCTATTATTGTTAGTTGTATTACTCAAATCTTATTATTAGTTTTTTATGTTCCAAGACCTTGGATTTTTACTTTTTTAAATTTAATTATAGTTTTGTATATTATGGAATTATTTTATAAGCAAAATAACAAAAAAGCATTATATTTTTTGCCACTTATTTCATTATTACAAATTAATTTACAAGCATCTATGTGGTTTATGTTATATTTATTTATTCTTCCATATTTTGTATGTTTAGTTATTAATAAAATTAAAAATAAAACTGATCAAAAACTATATAATTTAATCTTAATTATTGTTTTAATGGTATTATGTGGATTTTTAAATCCCTATGGGTTAGATGGCATGTTATATGGATTTAATTCATATGGTAATAAATATATTCCTAATATAGTTGGAGAAATGGTTCCACCAATGTTAAATAGTAATATGATATATTTCATTAACTGGTATAGTTATTTTATATTTGGTTTAATTTTTATTATTAATAATATTTACATATATTTTAGAAAAGAAAAACCAGAATTAAGACATATGTTTTTATTTTATGGCGTTAGTATTTTAAGTTTACTTAATATAAGAAATTTATCTTTATTAATTATAGGTTCTATTCCTTTTTTAGCAGCCTATTTAAAAAAATATTTTTCGAAATTGACATTAGAAGAAAGGAATTTTGAATTTGATCCAAAAACTAAAAAATATTATTATAAAATTGTAGTAGTAGTAGTATTAATTATTTTTATTTATAATTTTTCTTTTTCTTCTCCTTTTACCTCAAAATTGGAAAAGGGAATAGATGCAATTTTGGAAAATAATAAGGCAAATGAGGTAGTTTTGTATACTAATTATGATAATGGTGCTTATGCTGAATATCGGGGTTTAAAGCCATATCTTGATCCTAGAGCGGAAATCTTTATTAAATCAATTAATCATAAAGAAGATATATTGAAAGAGTATTATTTATTAATTTATGGACAAATATCTTATCAACAATTTGTCAATAAATATAATTTTACTCATATGCTTATTATGAAAACAGAAAGAATTTATGATGAAGCTTGTAAAGATAAAAATTATAAGATAATATATAAAAATAAAAAATATGCAGTATTTGAAAAAGTAAAGAATTGACTTGTCAAAAATTGACATATTAAACTGAAATATATTGACTTTAATTAAAAATATGTGTAATATATAAGTAGTGAAGGAGAGATTATAGTGTTAGATTTATTTCAATTATTAGACGATGCATGTCAAGGACTTAGACCTCTTGTAACATTAGTTAAAGGTGTTTTAGGAATTATTCAATTTGCTATTCCTATTTTGTTAATTCTATTAGGAACTATTGATTTAGGAAAGGCTGTTATTAGTAGTGATGATAAGGAAGTAAAAGCTTCACAAAGTAGATTAATTAAACGATGCATATATGCAGTTGCAATTTTCTTTGTAGCAACTTTAGTATCTTTAATCATGAGACTTGTTGCTAATGGAGTAGCAGATGATACATCTCAAGTAAAATCAAATACAAGTAGTTGGGCAGAGTGTTGGAATTCGTAAGATGATTAAGAAATAGTAATAATTAAATTGCTATTTCTTTTTTTTTTTGCTATAATTAACTTGGGTTATTCTATAATGAGGATGTGCAAAGATGAAAATAAATAAAATTAATATTATTATATCGATATTTTTTGCTCTATTGTCTGTTTTAGTTATGCCAACTTATGTTGAAGCAGAAAGTACAAATATTTATATAAATCATGCAACTATCAAAAACATGGTTCCAGATACAAGCGATAGATTATCTGAATGTGAAAGTGTTTTAGGTGATATTAATGATGAAAGTTCTGTTGCTTGGTTATTGCAAAAATTATTAAATTATATTAAAATTTTAGGTCCAACTATTGCTCTTGCTTTAGGAAGTATTGATTTTGTAAAAGCAATTATTTCATCTGATGATGAACAAATGAAAAAAACAGAAGTTAAGTTTATTAAGCGTGTAGTAGCAGCTCTTGTTTTGTTTTTTATTCCATTATTAGTTAGTGTACTATTAGGCATGTTTGGTATTACAACTGATAATGCTACTTGTGGTTTAAAGTAAAATATTAGAAAGGTGTGTTTGGAATGATTCAATTAGCATTTGGTATTGTAACAGATAATGCCAAACAAAGTTGGTTTAGTGATGCAATTAGATTTCTGCTTAGTGTTTTTGATCGTGTAGTATATGAACTAATGGTCATTATTTATAAAATTTTATTTAATATAGCCAATTCTACTATTGTATCATCTGAAACAATTAAATTTTTCTTTTTAAGAATTCAACTTATTATTGGAGTTTTTATGATTTTTAAATTAGCTATTTCTGTACTCCAAGCAATTATAAATCCTGATATTTTATCTGATCAGAAAAAGGGCATGGGTAAGATAATTACGAGAATTATTACTATGCTTGCAATGTTTACAGCAATTATGCCATTAAATATACCAAATGCAGAACCTGGTACATATAATTCTTATTTAAACCAAAATGGTTTATTATTTGGAACAATGTATTCTTTACAAGCTAGAATTTTAAATAATGGGGTTATTCCAAAACTTATTTTAGGTTCAACGGATAATACAAGGACTGATACATCACAAAATAGTAATTCAAATATTAGTATAGATGATAATGCTAATCAAATGTCAACTTATATATTGAAAGCTTTTGTTAGAATTAATGTTAAAAAGAATGCAGATATCAATGTTGCTGATGGTGATTCTGGAAATTATATGATTCCAGAAGATGATTTAAAAAATGATGATGAAGCTGCATATGAAGTTTGGCTTAGTGATGATTCTTCCCCTGGAGATATTTTAGATTATATTAATGCGACTGATGGTAAAAAATATGCTTATTCATATTGTCCACTTTTACCTACAATTTGTGGAGGATTAGTAATTTTTGTTTTAGTTGGATTTTGTATTGATGTTGCGATTAGGGCTTTGAAATTGGCAATTTTACGTTTGATTGCACCTATTCCAATTCTTAGTTATATAGATCCAAAATCATCAGAAAATGGAGCATTTGCTAATTGGGTTAAATTACTAATGACTACTTTTCTAAATTTATTTATTATTCTTGCAATCGTATATTTTGTAATCTTTTTAGTAGGAGAAATTACGAAAGGTAATTTTGAAATACCAATTAGTGATGGAGTTTCGATTGTTGGTTTATTATCTACTGTATTTATTATTATTGGTCTTTTCTATTTTGCTAGACAAGCTCCTAAATTTATTATGGATGCTTTAGGAATTAAGAGTTTAGGTCTTGGAGCTGGTTTATCAGGAGTACTTGGAGCTGCTGGAGCTTTAATGGGTGGTGGAGGTTTATCTGGAATTTCCTCTGGATTTATGAATGCTTCAACTCAAGCAGCAGAAGCTGCTGCTCAAGGAAAACAAGCTCCTCCAGCTTATTCATCACAACGTGATCGAATGGAACAATTATTAACTGGTAATAAAGATGCTAGAGGAGGATTCCTTGGTCATCTTACTCAAATGGCAACAGAAAGAAATGCTGCTAATATGGCAGAACGTGTTTTTGGTATTAACAGAAATAAAGTTGCCGAAGCTAAAAACTTAAAATATGCAATGGCATCAGCAGCTTCAGAAGCAAAAAATAGGTATGAACGATTAGCTCAAGGTAAAATGACTAAAGATGAAATTGCTAATATTGAATCAGGTGAAATGTTTACAGATTTTCTTGCTGCTGAAGGAATCACTGCAGCAACTTATAGTACTTATAGTGATGATCAAAAGAATGCTTTGCTTATTAGGGCATTGGAAGATGATTGGTCTAGCAAAGAAACAGCATCTGCTAAACAAAATGCTTGGTTTGAAGAAGGTGCAAAAGTTATGGAAACTATGGGTATTAATGAAACATTCCAAGAAAAATACAGTGCTAGAGGTAGAAGAAGGGCAAGAAGACTATACGATAGAAATTTACCAAACAATACATATAGAGATCCTAATACTAATATGACATATAGAGGTAATCGTCAATATAATGTTAGCCATGAAAATAGAAGAAAATGATATAATTATTAAAAGGGAGTGTGATATATAGTGAATTCGTATTTAATTCCTGCAAACACTAAAAACGGAAGATTGATTTTTGGAATGTTTAAACCATTTGATTTAATATTATTTGGAACTGGTGTTATTATTACTATCTTATTTATGGTAATTTTACCACTTGAGTCTACTATTGTAACTGTTATTGTAATGCTTCCAGCATTAATAACAGGCTTATTAGTAGTTCCTGTTCCTAATTATCATAATATTTTAAATGTAATTGCTGAATTAACTGAATTTATAACTACACAAAGAAATTATCAATGGAAAGGTTGGTGTGTTAGCCATGAAAAAGAAAAAAGGGGTAAATAATAATAAATCTACAGAAGATTGGTTACCTATAAAGGGTATTCAAAATAGTACAATCATTACTTATGGAAATAATAAAGTATCTGGAGTTAAAATTACACCTCGTAATATCTTTATATTAGATACTAGTACTCAAGATAATATTTTGATTAGTTTAAAGAATTTTTATAATATGATTGATTTTGAATTTTGGCTAGTTGTTGCTGACCGACCTGTAGATATTTCAATTTATATGTCTCAATTACAATTACTTCTTAATAATACAAATAATGCTGCTATTAGGAAAGTTATTCTGCAAGATTTAGATAAAGGTCAAACTTTTATGAATAATAATATAGTTGATACTGAATATTATATTTTATTTAAAGAAAAAGATGATGATTTATTACAGAAGAAAATTAGAATGTTAATTAATGGTTTGGCTACTTGTGGTTTAAATGCAGCTCAAGTAAGTAATGATGATTTAAGAATTGTTATAGATAATTTCTTAAATGGGGGTAGAACTACAGAATTTGGAACGGTGATGCCAGTATGAGTATAAGTATAAAAAGTGAACTTGCCCCTAAGGGATTAAGTTTTAATGCAAGTGATTTCTTTATAAGTGATAAATATGCTACTATATTAACTGTAGTTAGTTTTCCAAGATATATTCAACCAGGGTATTTATCTACTTTAACTAGTATGTCAGGAATTAAAATTGTTATAAAACATATACCTGTTGCATTTTCAACTATGTCTAAAATGTTAAATAAACAAGTTGCTGATTTAAAAGAAAAATATCAAAGAGAAAAAGATCAAGTAATGCGTGAAAAAATAAGACAAGATGCTGAAAGTTTGGAGTATTATACTTCAATGCTTGCTGCTAGCCAAGCTAGGATTTTTGATTTTCAAATGCATATTATGATTACAGCAGATACTAAAGAGGATTTAGAATTAAAAAAAGTAAATGTTAAGAATTATTTAGATGCAATGGAATTAAAAGCAATTTCTTTACGTTTTGAACAAGAAAAAGTCTTAAAATCTATATTACCAATTTTTCCATCTCAAGAAATAGAAGATAGAATTGGTACGCCAATTCCATCTGTTACTTTAGCTGCTATGTATCCATTTATTTTTGATAGTATAAAAGATCCAGGTCTTTCTACTTTACTTGGAGTAGATTTTTCTGGAGGAGTCATTTTATTTAATCAATTTTTATATAAAATTAGAAAAGAAAATAATCGAAATAATGCTAATATGATTATACTTGGTACTTCAGGTTCTGGTAAATCAACAGCAGCAAAACTAATGTTAAGATCTCATATTAGAAATGGTTGTCAAATAGTTGCTATTGATCCAGAAAACGAACTTGCTGAAATTACTAGAACTTTTGGAGGAGATCAAGTAGATATTGGTAAAGGTGGAGAATTTGGTTTAATTAACCCATTAGAAGTAGTAATTGATGCTGATGAAGAAGAAATTAAACAAGGTCTTGGTTATACTATTTTAACAAGAACTTTACAATTTTTAAAAGCTTTTATGAAGTATTATGATCCATCAATAGCTGAGGATGTATTAACTATGTTTAGTGAAGTAGTTCAAGATACTTATAAAAGATTTGGAATTGATTTTAATACTGATTTTTCAGGCTTTACTTCTAAAGATTATCCAACATTTAGTGATGTTTATGCGACTGTTAAAGGTCGTTTAATGTCAATGACCGAGCAAACTCAAGAACGTGATATTATGGAACGTCTTGAATTAAAGATACGACCAATTGTTAAAGAATTAAAATTCTATTTTGATGGACATACAACAATTGATAATGATAGTGATTTTATGGTATTTAATATAAAAGAGTTAATGAATAGTGATTCTAATGTCAAAAATGCCTTATTCTTTAATGTTTTAAAGTATGCTTGGGGCTTATGTTTAGATTCTGATGTTGATACAGTATTAATGGTTGATGAAGCTCACGTTTTACTTGGTGATCATAATTCGCTTGGAGCTGATTTCTTAGCTCAAGTTCAAAGACGTGCTAGAAAGTATAATACGGGAACTATTATTATTACTCAACAGCCTAGTGATTTTTCTGCACCTGATGTAATTACTCAAGGTAAAGCAATATTTGATAATGCCGCTTATTATTTAGTAATGGGTTTAAGAAAACAAGCTGTAGAAGATTTAAGTTTATTAATTGATTTAAATGAAGGAGAAAAAGAAAGTATCAAACGATATTCACAAGGGGAAGCGTTATTTGTGTGTGGTAACCGAAGAATGAGAATTAATGTTACAGTTACTAAAAATGAACTTGATTCATTTGGTAATGGTGGTGGATTCTAATTAAATTCTAGAAGTAGGTGAAGGGTATGCCAAAAAACCCAGAAAAGTATGAAGCAAATCATGATGGAAATGGAAGTCAAGAAGCAAGTGACTCTAGTAAAAAAACAGCTAAAGTAGTTGCAAAAGGAGCAGCTGATTATTTTACAGGTGGAAAAGGTGGAGCAATTGTTGATAAAGTTGCAGATAGTAAACTTGGAAATGCTATTTTAAATAAAGCTGGTAAAGAAATTGATAAAAATCCTCTTTTGAAAAAAGCTGCTGAAAAATTAGACGACTCTGGTACTTTAGATGCTGCTGATCAAGGTCTTTCTATGGTTGAAGGAGGAAAAAACGGAGCTTCTCCATCTCTAGGAAATAGTAATTCAAATCTTCCAGGACTTGGTGAATCTGGTGAAAAATCAAAATCTTCATCTATGGATATTTCAAGTAACAGTAGTGATGATAATTCAACAACAGGATCAGTTGATTTTATTGGTAGTGGTAAATTAGCTGGTATTGGAAGTTTAAAATTAAAATTAGGTTTATTAGGAGGAGGTTTTCTTTTAATCTTTTTCTTTGGTTTTGTAGCAATTATTTCAGGAACTGATGAAGAAGGAACTGATCCTAAAGATAAACATGGTTCTATTTATGAAGATTCTTGTGTAACAGATAATTTGCAAGCTGATGAGTTATGTCAATTACATAATCAAAATAAATATGAAGAATGGATTAATTTATTTGGTCCTATTGCTCAAAAAGATTATAGTCGTACTGGAGTTTTTGCATCAATTACTCTTGCTCAAGCTATTATAGAATCAGCATGGGCATGTTCAGATATTCAAAATAATTTATTTGGAATAAAATGTCATGGTTATGCTACATGTACTAGTGTTAATACACATGAAGAATATAATGGCCAATCAGTTTCTATTGTTGATTCATTTAGAACTTATCCAAGTGTTGCAAATTCAATTGAAGACCATTCTAATTTCTTAAAAAGTAATTCTATTTATTCGCAAGCTGGTGTTTTTAGTGCAAGAAATTATGAGGAACAAGCTCGTGCTTTAAAACTTGCAGGTTATGCAACGGCAAGTAATTATGCCTCTAGTTTAATTAATTTAATTAATACTTATAATTTATCTAGATTTGATGTTGTTGTTAATACATCTAGTAGTGCTAAATGTGAAAATAGTTTAACTGAAAGCATAAATGGATGGAATATTAGAACAACAGAACCAACTCCAAATGATAAAGCATTTACATATGTTAGTAGTAATCGTGGTCAATGTGTTTGGTATGCTCAAGCTCGTGCCGTTGAAATTGTTGAAGATTTATTAAGTAAAGGTAAACTTTCTGCAGAAAATGCTAATGCTATCAAAGAAAAGTTATTAAGAGCGTATGGTAATGGTGGCGATTGGTATGATAATACAAGGGGTGTTTTTAAAGGAAGTAATAATATTAAAGATATTAAAGCAGGTTCTTTAATTTCTTGGAAAAAACCAGGTGGTTATGGACATGTTGCAGTTATAGAAGATGTTAGTGATGAAAAAGTTACCATAACCGAAGGTTGGGCAACAGCAACAGCAAGTTGTCCAAGTAGTTGGAATTGTGTAAACTTTAAAAGTAGAACAGTTTCCTTAGATGATTTTTATAATTCTTTTGGTAAATATTATACAGGAGCTTATAGATTTAGTGGCTATATATACTTTATGGAATTAGAAGGATAGGTGAAAAAGATTGAAAAATATCAGTAAAGTTTTATTATTATTAATATTATCCTTATTTATGACAGGTTGTAGTGTTGATTATACAATAAATATTGATAAAGAAAATGCTAAAGAAAAGATTGTAGCATTTTTTAATAATACTACAACTAATCAAAAATTAATTGAACAAATAACTAATAATAAAACATTAGCTTATTATGATAATGATTATAATGAATCTAAGTATTATGATATTAGTCAATCTAAAGATAAAAAAAATAATTCACTAGCATTAACTTATCAATATGTTTATCCTATTAAAAAGTTACAATATTCTAATGCTATAGGTGAATGTTTTTATAATAAAAGTGTTATTAAAGATCAAAATTATATTACTTTGAATACAAGTAATGGAGTTGATTGTATTTATAGAGATGGTCAAAAGCAAATTGATAAATTGACTGTTCATGTTAATACAGATTATAAAGTTGTAGAAACTAATGCAGATAAAGTTAAAGATAATGAATATATATGGAATATTACTGATCAAAATTTTAAAAATAAAAGTATTTATATGAAAATAGATTATAAAAGTATTAAGAAAAGTAGTTTATCAAATCATGAAAAAATAATAGCTTATATTATGATATTTCTTTTTCTAATTTTTATTGTAGGTTTAATATTATTTAGAATGAAACAAAATAAAAATTATGAATGACAAATTATATATTAAATGCTATAATATAACGTGAAAGGGAAGAAGGTATTCTTATGAAGTTCAAAATTAGAATCGATTCAGAAGATTTATTAATGTTTTTATTGTTTTCACTTTTTTTATTATATGTTGTAGCTGTTGCTGTTGCAAATTTATCTTCTCTTGCAACAACTGGTAACTTTTCTGGAATTAATCCATTACCAGCTTTTAGTAGTGAAAACATTAAAACTACACTTGCATTTTTTCTAGTATTTTTAATTGCATTAATTGTTAGTGTAAGTTCTAAGATTTTTGAACTAGATAAAGGCTTTGGATTTACTACTAGTAAAAAAGATAAAGGTTATAGTAGATGGGCAAAAGAAAAAGAAATGAAAGAAGAACTTCGTCATATAACTCCAATTCAAGAGACTTCAGATGTAGCAGGAGTTCCTTTAATTTTAAAAGATAATGAAGCATGGATTGATGATAGTGAGTATCATACTTTAGTTATAGGTGCTACTGGTAGTGGTAAAACGCAAACTGTAATTAAACCAACGGTAAAGTTTTTAGCTAAAAAAGGTGAAAGTATGATTATTACTGATCCTAAAGGTGAAATTTATGAAAATACAGCCGAAATGTTAAAAGATAAGGGCTACCAAATATTACTTTTAAATTTCCGTGATCCTCAAAATGGAAATGCTTGGAATCCAATGTCTTTACCATATGAAATTTATAAACAAGGAAAACAGGATAAAGCTATAGAATTATTAGATGACTTGGCTCTTAATATTTTATATGATGAATCTAATGCTAATGCAGATCCATTTTGGGAGAAAACATCAGCAGATTATTTTTCTGGTCTTGCTCTTGGTTTATTTGAAGATGCAAAACCAAATGAAATTAATATTAATAGTATTAACTTAATGAGTACGATTGGTGAAGATAAATTTGGAGGTTCTACTTACATTAAAGAATATTTTATGGCTAAAGATCCTTCAAGTGCCGCAGCAGTTAATGCTTTTGGTACTATTACAGCACCAAGTGAAACTAAAGGTTCTATTTTATCAGTTTTTAAACAAAAGGTTAAATTATTTGCATCTCGTGAAAATTTAAGTGAAATGTTATCTTATAGTGATATTGATTTATCTTCTATAGGTAAAAGAAAAACAGCTGTATTTATTGTTATTCAAGATGAAAAGAAAACATATCACTCATTAGTTACAATTTTACTTAAACAAATTTATGAGACTTTAATTGATGTTGCTCAAAAAAGTGGTGGACAATTACCAGTTAGAACGAACTTTTTATTAGATGAATTTGCAAATATGCCACCATTAAAAGATGTAACTACTATGATTACAGCTGCTAGAAGTCGTAAAATTAGATTTACTATGATTATTCAAAATTTTGCTCAATTAAATAAAGTATATGGTAAAGAAAATGCTGAAACAATTAAAGGTAATTGTGGAAATATTATTTACTTAATTAGTACAGAGCTTGCAGCTTTAGAAGAAATTTCTAAATTATGTGGAGAAGTAAAAAGTAAAAAAGATGATAAAACTGCTTCAACTCCATTAGTTACTGTTTCTGATTTACAACGTATGAAACAATTTGAAACAATTATTTTACGTCTTAGAAAACAACCATTTAAGACAAAAATGACTCCTGATTTTAAAATAAATTGGGGTAAAAAATATCCACAAGCAAAATATCCTTATCGTAAGAAAACAGAAGTACATACTTTTGATATTAAAGAGTTTGTTAAAGCAGATAAAAAGAAAAAATTATTGGATATGATGAATTCTGCTGATGGTAATATTAATATGCCAAATATACCAAATATGCCTAATTTCCCATCTCCACCTATTTTTGGCAATCAACCAAATATTCCACCTATACCAGGTATGAATAATTTATTTAATAAAGAACCAACAAAATATAATAATTCACCTGCAGAATCTAATAGTTTTAATGTTGATGAATTAGTTAAAAAGATTGATGCAAAAATTGCTGAATTAGAGGAAGAAGAAAAGAGAAATAAAAAAGAAGAAGAAGCAAAGAAAAAGAATGAAAAATTAGAAGTTATTGGTGATAAAGATTCTGAGATTATTCATAAAGATGAAATTATAAATAAAAATTTAGATTTGGATGAAGAAGAAGATGATGATGAATTCTTTGATGATTTCTTCGATAATTAAAATAGAAATGAGGTATTAGTATGAATGATAAATTATCTTCGTTAAAAGATAGTGAGCTTAATCAAATAGATGAAACTACTTCTTTAGAAGAAGAACAAGTTACTGATGAAAAAGTAGATGTGGATGATAATTATTTAGTAAATGATAATATTAATGATAATAGTAATAGTAATGATAGTAATAATAATCAAGATGAGTTTAAGCTTAAAATTTTAAAAATGTTTAAACTTGTATTTATTGCTTTAATACTTATTTTGGTTATAGGTTTTATTATCTCTTTGTTTACTAAAAAGAATTATACTTATGCTGATGTAGAAGATATTATGGAAGATGCAGCAGTTAAATATTTTGAAGAAAATAAGGAAAAATTACCAAAGAATAGTGATGAAGTTGTTGAAATTGATACAACTATTTTAGCAAACCATAAATATATGAAAGATTTAAAATTTTATTTAAAGAAGGAAGATTGTAGTGGTAAAGTTTCTGTAGAGAAAGATGAATCTAAATCATATAGTTATACACCTATTCTTTCTTGTAATAATGGTGAATATACAACAAGAAAATTATATGAAGCTATTACTAATTCGAAGAATGTTGTAAAAGAAGGTTTTGGTCTTTATTATATGAATAATGAATATGTATATCGTGGTAGTGATGTTAATAATTATATTCGTTTTAGTGATTCAGATGATTTATGGAGAATTATAAAAGTTACAAGTAATAATGAAATTGCACTGATAAGTGATAAAAGAACTAATAATGCTTATAGTTGGGATGAAAGATATAATAGTGTAACTGAAGATAATGCAGGTATTAATTTATATAAGAATAGTTATATTAGTGGAATTTTAAAAAAGATATATGATAATACATTAAATAGTGATGAAGATGTTTATTATAGAGAAGAAAGAACTATGTTAACTAAAAAGCAAAAGAAAAATGTAGTTGAATTTGATGCTTGTGTTGGAACTCGTTCTAAAAATGATCAAACTAAAAAAGGTGCTGCAGAATGTAGTGTTACTTATAAAACAAAAATGTCTTTACTTTCTGTTTATGATTTTTTAAATGCTTCTGTTGATAGTAATTGTAATCAAACCTTAAAAGAAGATTGTCAAAATTATAATTATTTAGTTACAGATTATCGTTATTTTCTAGCTAATGGAGATAAAGATAATAGTAGTAAAGTATATCAAGTATCTTTAGGATATATTATGGAAACTGATGCTAAAACAGAGTCTTATATCAGAACAGTTATTCATTTAAGTGATAAGACAATGTTAGAAAAAGGTAATGGTAGCAAAAAAAATCCTTATGTAATTAGATAGGAATGTATCATTGTTTAATTATTTGATAGTTCATATACTATATTGAGGTGTAGTGTGTGTATCAAGAAATAGATTCCTATGAATTAATTGATATGATGAAAAAAGAAAATCTTAATTTAATTGATATTAGAGATTCTTACATATCTTCTTCTGGAACCATAGCAAATGCTAAAAATATTCCACTTAATTTTTTAATTACAAATCCAAGTGATTATTTAAATTATAATGATACTTATTATATTTTCTGTGAAAGAGGAAGTAATAGTCGTAGGCTTTGCTCTTTTTTGCATAGAAAAGGTTATCATGTAGTTAATATATTAGATGGATATCAAGGCTATAAAGATAGTATAAAATAAATTACTATCTTTTTCTTTTAATTAAAATATATTTGTATTATAATAACCTTAGGGTGATATAGTGGAACATATAAATAATTATCTCAATCTAATTAAAAATTTATTACAATCTGGCGGTATTATTTATGGAATTATTTTAGTGTTATTGGAATCTATTATTCCCGCTTTACCTTTAGGTGTTTTTATTACTTTTAATATTTCAGCCTATGGTCTTTTTCTAGGAATTTTAATTTCTTGGATTGGAACTTGCATGGGTTGTTATTTATCTTATTTATTTTTTCGATTTCTCTCTTTAAATTTTTTTAGTAAGCATCTAAAACAACGAAAATTAATAACTGTAATAGAAGGTATAAAAAATATTACTTTTTCTAATTTAGTAGTATTAATATCATTACCATTCACACCTGCTTTTTTAATTAATATTGCCTGTGGAATTGTAAATATGAATAAGAAAAAATTTGTTGCGGCTATTTTAATAGGTAAAATTTCAATTATTACGTTTTGGGGATGTGTTGGTAAAAGTTTATTAGAAAGTATTACTGATATTAAAACTATTATTATTATTTCAATATTTATTTTAATAGCTTATTTAGTTTCTAAATTAGTAAGTAAAAAATTAAAAATAGAATAAAAGTAGGTGAAAATATGATAGATTATATTATTATTGGTTTATTAGTATTAAATTTAATTTTAATTGTAATATCACTATTTAAAAATATTAATGAAAGTAATATTACAGAACGTCTTGGAAAACTTGAAGTAAATATGATTAAAGAATTAGGAGAATTTAAAACTGATTTAACACGTAATATGAATGATGATTTTTTAAAATTAAATGACCAAGTTGAACAAAGATTGATTTTAATTAATGAAAAAGTAAATGAAAGATTAGATCAAAATTTTGAAAAGACTAATAAAACATTTACTTCTGTAATTGAAAGGTTAAGTAAAATTGATGAAGCACAAAAAAAGATTGAAAATTTATCAACAGATATTGTTTCTTTACAAAGTATTTTAACTGATAAAAAGAGTAGAGGTATTTTTGGAGAGATTAATTTAAAACATATTTTAGTTAATGTATTTGGAGAAAGAAATGATGCTATATATAAGTTACAATATACAATGAGTAATAATTCGATAGTAGATTGTTGTTTATTTGCTCCTCAGCCATTAGGAACAATTGCTATTGATTCTAAATTTCCATTAGAAAATTATCAATTAATGGTTGATAAAAATTTATCTAATGAAGAAAGAGCTAAATATGAAAAATTATTTAAAATTGATGTAAAGAAGCATATAGATGCTATTAGTAGTAAATATATTATTCCAGGAGAAACAAGTAATCAAGCTATTATGTTTTTACCTGCTGAAGCTATTTTTGCTGAAATTAATGCTTATCATCAAGATATTATTGAATATTCATATAAAAAACATGTATGGATTACATCTCCAACTACTTTAATTTCTACTTTAACAGTAGTTGAAATGATTATTAAAAATATTGAACGAGATAAATATACATCTATTATTCATGAAGAATTAAATAAGCTTGGCTTAGAATTTTCAAGATATAAAGAAAGATGGGATAAACTATCACGTAGTATTCAAGCTGTAAATAAAGATGTTGAAAATGTATCAATAACTACGGATAAAATTACAAAAAAATTTGAATCAATTAATAAAGTAGAAGTAAATAAGTTAGAAGAAAATAACGAATTAAAGTAGTTATTTTTTTTGTATATTTAAAAAAAATATTTGTTATACTATAATTAGATATTTCATAAATATAAATAAGGAGTTCAAATGATTTTAAGAATATTTTTTTTAATTTTAGGTTTTTTTTTAATGATAGTTGGTTTAGCTCATATTATTGTATATACTAATTTATTAACTTTTGGTTATACAGTTAAAGAATATTTTTCATATTTAGTAACAAGATATGAATGTTGGTATTTTATTGTAGGTTTTTTAATTGAGGCAATTGTTATTTTAAGAAAGGAGAAGAAAAATGTTAAATGTATATGATATTTTATTAAATTTATTAGATAGCGAACGTGTATATGAATTTTTTGAATGGAATACTAAAGATGAAATTGAACATATCAAAAAAATACCAATGGTAAAAGTAAATAGTCATTTTTTAGATACTGTTACTAATCATAATATTATAATAGAAAAAGAATTTTTAAATGAACTTTATCAAGCAACAGAAGTTTATAATAATGATAAAATAGGAGTTATTGATTATGCTTGTTTATTTACAGATGGTTATAAAGTAATTGCTGTTGAATTTAATGCAGAAGGAAAATCTTTATTTAAAAGTTTTTTACTTTTAGATGAGGAAGAAGAAATATTGGAAGTAAGTAATGATATTAAAATTAGAACAATTTCTTATAAAAAATTAAAAAGAAAACATAAAATTAGTTATTTAACACGAGAAGAAGAATATCGTAAAAATTATTTATTAAGAGAATTAAAAATAGCAAAGAAACATAGTAAATATGAAAAAATAAATTATTTATATGAAGAAATTTATCCTACTACTTCTAAGACATTTGAAGAAAAATATCAATTTTTAGTAGAAGATATTTCTAATCATTATCGTGATTGTTATAATGAATTATTTAAGATATTGAAATTAACTCATTCTAAGAAAAAAACTACATCTAACTAAAAAAAGACTATTAGTAGTCTATTTTCATCGCTTCTTTAATTTTTTGCATATTTTCTTTAGCAATATTTTTTGCATAATTTGTACCTTCATTTAGAATTTCTTTTACTAAATTAGGATTTTCTTCATATTGTTTTCTTCTATCTTTAATTGGTTTTAAAAATTGATTTAAATTATTAATTAATTCTTTTTTACATTGAACACAACCACGAGTACCATTCTTACATTCTTGGCATACTGTTTTTAATTGATCTTCTTTAGTTACTAATTTATGATAATAATATACCATACAAATATTAGGATTAGCTTTATCATCTTTTTTTATTTTTTGAGGATCTGTTACAGCAGCCATAACTTTTTTAGAAATAGTTTCTTCATCATCTACTAAAAAAATAGCATTTCCTAAACTTTTTCCCATTTTTTCATTGCCATCTAAACCTTTTAAACGAGAAGTAGTACTTAATACTTGTTGAGGTTCTGTTAATACTTCGCCATAAATATTATTAAATTTCCGAACAATTTCGCGACATTGTTCTAATAGAGGTAATTGATCATCACCAACAGGTACATATTCACCATTAAAAACCGTGATATCAGCTGCTTGTGAAACAGGATAACCTAAAAATCCATAAGTAATGCTTTCACCATCATTTCCAAATAATTCTTTTTTTTGACTTACTTCATTTTTTACAGTTGGATTTCTAAATAATCTAGAAACAGTAACTAAATTTGAATAAAAGATAGTAAGTTCAGCAATTTCAGGAATCTTTGATTGAATAAAAATATGTACTTTTTTAGGATCAATTCCAATAGCAAGTAAATCTTTAGTAATTTCATAGACATTATATCTTACTTTTTCTGGATTTTCAAAATTATCAGTTAAAGCTTGGACATCAGCAATTTCTAAGAAAAAATCATAATCTTCTTGCATTTTAACATAATTTATTCCTGCACCAAATAAATGCCCTAAGTGAAGATTTCCAGTTGGTCTTAGTCCTGTAAGAATTGTTTTTTTCATAACATCACCTACTAATATTTTATCATGTATATTTTAATATGTAAAAAAAAATTGCATAAAAACAAAAAATATGATATAATACTGCTGCATAAAAAAAGGGGGGTTATTGCATGAATATTAATATTTTTATAAAATTAAAATCATTATTAGAAGAACACGAATTAACAGGTAGAAGTATTAGATTAGATGATTATCATTTAAAATGTGGTAATAAAGTAATTTCACCAAAAGATTTTGAATTAACAACAGATGAAGAATCAATGTTAGATTTAATTTATAATGCAGATTCTTTAGGATTTAAAGAAGAAATAGGAGCTGTATTAGAACAAAAAGTAAATCTAATTAGTCAAATGGTCTTTTTTACAAAATTATGTATTTTTGAATCTTTAGCACTACATGAAGAAGATTATTCATTTCCATATTATGAATATGTTACATATTTAAATACAGGAAGTTATGATAAAAATCAAAAAATGGTTAAAGATTTAGTTAATATCTATGGTTCTTCTCAATTAAAAGAAAATCCTTTATTTAATGAAGCTATGACTGAAATAAGTAAAGTTGAATTTGTTTGTAATTCTAGTAAAAAACAAAATATATTAGTAAAAGCTAATCAGAAAAGTAAAGCTAAAAAGTAGGCTTTACATAGAATATTAAAAAGTGGGTTATACTATAATTAAATATTGACAAATATAGGAATAATTTATATAATTTAGGTATCGACTTTGAAAGAGAAAAGTAAACTAAAAAATGATTTAAGCGAGTTAGGATTTGGTGAAAGCCTAGTACATTTCTAGTTGAAAGAACACTCTGGAGTTGCTTATTGAAAAGATTTCTTAGTAGACTAAGCCGGTTTTGTATTCCGTTATTTATACATTTATTAAGTGATTATAAGGAAATTCCTTTATAATAAATTGGGTGGTACCGCGGAAACACTATTTTTCGTCCCTTTGTGGAGAAAATAGTGTTTTTATTTTGGAGGAGGAAATAATATGATTGAAAAAGAAAAATTAAGAAAATATGCAAAACTATTAATGTTTGATATGAAAGAAGAAGAATATGAAACTTTACAAGAAGAATTTAATATCATTTTAAAACAAATGGATTTAATTGCTAAAATTCCTAATATTGAAAAAGTAAAACCAATGACTTTTCCATTTATTAATGAAGATGCTAAATTAAGAGAAGATATTGTAGGTGATTATTTAACAACAGGAGAGGTTTTAGCAAATACAAAACAACAAGTAGATGATCAAGTAAAAATTCCAAAGGTGGTGGAATAAAATGTATAGAGGATTAAATATTACACAATTAAGAGATAAAATAGATAATGAAGGAATATCTCCTGAGGAAATATTTGAAAGTACTAATAAATTAGCTCATCAACTTCAAGATGAATATAATTCTTTTGTTACAATTATTGATAAATTTAAAATGAAAACTACTAATAAAACACTTCTTTCAGGAATTTGTTATGGTTTGAAAGATAATATTTCAACATCAAATATATTAACTACTTCTTCTTCTAATATTTTAAAAGATTATATTCCTGTATATGATGCTACTGTTTATAAAAAATTAAAAAATGCAGGAGCAGTATTAGTTGGTAAAACAGTATTAGATGAACTTGCCATGGGTGGAACAGGAACAACAGCACATACAGGAATTGTTCGAAATCCTTGGGATAAAAATAGAATGATTGGTGGATCTAGTGCTGGCTCAGCATCAGCTGTAGCTTTAGGAATAGTTCCTTTCGCAATTGGTTCTGATACAGGAGATTCTATTAGAAAGCCAGCTTCTTTTGGAGGAGTTGTAGGATTTAAACCTACATATGGAAGAATTTCTCGTTATGGTTTATTTGCCTTTGCTTCAAGTCTTGATCATATTGGAACACTAACACGTAATGTTCATGATGCTGCAGCTGTTGTTGATATTATTAAAGGCCTTGATCCTAATGATATGACAACTCTAAAAGATGATAATAAAAATTATGTTTCTTCTTTAGAAAATGATATTAAAGGAAAAAAATTATTTTATATAAAAGAAATATGTGATAAAAAACTATATCAAGATAGTAACGATGAAGTTATGTTAAAAATACTTGATGAATTTCATAAAATGTTAGATAAATTAAGAAATCAAGGTTTTATTATTGAAGAAGTATCTATTGATAAACAACTACTAGAAGCATTATATCCTACTTATATGAGTATAAGTTGTGCTGAAGCTACTAGTAATAATGCTAATTTAACAGGTATTCAATTTGGTCCTAGAAATGATGGTTCAAGTTATCAAGAAATTATGATGAAAGATAGAACTTTAGGATTTTCAGAGTTAATAAAAAGACGTTTTATCTTAGGAAGTTTTATCCTTCAAAAAGAAAATCAAGAAAAATTATTCTTAAATGCTTGTCGAATTAGACGCCTTATTGTTGATAAAATAAATGAGTTATTTAAAGATTATGATGGAATGATTTTACCAGCAAGTGGTAGTATTGCTCCAAAGTTTGATGATTCTTCTGAAAAACTATCAGAAAAATATTTAATTTTAGAAAATCATTTAGTAATTGGTAATTTTGGTGGTTTTCCATCTATTACCTTACCATTTACAATGATTGAAAATATGCCTGTTGGAATTAATTTAACTGGTCGAGTAAAAGAAGATGATTTAGTACTTAATATGGCAAATTATATTGAGAAAGTTACAGGTTTAAGTGATATTTATAGTAAAGTAGGTGATAGCAATGAAGTATAAAGTAGTAATTGGCCTTGAAGTTCATTGTGAACTTGAGACCAAATCGAAAAATTTTTCTCCTGCTATTAATACATTTTCTAATATTCCAAATGAAAATGTAGCAACAGTTGATTTAGGACTTCCTGGTATTTTACCTGTTCCTAATAAAGAAGCTTGTCGACGTGCTTTAATGACTGCTATGGCTCTAAATTGTACTACTCCTGATGAAGTTTTATTTGATCGTAAAAATTACTTTTATCCAGATTTACCTAAGGGTTATCAAATTACTCAAATGACAAAACCAATGGGAAGAAATGGTTATTTAGATATCTTAGTAGGTAAAGATATTAAAAGAGTGTATATTCATCAATTACACTTAGAAGAAGATACAGCTTCATTAGAACATAGAAGTGCTTATTCATTAATCGATTATAATAGAAGTGGAATTCCTTTAATGGAAATAGTTACAGAGCCATGCATTGAAAGTGCAGAAGAAGCTGTAAGATTTTTAGAAGATTTAAGAGATGTATTTATCTTTTTAGGTGTAAGTGAAGCAAGAAGTAATAAAGGACAAATGAGATGTGATGTTAATATTTCTTTAATGGAAGAAGGTTCCAAAACTTTAGGAACTAAAGTAGAAATGAAAAATATTAATGCTTTTACTAGTGTAAAAGATGCGATTGAATATGAAATAAAACGTCAAACTAAAATATTAGAAAACAATGAAAAAGTTATTCAAGAAACACGTCGTATTGCTGAGGATGGTAAAACTTATGCTATGCGTGAAAAAGTAGATGCAGTAGATTATAAATATTTTGTAGAACCTAATATTCCACCTGTACCACTTACAAAAGAGTATTTAGATTCAATTCGTGCAACTATACCAGAACTTAAACTAGCTCGCTATCAAAAATATATAGAAAAATATAAACTATCAGAATATGATGCTGGTGTTTTATCTGCCAATAAAGAAACATCAGATTATTTTGAACAAGTTTTATCATATGGTTCTGATATTGATTTAAGTGTTAATTTTGTAACTACAGCTATTTTATCTACAATTAAGAAATTAGAAATTGAATTAAAAGACTTATTTATTACTCCCAAAATGTTAAGTGATGTTATCAATTTAGTTCATAAAAATGATATGTCTCTTGATCATGGTAAAAAACTTCTTTATAAAGCCATAGAAGAAAAAACAGATCCAATGGAAATTGTTAAGCGTGAAAATTTACATCAAATTAATGATGAAACTGAACTTCTAGCCTTAATTACAACTTTAATGGATGAAAATAAAGAACAAGTAAGACAATATGTTGAAGAAGATAATAAGGCTATTATTAATTTCTTTATTGGACAAACGATGAAAAAATCAAATCGTCAAGCAAATCCAAATAAATCTTTAGAGATTATAAAAATAGAATTAGAAAAGAGGAAAAAGAATAATGAAACAAAATAAATATAGAACTAATATGTGTGGAGAACTTTCTGAAAATGAAATTGGTAAGAAAGTTCGTATTGCTGGTTGGGTCGAAAATATACGAGATCATGGAGGAGTTATTTTTGTAGATATTAGAGATATTACGGGCGTAATTCAAGTTGTAAGTAATGATGACTCTATATTTGATGGTATTACTCGTGAATCTAGTATTACAATTTCAGGAAGTATTCGTAAAAGAAATGAAGATGACTATAACGATCATATTAAAACAGGAACAATTGAGTTATTAGTAGAAACTTTAGAAGTATTAGGTAAAAGTAAAAATGTTTTACCTTTTGAAGTTATGACATCTCATGAAGTTTCTGAAGATGTAAGATTAAAATATCGTTATTTAGATTTAAGAAATCCAAAAGTAAAAGAAAATATTATTTTTAGAAGTAAAGTTTTTGATTTTATTAGACAATTAATGAAAGAAGAAGGATTTTTAGAACTTCAAACTCCAATTCTAACTGCTTCTTCTCCAGAAGGCGCAAGAGATTTTGTTGTACCAAGTCGTAAATATCATGGCAAGTTTTATGCCCTTCCTCAAGCACCACAACAATTTAAACAATTATTAATGTGTTCTGGATTTGACAAATATTTTCAAATTGCTCCTTGTTTTCGTGATGAAGACGCTAGAAGTGATAGACTATATGGAGAATTTTATCAATTAGATTTTGAAATGGCCTTTGCTGAAGAAGAAGATGTATTAGAAATTGGAGAAAAAATATATCGCAATATTTTTCAAAATTTTGGAAAAGGAAAATTAGATGATAATAAATTTATACGTTTATCTTATAAAGAATCCATGGAAAAATATGGTACTGATAAACCAGATTTAAGAAATCCTTTAGAACTTGTAGATTTAACAGAAGAATTTGAAGAAACAACTTTTAGACCATTTAGAGGAGTTGCTGTAAAGGGAATTGTTGTTGAAAATATTGCTTCTAAATCAAATTCATGGTTTAATGAATTAGTTGATTTTGCTTCTAGTATTGGAATGCCTGGAATTGGTTATTTTAAAGTAAATGATGATATGTCTTTTGCAGGACCTATTGATAAATTTCTATCTGATGAGGAAAGAACAGCTTTAATTAATAAATGTAATTTGAAACCAGGTTGTGTCATTTTCTTTATAGCAGATCGAAAAAATGCTTATAAATATGCAAGTCAAATTCGTGATGAATTAGGAAGAAAACTAGAACTTATTGATAAAAATGAATATAAATTTTGTATAGTTAAAGATTTTCCAATGTATGAATGGAGTGAAGAAGAAGATAAGTATATTTTTACTCATAATCCATTTAGTATGCCTCAAGGTGGAATGAATGATTTAGTAAATAAAAAACCAGAGGATATTATTGCTTATCAATTTGATTTTGTATGTAATGGAATTGAAATGGCTAGTGGAGCTGTTCGAAATCATGATACTGAAATTATGAAGAAAGCTTTTGAAATAGCAGGTTATGATGAAAGTGAAATTGAATTAAGATTTAAAGCTTTATATGAAGCATTTAAATATGGTGCACCACCACATGCTGGAATGGCACCAGGAATTGATCGTATGTTAATGTTATTATTAGATCAAGAAAGTATCCGTGAAACAGTTGCTTTTCCAATGAATGCAAATGGTGCAGATCAATTAATGCAAGCACCAAATGAAATAAGTGAATTACAATTACGTGAAGCACACATTAAAGTAAGATAAGAAACCTTAAGGTTTCTTTTTTTACAATGAAATAAAAAAAATAAGCACATATTACTGTGCTTATGAGGAGACAATAAAAAATAATTAGTTAAAATTTTGGTTTCCTCTAAATCCATTTCCTGGAAATAAGAAGAATATGATGATGATAACAATAATAATAGCCCATAACCACCAGCCAGCACCATAACCATCATTATTTCCAGAATTTCCACAACAAGTATTATATGCTGGGTATCCATACATATACATATAATCATTTCTCCTTTCACTATATTATATTTAAATATAAAAAAAAGAACAATAATGGATACCTAAAATTTTATACTTGTCTAAAATTCGTTTTAGTGTTATAATAACAAACACTTAGAGGGGGATTTTTTATGGAAATTACAATTAAAAAAATAGTAATTATATTTTTAGTCTGTATGATAGGTTTAGGTTGTTTGACTTTTGCTTTTAGTAAGAATGTAACTAAAAATAATCAATCAAAAACAAAAATTAAAGATGAAGTAAAAAAGCCAATAGAAGATAATAAAACACACCAAGAAAAAACTACTCAAGATTTAGATAAAACAGAAAATATTGAACAAGCACCACAACAAGAAAGTCAAGAAAATCAAGAAACTAATTTAGAGTCTAGTGAAACTGTTAATCAAAATTATAATTATATTCCAGTAGATAGTTTTAATGTAAAAATTCCAAATAATCGTCTTTATATTGGAGATACTACACAACTTATTACTACTATTATACCAAGTAATGCTACAGAACAAGAAATTTCTTATCAATCAAGTAATAAGAATATAGCAATTGTTTCAAAAACAGGAGTAGTTACTGCTGTTAATGTAGGAGAGTGTACTATTACAATTACTGTAAAAAATGTTGGAAGTGGAACTTTAAAAGTGACAGTTTTAAGTAAAAATAATACAACTTATAATAATCAAGAACAAACGAACTCTAATAGTAGTACAATTTCAGGTAGTGTTGAATATAAAAATAATATTCAAATTAATCCATCTAGTAATTCAAATAATTCTATTAAAGATGATTCTTTAGTTAATAATGAAAATCCACCTTCTAATCAAGTAACTTCTGAACAACAAATACCTACTCAACCTTTACCATCTCAACCTAGTAATTCTGTAGCTCAAGAAGAAATTAAAAACGGTTGGTACACAATTAATAATAAAAAATATTATTATAAAAATAATAAGAAGCTAACTAATACTTACATCGATTATATATATTTAAATAATAATGGAGTAGCTCAAGAAAAAGTAGGTAACTTTAGTGCAACTTTATATGGTGCAATTGCTTGGGCAAATCAAAATATTAATATTAGAAAAGAAGCTAATCAAAATAGTAAAGTACTTGGTACTATTAAAACAGGTGGAAAAATGAAAATTTTATCTGCTGAAAATTCATCAACAAAATATATTAAAGTAAAGTATAGAAATATAGTAGGGTATGTTTATTCTAATTATATTTATATTAATCTACCTGATATTATTCCAGATATAATTTATAATATTAGTAATGCTAATAAATCAATTTATAGATCAGCAGGTGTAAATATTCCAAATATTACTGGTAAAAATTTATATGGTTATAGTATGAAATATAACGAAAAAATAAATAAAACTACTTATTATGTACCATTATTATATCCTGTAGCAAAACAATTACAAAAAGCTTATAATAAAGCTGTAAAACAAGGTTATAATTTAAAAATATATGATACTTATCGACCATATGATATTTCAAAGAAAATAAATAAAGAATTTAAACAATTATATAATTCAAATAAAAAAGTAAAAAAAGCAGTAAATTATGATAAAGATGGTAGTTACTGGGGAACAAGTTGGTTTTTAGCTAACAGCATTTCAATGCATAATAGAGGAGCTGCCCTTGATTTAACATTAACTGACAAAAACAATATAGAATTAAATGCTCAAACAACTATGCATACTTTAGATGCTAGATCAGTTACAAAATATAATAATGCTGTTGCTAAAAAATTAAATAATATTATGACATCAGTAGGCTTTGAAACTTTAAAATCAGAGTGGTGGCATTTTCAAGAAGATGATTATAAATCTAGTACTTATAATTCTTTTAAAATTAGTTAAATAAAAAAGATAAATTAAGTTATAAGATAAAAGCGTACACAAAAAAAGTGTAGCTTTTATTTTTATCTTTAATAAAAAAAAGAACTAACGATTTATGTTAGTCCTTTTTCTATGTGTAAATCGTATCTAAATTTAATTAGTACGACAATCCACTTATATGGGGCGCCATAAGAGGATCGAACTCTTGCATACTGGTGCCACAAACCAGCGTGTTAACCACTTCACCAATGACGCCATATAACTATTAAAGACTATTATAGTTTATTATAAAATCTCTAAAAAATCAAGTGTTTTTTCATTATTTAGTTATTTGTCCATACACTATTTTCCTAATAGAATAAATTAAAGAGAAGGAGGAAAATATGTACAATTATAACAAATATATAGGAAATGATTATTTCAGAAATACTACACCTAATAATATGATGAATAATCAACCTAATCTATATACTCCAGAAGAAGGGTATGATAGAGGAAATTTATTTGCTAACTTATACGTTGGTTATAAAAATTATCAACCTACAAAATTACAAGCAAAAAATGAAAAAGAAGCTTTATTTTTAGAATTATCTAGATATGCTTTTGCAGCTCATGAATTAAATTTATATTTAGACCTTCATCCAGAAGATACTACAATGCTTACATTATTTAATGATTATAGGATGAAAACAAATCAGTTAATGATGGAATATGAAAACAAATATGGACCATTAACAGTTTCTAGTGATGAAATGTCATCTAGTTTCTTATGGGAAAAAGATGCATGGCCATGGGAAGGAGGTTCTAAAAAATAATGTGGGCTTATCAAAAAAGATTACAATATCCAGTTAATATTAAGAAAAAAGATTTGCGAATGGCAAAACTTTTAATTACTCAATATGGAGGAAGTAATGGTGAATTAGCTGCAGCACTTCGTTATTTAAATCAAAGATATACAATGCCTGATAATAAAGGTAAGGCTCTACTTACTGATATTGGAACAGAAGAACTTGCTCATATTGAAATGATAGCTACTATGGTTTATCAATTAATGAAAGATGCAACGATAGAAGAAATCAAAGCAGCAGGGTTAGATCCTCATTATGCAGAACATAATAAAGCATTATATCCAACTGATGCAAATGGAGTTCCATTTACAGTTACTTATTTTGCTACAACTGGAGATCCATTGGCAGATATTTCTGAAGATATGGCTGCTGAACAAAAAGCACGTGCTGTATATGAAAACTTAATAGATTTAACAGATGATCCAGATGTAATAGGACCACTACTTTGGTTAAGACAAAGAGAAGTAGTTCATTTTAATAGATTTAAAGAGTTATTTGAATATTATGATGAAATGTTTTCAAAAAAACCACAATTAAAAAATCAATCTCAACAAAGCAATTTCATGGATAATGTAAGTCAAGGTATTAATAATTTAAGTCAATTTTTAAATAATTTCAATCAAGAAATGTAAAAAAAATCCTAGTAAACTAAGTTTACTAGAATTTTTTTATTCTTCTTCAATTGCTCCTGTAGGACATGATTCCATTGCTTCAATTGCACTATCTTTACTGTTGTCGCTAACAGTATCAACTTTTACAGAAGATAATCCTTCATCATTTATTTCAAATACTTCATCGCAGATAGCAACACAAGCACCACATCCAATGCAAGCATCTTGATTAACTTTAACTTTCATACTTCTTCTCCTTTTCTGTTATTTAATTTTATTATACATAAATATTTTCTTTACGTAAAGAAAAATATCTATTTATTAATATTTATTAAAAAATCAAGATTTATATGATATTCTTTAGTTAAGAGGGTGTATGCAATGAGAAGTAGAATGGATCGTTATAAAAATATTGATAGTGATCAAACAAAATCAAATAGACTAAATAAAAATCAAGAATTATACCAAAATATAGGTACTAATAAAAAGTACACTACTTTTACTGATGTTAGTAAAAGTAATGCCTATATGATTAATCCATCAAAGAAAGATAATTATACTAGGGAAAATTATCAAGCAATGAAAGAATTTACTAATATTACCCCTCAAACAAGAGTAAAAAAAGAATTAGAAGATTTTAATTATTTATATCAAGATCATGAAAATAGAATTTATGATATTAATAGTGTTCTAGAAAAAGCTAAAGAAAATAGAAAAGAAAAAGATGCTTTAGAAGAAATGAGAAAATTAAAAAATACTAATTATAATATTTTAGCTTCTCTTAATCCCGAAGAACTTGAAAAATATCGTCAAGAAAAACAAAAAAGATTAAAACCAGATGAAAATGAAATAAGAGATTTAATTGATACAATAGCATCAAAAACTATGGCAGGGGAAATTTCAAAAGAAGCTAGTCTTGATCTATTAAGTGATTTAATGGCTACTAATGTATCAGATAAAATTGAAACAGAAAAACTACAAGAAACAAATGATAAATTAGAATTATCAAAAGATATTTTAGATAAAGAATCTTTAAAGAAAATAGAAGATGCTAAAAAAGATTCTAATTTTGATAAAGATACAACTAGTGATATTATGAAAGATATCGATAAATCTTTTTATACTAAATCAATGGATTTATCAGATAAAGACTTTTTTAATAGTGATGATGAAGAAAAGAAAATTCCTTTAATTATAAAAATAATATTAGTTATTATTTTAATAGTAATAATTGGAGTAAGTGTATATTTTGTTTATCAAAGTTTTTAAAAGTAACTTAGTTACTTTTTTTTCATCTGAAAATAAGTTATAATATTAATAGGTGAAATAATGAAAAAAGTAGATATTATTTTCATAATATTATTAGTATCTTTTATAGTAATTACTTTTTTTGTAATTAATGATAATACTTTAGTTTTAGATACTAATATATATAATTTTATTAGTTCTTTTAAAACAAAGAATTTAACTAGTTTTTTTAAATTTATAACAGAATTTGCTGATATTAAAATAATTTGTATATTATTAATTTTATTTTTTATTTTTATAAAAAACAAAATTATGATATTAATTCCAACTATTATTGGAATTAATGTAGAAATTTTAAATTTAGTATTAAAATTTATCTTTAAAAGAGAAAGACCAACTGTATTTATTCATTTAGTAAATGTAGTAAATTATAGTTATCCTAGTGCTCATGCTATGATATCTATGGCTATATATGGATCTTTTATTTATTTAGTTTGGAATTATTTTAATAATAAAAAAATAAAAATAATAATTACTATTATATTAGGTGGATTAATTTTTTTAATTGGTTTATCAAGGATATATTTAGGTGTACATTATTTTACTGATATTATTTCAGGATATATAGTATCTAGTTGTTATTTAATTATTTTTGATAAAGTAGTAAGAAAGTGGGGTTTACTAAAATGCAAAAGTTAATTGTTAGTTCTTTTGATAATTGTCTTATCAATGATGAAGAAGAAATACCTGTATCTACTGTAATGCTAATTGATGATTTAAGGAGAAAAAATAATAAATTTGCAGTAATAACGTCAAGATGCTTAAAATCAATATTAGATTATAATCGTGATTTTCCTTTTATCGATTATATCATTTGTGCTAATGCTTCATATATTTATGATTCTATCAATGAAAAAGTTATTTACAAGAAAAATATTTTATTTAGTAATATAAAAAAAATAGTAAAAGAATTTTATAATGAAGCAATAATTTATTTAGTAGATGATTATAGATGGAATTTGATTAATGAGGCAGATAATTTAATAAGATTATATGATTTTATTAAAATACAAGATTATACTAAATTTATAGAAAATAATAAGACCAATATTTATAAAATAGAATTATATTTTCAAGAATTAGCACAAGTCAAAAAAGCAATTAAAAAATTAAATAGTTTTAATTTAAAGATAAATGTTAATAGCAAAATAGATAGACAATATTATGTTATAGAAATTACTCATATAGATGTTAATAAATTAGATTCTTTAAAGAAAATTGCTCCTAAATTGAATTTAGATAATGTTATTGCTTTTGGATATGAAGATAGTGATATTCCAATAATAGAAAATGTAGGTTTAGGTATTGCTTTAGAAAATGCAAGTAAAGGTATTAAAAAGAAAGCAAAATTCATTACAGAAGATTGTAATCATAAGGGAATAGAAAAATATTTAAAGAATTATTTTTATGAAAAATAGGAAAGAAAATTCTTTCTTTTTTCTTTGAAAAAAATTTATTTTATGATATAATATGCGAGAAGGAAGTGATAGTCGTGACTGAACTAAAGAATGTAAAAGGTGTAGGACCTAAAGCATTATCTTTATTAAACAAAATCAATATTTACACGATAGAGGATTTAGTTACGCATTATCCATTTCGTTACGATGTTTTAGAACGTGGTGATTTGACAAAAACAGAAGATCAGGGTCATATTATTATTGATGGTAAAATTGAAAGTGTTCCAATATTAATGAGATTTAAAGCAGGCTTAAATAAGATGAATTTTAGACTTGTAACTCAAAGTGGTGTAGTAGGTGTATCTATTTTTAATAGAGCATTTTTAAAAAATCAATTACAGGTAGGTACAGGAGTTACTGTTATTGGAAAATATGATAAAAAGAAAAATGTAATTACTGCTTCAGAAATAAAATTAGAAACATTATCTAATAAGGTAAAAATAGAACCAGTATATCATTCAACAAGTGGTTTAACAAATAAAAGTATTGCAACTTATATTAATATGGCATTACTATTTTATGGAAAAGAAATTCCTGATTATATTCCAGAAGAATATATTAAAAAATATAATTTTTTAAATAAAAAAACAGCTTTAAATATAATTCATAATCCTTCTACTATAGAAAAATTAAAAGAAGTAACAATTAGATTAAAATATGAAGAATTATTTGCTTTTATGTTTAAAATGAATTATTTAAAATATGAAAATAAAAAGAATAATAAAGGTGTTAAACATAATATTGATAAAGAAAAGCTAAATAAGTTTATTACTAGTATTCCTTTTGAATTAACAAAAGATCAAAAAACAGCAGTAGATGATGTAATAAATGATTTGGAAAGTTCTTGTAGAATGAATCGTTTATTGCAAGGTGATGTAGGTAGTGGTAAAACAATAGTTTCTTTTATTGCAATGTATGCTAGTTATTTAAGTGGTTATCAAAGTGCTTTAATGGCTCCTACAGAAATTTTAGCAGTACAACATTATAATAATTTAAAACAATTATTAAAAGATAAGAAAGTATCTGTAGAATTACTTACAGGTTCTACTATAAAAAAAGAAAAACAAAGAATTTATCAAGAATTAAAAGATGGAAAAATTGATATGATAATTGGAACTCATGCTTTAATTCAAGAAGAAGTCGAATATAGTAATTTAGGTCTTGTTATTACTGATGAGCAACATCGTTTTGGAGTAAATCAACGTGAAAATTTACAAAATAAAGGAATTAAGCCAGATATTTTATATATGAGTGCTACTCCAATTCCTAGAACCTATGCATTAACAATTTATGGTGATATGGATATGTCAATTATTAAAGAAAGACCAAAAGGTAGACAACCTATCAAAACATATGTAAAGAGTAATAATGAAATAAAAGATGTTTTGCAAATGATGTTAGATGAATTGAAGCAAAATCATCAAGTTTATGTTATTGCACCATTGATTGAAGATAGTGAAAATGAAAGTATAGTGACGGTTTATAATTTAAAAGATCAAATGATGTTAGCATTTGGTAAAAAATATAAAATCGATATTATTCATGGTAAAATGGCAAGTGGCGCTAAAGATTTAATTATGCAAGAATTTGTTCAAGGAAGTATTCAAATTTTAATATCTACAACAGTAATTGAAGTAGGTGTGGATGTTGCTAATGCAACGACAATGGTAATATTTGATGCCAATCGCTTTGGTCTTTCGACACTTCACCAATTACGTGGCCGAGTTGGGAGAGGTAGTGACGCTTCTCAATGTATATTAATTAGTGATAGTGATACTAAACGTTTAGAAATAATGAAAGAAGTAGATGATGGTTTTGTTATCAGTGAAGAAGATTTTAAATTAAGAGGGCATGGAGATTTATTTGGTACGAAACAAAGCGGTGATATGGAATTTAAAATTGCAAATCCACGAGATGATTATAAAATATTATTACAAGCAAAAAAAGATTCTGAAAAATATCTTTTAAAAGAAATTAATAATAATGAAAATATGATAAAAGAAAAATTAGTTTCATCAATTATTCACAGTTAGTAGTTGACTTTATATGTATATAGTGATATATTAAAACGCGGTGAGAGTATATAAACATTTATTTATAGTGTGATTATACTGAAATTACAATATAATTTTGCATAAGTAAAATTAGTGTATAGTTACATTTTAAATTATGTGTTTTTTTTTCGAAAATGTGAATATAATACAAAGAAAGGAGAGAAATATTCGTGAATCAACAACAAGATGAACAGTTAAGAGAACTAGAAAAAGTATTGACTAAATTAGGATATGATATATCGAAAGAAGGAAGAAAGATATTTGCAGATGTGGTGATAGAAACTTTGGATTGTTTAGGTAGCGGAATGACTCAAGAAGAAGTTTATAATTTAGTACACAATAAAAATAGTTATATTTATGTTGAATTAGCATATTTTTGTTATGAAAATGGTATGCCAAAGTTACATCAATCATTAGAACAATTTCATCAAAGTAGAAGTCAAGAAAATGTAAAGGAAAGTATTTATACGGAAGTTTTTAAAAATGAAATGAATCCAACAGTATTAGATGCTGCATTTTATGTTGCTACTTATTTAAGTGAAAAATCACGAAAACAAAAAGCAACAAAAGAGTTAAAACAAAAAGTCCTTGTTAGTTAATAAAAAATTAAAATAAATTATAAATATTGATTGACAATTTTGCATTTATAATTTATGATTAAGTTGCATGATGATATAAATATCATGCTGATATCACTCATTGTTATATAGGATGAGTGTATATTCAACCGAACCCCCTGAAGGAGCCGAAAGGCTCCATTTTTGTTGGAATAATAAGGTATATGGGCTATTTATATATGTATTAGGTACCCAAATAGGTACCCATTTCAATTTAAATTGTCGATAATGCTAATTATTTCA
>CANRPE010000001.1 GCA_947632405.1 uncultured Bacilli bacterium | reverse complement strand
GACGAATTGTGGACATTTTGACCACCGTGGACAAATTTCTTGATTTTGCCATTTTTCATAATTCCTTTATTTATAAGGGATTACTATTTTATTTACCACAACAGTTTTTATACTTTTTTCCACTTCCGCAGGCGCAAGGGGAATTCCTACCAATTTTATTTACTCTTTTTGGTTTTGGCTTTGTTGTTGAAGAACTTTCATTTGTTATTTTTGTTTTACTAACTTCTTTTCTTTCTATATTTTGTGTAACTTCTGATTTTAGTAAGAATGTTGAAATATCTTTATCAATTTTTTGAACCATATCATCAAACAAATCAAATCCTTCCATTGTATAAGCACGTAATGGATCTTCTTGAGCATATCCTCTTAAATAAATTCCTTCACGTAAATGAGACATAGTATTAATATGTTCCATCCAATAATGATCTATTACTTGTAAAGAAATCGCTTTTTCAAATTCATCAGTTACTTCTTTAGGAATTTTTGAAATTTTTTCTTCATATTCTTCTACAACTAATTTATGTAACTTTTTAATTATTTTATCTTCTTCTAAGTTAGATATTAGTGACTTTTTAATATCCTTCTTTAATAAATTTTCATTTGTAAAATCTACAATATCTTCAATATCCTGATTAGTTAAATATCCTTCAGGTGCTATATGTGATTTTACTAAATCTGTAATATGATTTTTAAATGTTTCTAGGACAGTTTCATGAATAGATTCTGCATCTAAAATTTCATTTCTTTTTTCATACATAATTTCTCTTTGATTATTCATAACATCATCATATTGTAATAATTGTTTACGAATATCAAAGTTATTACCTTCTACTCGTTTTTGAGCTGTTCCTATTGATTTAGTAAATGTCTTGCTTTTTATAGCCTGATCACCTAAACCCATGGATTCCATCATTGTTCCAATTCTATCTGAGCCAAAGCGAATCATTAAATCATCTTTCATTGATACAAAAAACTGAGTATAACCAGGGTCTCCTTGTCTTCCAGAACGACCTCTTAACTGATTATCAATACGACGTGATTCATGACGTTCTGTTCCAATTACACATAATCCACCTAAAGCTTTAATATCATCAGATAATTTAATATCAGTTCCACGTCCTGCCATATTTGTAGCAATAGTAACAGATTTATGTTGTCCAATTTTTGAAATAATTTCTGCTTCTCGAGCATGATTTTTTGCATTTAGTACTTCATGAGGAATATGAGCTTGTTTTAATAATTTACTAATTAATTCACTAGTTTCAATTGCTATAGTACCTATTAATACTGGTTGTCCCATGTTGTATCTTTCTTTTACAAATTGAATAATTGCTTTATATTTTGCTTCTTTAGTAGCATATACTAAATCTGGTTCATCAATTCTAATAACTGGTTTGTTTGTTGGAATTTCGATTACATACATATTATAAATATTTCTAAATTCTTCTTCTTCTGTTTTTGCAGTACCAGTCATTCCAGATAATTTCTTATACATTCTAAATAAATTTTGGAAAGTAATAGTTGCTAAAGTTTTTGTTTCTTGATTTATATTTACTCCTTCTTTTGCTTCTATTGCTTGATGTAATCCATCTGAATAAGCACGTCCTTTCATTAAGCGCCCAGTAAATTGATCAACAATAACAATTTCTCCATCTTGAACTACATAATCTACATCCTTTTTCATAGCATAATTTGCACGTAAAGCTTGATTAATATAGTGAACTAAAGTTGCATTTTCTACTTCATAAAGATTAGATATATGAAAATTTTTCTCAGCCTTAGTTGTTCCTTCATCTGTTAATGTGACAGCTTTTGTCTTTTCATCATAAATGTATTCTTTTTCTTCTTTTAAGTTTTTAACGAATTTATCTGCATCAATATATAAATTTGCACTAGCCATCTCTCCTCCAGAAATAATAAGGGGAGTTCGTGCTTCATCAATTAAAACGGAATCTACTTCATCTATAATTGCAAAATTTAATGGTTTTTGAACTCTATCTTCTTTTCTAACAACCATATTATCACGAAGATAATCAAATCCTATTTCATTATTTGTTGAATAAGTAATATCACAATTATATTGTTCTTGCTTTTCTTTTGAAGATAAATCTCTTGTATTTACTCCTACTGTTAAACCTAAGAATCTATGAATTCCACCCATCCACTCAGCATCACGAGTTGCTAAATACTCATTTACTGTAATAATATGAACACCTTTTCCTTCTAAGGCATTTAAATAAGCTGGTAAAACTGAAGTTAAAGTTTTTCCTTCACCTGTTTTCATTTCAGCTATATTGCCATAATGAATTGCTAGAGCTCCTAAAATTTGAACATAGAAATGTTTTTCTCCTATAACTCTAAATGATGCTTCTCGAGCAACAGCAAAACTTTCTACTAAAATATCATCTAGAGTTTCACCATTTTTTAATCTTTCTTTAAATTCAGCAGTCTTAGCTTGCAATTGTTTATCAGTAAGTTTAGACATCGTTTCATCTAAATTCATTATCTCATCTGCTATTTTAGTAAATCTTTTTAATTCTTTATATTCATGGTCAAACATTTTTCTTAAAAAACCCATAATACCATCTCCTAATTACTTATTGTATCAAAAAAGAATAAAGAATAAAAGTATTATAATTAATTTTATCTAGCTTTAAATTCTTTTCCACTTTCTTAACTTCATTGTGATAAATAACTTGTATATATTCCTGTTTAAAATAAAAAAAACTATAATTTTTGATAATACTTTTTTATAGTTTCTTTTATTTTTTATTCAGATTCAATTATTCCATATCCTCCATCTTTTCTTTTATAGATAACAACTGGACTATTTGTTTCACTATCCTTATACATATAGAATTGATGATTTAGAAGTTCCATTTGAATAATTGCTTCTTCCTCATTCATTGGTTTTACTTCTACTTTTTTTCTTTTTATTATTTTATCTTCATTATCAGTAATAGAATCAAATTGTTCAAATGAAAAATCATGACCCTTAACTTGTTTAGACATTAATCTAGTTTTATTTTTTCTAATTTGTCTTTCAAGTTTATCAACAGCTTTATCTACTGCTGCATAAAAATCATCTTGAACTTCTTCAGATCTTAAAATAAATGATTTTAATGGTATTGTTATTTCTACTATTTGTGAGTGATTCTTCACTTTAACAACTACACTTGAACGTATATCATCACTATTTTCAAGATATTTATCTAACTTTCCTATTTTTTCTTCTATGTAGTTCTTCATTGCATCTGTTATTTTTATTTTATCTCCACGAATTATAATTTCCACAACAAGCACCTCCTAATTTGATTATATCATATATGTATTAAAAAAACCATCTATTTCGACATAGCTGGTTCTTTAACAAGTTTTACATTTAATGCTTGATATCCCTTACTAGTTTCTACTAAATTAAATTCAACATATTGTCCTTCTGAAAGTGTTTTATATCCATCGCTTTCAATTGCTGAATAATGTACAAAAATATCTTCATTTTCTTTGTATTCAATAAATCCATAGCCTTTTTCATTATTGAACCACTTCACTTTTGCTATCACATCGCACCTCTTTTCTTAACACTATTCTTGACTTTTTTGGCCAAGTGATATTATTTTAGCAGTTTATGTATAGAGAAGTATAAATTTCCTTAAAATGTATATCTGTATCTTTTTTTGGTTAAATTTTCTACAAATTTCGACAAATATTTTAAATTATTTCTTTGAAAAAATCATTTTAAAGTATTATTTTTTCTAAAAATATTAGTTGTGTTATTCTAAACTAGTAATAGGAGGTAAACATTGAAAGAAATAGTATTAGATAAAACAATTAATTTTTTATTAAAATATCAGAATTATTCTACTGATGATATTGAAAAACTAAAATATGGGCTAGAAGGTATTTATTTAACAATTACAAAGATGATAATTATTATTGCTCTAGCAATAATATTAGGAATATTAAAAGAAGTTTTTTATATTTTAATTTTATTTAATTTTTTAAGATATTTTGGATTCGGTATACATGCTAGAAAAAGTAGTGAATGTTTAATTTCCTCAATTATATGCTTTATCGTTTTACCATATATATTATTAAATATTAATATAACTAACTTTAGTATTCTTATGATTGGTATAGTTTGTATTATTAATTTCTTATTATTTGCTCCTGCTGATACAATTAAGAGACCTTTAAAGAATAAGAAAAAGAGAATATTTAGAAAAATTGCTACTATCTTATTAGCTGCTATATATATTGTTATTGCTTTATATATTAAGAATAAAAGTTTAGCTTCTATATTTATTATAAGTGTAATTATTGAAGCAATCATGGTTAATCCTATTATGTATAAATTATTAAAGCAACCTTTTAATAATTATAATAATGTATAAATATCATTATTGATATTTATAATAAATAAGAAGAAGAAAGGAGTAGAAGTATGACAAAGAAAATTGCTGCATTCGTTAGTGCAATCGCATTACTTGCTACAGGAGCTGCTAGCATGGGATGTGTATGGTTTGTTCTTGATGAACCAAAAGCATTAAATAGTTTTGATGATTAATTATAAATAAAAATCCTGAAATTACAAATTCAGGATTTTTTTATAAAGTTATTTCTAATTTTTCTATATAAATATCATTTACAATTTTTTGATTTTCTTTAATCCATTTATTTTTATTTAAAATTTTAGTTGCATAATATAATCCATTACCTCTACCTTCACCTTTTGTTGAAAAGCCTTTTTCATTTCGATTAGTAATATCTTTATTTTTATCAAATGTATTACTAATGGCAATATTAATTTTCTTATCAAAACTATAAATTTCAATTGAAACAATCTTTTTCTTGGTTTCTAATGATGCTTCAATTGCATTATCACAATAAACACCTATTAATTTAGAAAGAATAGTTATTTGATTATCATCTAGCTTTTTAAGTAATTTTTCTACTTTACTATTTACATCTATTTCAATATTTACTTTTTTCTTTTTTGCTACAGCAATTTTATAATAAAGCAAACCTTTTAAACCACCATTTGGTAAACCTGTCAATGATTGAATCATATCTTTATCAATATCAATTGTTTCATCAATAATACTATTAATTTTATCTTTTACCTTTTTCTCTTTTGTCATAGCAAATAATACAGCTAACTGATTTTTATATTCATGTCTAATAAATCTTTCTTTTTCAATCCAATCTTCAAAAATTTTGACATATTCGAATAAACTATCATATTCATCGGATAATTTATCATAACTATTTCTTTCAGTAAATAAAATAATTATTAATAAGAAGAAAATAATAAATAATAGAAAGTTAGTGCTAAACATTTCTGAAATAGTAACTTTTCGGCTTGATAGTGATAATACTATACTCATAGCTATTAATATTAGAATAAAGAAAATAACTATTTTTGTTTGTTTCTTTTCTGAAATCTTATTAATTAATTTTGTAAGTACTACTCCTAATTTTGTTTTATAACATGTAAATAATAAAATAATACAAAAAACCACATTTATAATAATGTTCATATACCATGTATTTCTAGCTATTTCTATTGGAATAAATGCAACTACAAAGCACATTGATAAAAAATCTAATATTGCAATGTAAATTAACATAATTCCACAAGACACTGTTGCTTTTGTATAACTAATATTTAATATTTGTTTATATGTTATTATAGTAATAATATAAAATACAATTGAATAAATATAGCTATAACTTAAATTATAAATAACACCTGGTAATATTATTAAACATAACATTAAAGCAAGATTTCTTAATTTTAATAAATTTTCGTTACTTCCACTTATTTTCTTAATAAAAATTAGTCCTATAATTGCCATCATAATAGAACATATTAATTTAACTACGGGCACAGACACGTTTAATCAACTCCTTTTTATTGTTCCTTGAAATTAAATGAGTATGATCACCATTTTTAAATACAATTTTATTCTTTCTAATTTCATATCTTGCTATTTCATCTAAATTTATTATTAAACTTTTATGAACTTTAAAAAATCTATCATCTAATAACTTATATACTTCATTTAATGTTCCTGGAATTAATTGTGAATTTTCTTTTGTTTTAATTATACATCTTTTACTATCTGGTTCTTTCTCAATATAAATAATTTGTCTATATTCTAATTTATAATAAGTATGATTATATTCATAACTTAGCATTTTATATCTTTTATCATATGTTTTCATAGCAATAGCAATATCTTCTCTAATTTTCTTACTACAATTATCTAATTTATTTACAAAATCTAGTAAAAACAGTCTACTAGATAAAGCTTCATATTTATATTCTTGATGAGATGTAATCATAATAATAGCAGATACCCAATCATCATATTTTTCTCTTATGATTCTAGCAGCATCAACTCCTGAACCACATTTAGTTACAATATCTAAGAAATAAATTTTAAAGCCTATATCTTTCTTTACCATATCTTCAAAGTTTTTATCATAACCTTCAAATTCATATATCTTGTAGTCAATATCATGATTCATCATATAACTAAAAATTGTATTTTTAGTTGATTCTCTTAGTGTTTTCTCATCTTCACAAATTATAAAATTTATCATACTATCACCATTTTCTAATTTTACCATAATTTTCCAAAAATGACGAATTATTAACCAAAAAGCAACTTCTAATGAAGTTGCCTTATTTACTTTTTTTTGTGAATTTTAATTTTTCTTCTATTTTTCTAGTAATTTTAGGATTTTTATCTGAAATAATACTAGTATGTAAAATAAACCAAAGGAAAATAAAGAATATTATAATATAAATAATTTTACCTAATTCTTGATCTTTTAATGTATATAAAATTGATGCCGTGGCAAATAAAAGATTCATTCCATATATAATTAAAACTGTTGTTCTTTGTGAAAAATTCATTCCTAATAATTGATGATGAAGATGCTCCTTATCTGCTGAAAAAATTGGTTTTTTCTTGAGGATTCTTCTAATAATAGCAAAAGCTGTGTCTAAAATTGGAATTCCTAATAATAATAATGGTACAAATAAAGATGTTAATGCAGGACCTTTAAATTCTAATAATGTAATAATAGAAATAATAAATCCCATAAATGTAGCACAATCACCGGCAAATATCTTTGCTGGATAAAAATTATGTAAAAGAAAGCCAAGAGTTGAACCTAACATGATAAATGTTAAAATCATAACAAGACTGCCACTACGACCTTGATAAAAACCAATTATTCCTATTGTTAAATAGAAAATACTACAGATTCCTCCACTTAAACCATCTAAACCATCTATTAAATTAATAATATTACAACAAGCTACTATAAATAAAATTGTTAAAGGATATGCAAAAATTCCAAAATCAAAGGAAAAGCCAAATGCTGTAATATTATTTAATAAAATTCCTCCATAGAAAACAATTACTGATGCTGCCGCAATATGACAAAGTAATTTTTGATAGGCTCTAATTGATTTTAAATCATCTATAATACCTGCTAAAATCATAATAAAACTACCAATTAAGATTGAATTCATCTGAATACTTTCTTTTCCAAAAAGCATATATCCAAAAAGAAAACTTAAATAAATTCCTACTCCACCTAATTTGGGAATTGTTTTTTTATGGATATGCCTATGTCCTTCTTCTTTTCTAGGAATATCTATAGCTCCTATGTGAAAAGCAACTTTTTTCATTAATTGCATAATAATAGCTGAAAATATAAATGTTACTATAACAATTGTTAATGCATTATAAATTTCATTTTTCATAATGTATCCTCACTTCAATTTCATTATACCAAATTTTAATATTTTAGAAAAGAAAAAAAGATTATGATTAATCTTCCTCTAATTCATTTGGTTTTTCTAATAAAATTCCTGTTCCTTCTACTACACATGTAAGGGGAGAATCTGCTATCAAAACAGGAACATCTAATTCTTTTGCTAACAAATCTGTTAAACCTTTTAACATTGCTCCTCCACCAGTTAATACAATTCCCTTATTTACAATATCTGCAGATAATTCAGGTGGTGTTTGCTCTAAAACTGTCGTTGCTGCCTTTATAATTTTATAAATACTTTCTCTTAAAGCTTCCTCTGTTTCTGCTTGAGTAATAGAAATCATATGAGGAAGACCTGTAATTAAATTTCTTCCTTTTACATCCAATGTTAGTTTTTTATCAGGGTTATAGCAACATGCAAAATCAATTTTTATTTTTTCAGCAGTTCTTTCACCAATTAGTAGCTTATATTTATCACGAATATATTTAATAATATCATGATCAAACACATTTCCTGCTACTCTAATAGAAGAACTAGTAACAATATCTCCTAAAGATAAAACGGCAATATCTGTTGTTCCTCCACCGATATCAATTACAATATTAGCACTAGGTTTACTTATATCCATTCCTGCACCTATGGCTGCAACTTTTGGTTCTTCTTCAATAAAGACCCGTCTAGCTCCTGTTCGTTCAGCTGCTTCTTTAATTGCATTTTTTTCTACTTGAGTAATATTGGAAGGACAACAAATTAAAATTCTTGGTCTTGTTAAAAATGATTTTGCTTTAACTTTTTTTATAAATGAATTTAACATTATTTCAGTAACTTCAAAATCTGCTATTACTCCATCTTTCATAGGTTTAATAGCACGTACTTTTCCTGGTGTTCTACCTAACATTTCATTTGCTTCTGTTCCTACAGCAATTACTTTTTTTGTTTCCGTATCAATTGCAACAATACTAGGTTCATTTAATACAATACCTTGACCTTTGATGTATATTAATACATTTGCTGTTCCTAAATCAATTCCTATATCTTTTGATAACATCAAAATCACTTCCTTTTCTAATCATTATATATTTTACCATATTTTTAAAGTTTTATAGTTTTTTTTTAATTTTTTTGTAAGTTTCTTAAATAAATAAAAATCTTTAGTTAATATTATGCTAAAATTTCAAAAAAAAAGACATATTATTGCCCCTTTTTTATTTCTTTATCTACATAAAGATTTGGATCTACTACTTGACCATCTACATATACTTCAAAATGTAAATGATTTCCCATATCTTTATCTAGTTTGTTTGAACCACTTTTTCCAATAACTTGTCCTTGAGTTACCATATCATCTTTTTTTACAGACACTTCACCTAAACTTTGATATGTTGTAATATAATTATTATCATGTTTAATTTCTACTACATTTCCTAAAATATCATCTTGTTTTACATTAACTACTGTACCACTTAATACTGCTACTACATCAAATTTATCATCTAAAGTATAATCAATTCCTGAATTTTGAATATAACTACCATTATAATAAGTAATAGCATTTTCTTGTTGTTTGCTTTCTGCCTTATAATCATAAAAAGATTTTCCTACTTTAACATTTTCATTTGTATATGGTTTTAACATTTTTACTGTTTCATTTAGTACAGGAATATCTTTACTCAGAATAATACTTGAAACATAAGTATAATCTGGTGGAATTATTTCTTCAGTTGATTTTAATGTTTTTGTAATTAATGCAGCGCCTATGATAATAGATGAAAATAATACAACATATAGACATGGAATTATATAAGATTTTAGTCTTAATCTTTTTTTCATTTTCTTCACCTCATTAAAAGTTTGAACCAAAAAAAAAGATTTATACTTTTTTTAAAAAAAATTTATAGAATTAAATAAATCCATAAAAAAGTTTGTAACTAAATAAATAAGAGAAATTCCCAGAAAAAAGTAAAATAATCTTGCTTGAATTATTTTATTTTTTTTAAAAATTTGATTAATATTAATTGAATCCATTGCCCAAATTACTAATATAGTTACTATAATATATAAGAAAAATTTACCTGTCATAGATGTTCTTCCTCGTATTTTATTATTTTATTTACCCTTCTTTGGTGTCTTTCATCATTAATTACTTCTGCATTTATAAAAGCATCAATATATTTTTTTATATCTTCCATATTATCTGTATAATTAAAAGTCATTACATTTGCTCCATTATCATTTCTACTTAAAATAGCATCTTCTACAGAATTTATTTTAGCGCATCTAATTCCTTTTACTTTATTAGCAGCAATTGACATTCCTATACCTGTTCGACATACTAATATTCCTATATCTGCTTCTTTATTTACTACTTTATCACAAACTTTAAATGCAAAATCTGGATAATCATCTGTTGGAGTATTTTCTTTACTACAATCTAGTATTTGATAATTCTTTGTTGTTAAATAATTTATTATTTCTTTTTTATATTCAACTCCTCGATGATCGCTTGCAATAGCAATTACCATACTAATTCCTCCTTTATTTTATATAATTATAATATTATTTTTAGTAGAAATCAATAAAACAACTGCTTATTAAGCAGCTGTTTCATCTTGAGTAAATCCATATTTTTTATTAAATTTATCTACACGACCTGCGCGTGATGCTCCTCTTTGCTTTCCAGTATAAAAAGGATGACATTTTGAACAAACTTCTACATTAATTTCAGGTTTATTTGATTTTGTTTTAAATGTTTCTCCACATGCACAAGTAACTGTACAATCCATATATTCTGGATGTATTCCTACTTTCATATTCTTCTCTCCTTCCGCCATGACTTTTTTAAGTCATAGTAATTCAATGCGTTATTAGTATAACAAGTTTTCAAACTTTTAGCAAGTTTTTTTGTAACATTTAGGATTTTCACTTGTTTTTTTGTCTTTTCTTAACACTTTTGTTTTATGATATTTAATTAAAGATGGTTCTATAACCCTATCAATTGAATGTTCTTCTCCGGGTACACATATATTGTTATTTACTTCTTCTCCATTTATTATTACTCTACCATATATTACCTCGTATGTTTAACTATCATCAATATGCTTATGAGGTAATATTTTTGTTCCCTTTGGTAAATATAAATATCCACCTTCTTCATTATCTTTACTAATATCACCTTTAATACGTACTTTTAATACATTACCTACTGCAATATTATTAGGTAATACTGATACTTCTTCATAATCAATGATTGTAAATATAAATTCTCCTAATGTTAATGTCATCTCATCTCTCTCCAATGTTCCTTATTATAGCACAAAATTTTATTCTTTGCAAATCTTAGAATGTCATAAAAAAAGATTATATCAATAATTTAATTTAGAAGATATATTTGAATAAATTTTTTTATAGCCTCTTACATTTGGGTAAATACTATTAGGATTATCTAAATATTGATCTAAATTTGAATTTAAATTTTCATTATCCACAAAATAGATATTATTTTTAGTACAATATTCCTTATATTCACTATTTAATTTATCTAAAATTTTTCTTTCCACAGAATTATGTGGATAAAAATTGTAATAACCTACTAAATAGATATCATTTTTATAATAATGTTTAATTTCATCGATAGTGATAGCCAAATTATCCACAATTTCTGTTAATATTTTATTTATATTTGTTTCTGTAAGAGGTGAATTTATAGTCATTTGATAAATTAAGTCATTTATTCCAACAGAGATAGTTAAAAGATTTGATTCTCTTAATGCTTGTCTAATATTATTATTGTCTTCATCATGTGCATTTAATAGTAAATCTTTATGCAAATCACTTATTCTCATATCATTATAAGAAAAAGATGAATAATAGTTATTTAAGAGATTTTTTTGACTAAGTTCATCTTTTAAATAATCATCATATCCATATGATGGTTCTTGATATGAATTTAAACCAACAGCAAAACCATCGCCTATTGAAATATAAGTAATCTTTGTTTTATTTTCTTGATTATAGATAATATAAATAGCAATAATTATTATAAATAGAAAAATTATTTTTAAATATTTTTTCATTATGCCTCCAAAAAAAAGAATAAAGCTATATAATTATTATATTTCTTTATTCTCTATTTTAGCACCAACATCTTTTAGTTTTTCTACTATATTTTCATAGCCTCTTAGGATATGTTCAATATTGATAATAACTGTTGTTCCTTCTGATATTAAGGCAGCTGCTATCATGGCTGCTCCTGCACGCAAATCTGTTGCTATTACTTTTGTTCCTTTTAATTTTGTTGGACCTATTATGGTTGCTGTTTGATTTTTTACTGTTATATCTGCTCCTAAATTATTTAAATGAGGAATATGCATAAATCTATTTTCCCAGATAGTTTCTATAACCTTGCTTTTACCATTACATTGTGTCAGTAATACTGTCAAAGGTTGTTGCAAGTCTGTGGGAAATCCAGGATATACAGCTGTTTCTATTTTAGTTGGTTTATAGTTTTCCTTTTTAGTTACAATTAAATAATCTGCTCCTATTTCTATATCTACTCCTATTTCTTCTAATTTTGATATTAAAGAATCTAAATGTTCTGGAATAATATTATCTATTTTTAATCTGTTGCCACATAGTGCTCCAATAATAGTGTATGTTCCAGCTTCAATACGATCTGGGATTATTTCATGAAAACAGGTATGAAGATATTCAACTCCTTCTATTTTAATAGTAGAAGTTCCTGCTCCTGTTATCTTTGCACCCATGTTATTTAAAAATGTAGCTATATTAACTATTTCTGGTTCTCTTGCAGCATTATCAATTATTGTTTTACCTTTTGCTTTTACTGCTGCTAACATAATATTAATTGTAGCTCCTACTGAAGCAAAATCTAGATATATATTTGCTCCTTTTAGTTCCTGTGCCTCAACAATATATTTATTTTTATCATTTGTTACTGTTGCACCTAAGGCTTCAAAACCTTTTAAATGTAAATTTATTGGTCTTGCTCCTATAGAACAACCTCCAGGAAAATACATTGCAGCTTTTTTATATTTTCCAAGTAATGCTCCCATAAAATAATAGGATGCTCTTAGTTTTTTAGAATAGTTTTCTGTAATTTCAGTATTTTTCATCTTTGAAGGATCTATAATAATACTTTCACTTGCTCTTTTTACTTCTACATTTAATGATTGTAAAATCTCACATAGAGCATCTGTATCAGTAAGTTCAGGAATATTACAAATTGTTACTTCTTCATCTGCTAATATTGCCGCAGGCAGAATTGCTACACATGCATTTTTAGCACCACTTATCCTAATTGTTCCTGATAATTCATGATTTCCATTTATTTCTAATGCTTTCATTTTATACCTCACTACTTGTTCTTTATATTTTATTACTAATTATGAAAGTAGTTACAAATAATAACTCACCTGAAATAATTATAGAAAAAATATGTATTTTCGTCAATTATATTCCTAAAAGATATTTAAAAGCAAAGATAAATAATATTATAATTCCTAAAATCTTACTATTTTTACCTGTTTTATTACTTAAAATTTTACCTAAAAATAATCCTGTTATTGTGAAAAAGAAGCTAATAATAGCAAAAATACTACCCGCTAAAATTAAATTATGATTTTTTAAACTTAGAGCAATACCAACTGAAAAACTATCAATTGCTACAGCAAGAGCAAATAAAAATAATTCAAAATAATTTTTTAATTCATAAATTTCTCCTTCTTCTTTTAATGATAATATCATTTGTATTCCTAAGATTAAAAATACACTTCCTGTAATTATATCTCCATATAAAATAAAACCATGTAAAAAGCTTTTTCCTAATATATTTCCAAGATTAGGCATAATAAAATGAAGAATTCCTACTAAAGTACTTAAAATAATTATTTTTTTATTTTCGATTTTATTAGTTCCATAGACAATAGATAAAGAAAAAGCATCCATACTTAAACCAATTGCCATAAAAAAATATAATAAAATAAAGGACATAGTATCACCTTTTATATTTTATTATATTAATTTCTTAAAAATACTTATCGATTAGTTCTTTTATAAAGGAGCTATATTTTATTTCGTCTGTTTCTTGTTCATCTGCTTCTAATAAACATAGGGGTGGAAATAACACGCACCAAAAATTTTCTCCTTGCCCTTGCCCAAGTGTTACAACAAGAGATTCATATTCTCCTTCTTTATAAGTAACTCCTTTATATTCTTTTTGAGGAAAATAATGATTACCATAATCTATATTAATCTTTTCATAATATTGATCTTCTGTTTCTATTTTTTTGATACATTCTTCAAAATGAGAAATATTATTCTGTAAAGTTTTTCTTGCTTCTGATATAGATTTTGTTTTAGTTAATACTTTTTCAATATCAGATGATAATTGTTTAGCTATTTTTTTCTTTTCTTGTTGATCTTTTGCTTGATTACTATTAGCTATTACTCTAAATCTAATTGCTTCATCAGGAATAAGTACTTCGTTCTTTTCTTTATTTAAAGAAATCATTATTACACATATACATAATAATATCATTATCTTTTTCATAATAAAAACCACCTTTCATTATCATAGTGGTTTTCTAAGTATTTATTTATTCATTTTTTTAAAATAAAAATCATTCTATCTTTTTGGGATAAATCTTTTTTAGCTGTAATAATAATATCACCTAAAGCCTCTTTAGCTAAAGCTATTACTTCATCTTTTTGACTCATACCTATTTCTAAAGCTATTAGGCATCTTTCTGCCATATATTTTGAAATATTTTTAAATATTTTTCGATAAATATCTAGTCCATCTATTCCTGCATATAAAGCTAGAGATGGTTCATTATTTTTTACAATTTCTTCTATTTCTTCTGTTTCTTTAATATAAGGTGGATTACTGATAATAACATCATATTTTTTAGATTCTGTTGGAAAAGTATCACTTTCTATAAAATTAACTTCTAAATTTAATTCTTTGGCATTTTTCATAGAAACTTCTAAAGCTTCTTTTGAAATATCTAATAAATCTACTTCACTAGTTGGAAACTTTTGTTTTAAAGTTAAACCAATTACTCCACTACCACAACCTATATCAAGAATTTTTACTTTATTGTTAAAGATTTCTTTAATATATCTAATTGTATTTTCAACTAATTCTTCTGTTTCAAATCTTGGTATTAATACATTTTCATTTATTATAAATTTATTACCATAAAAATTAACATTACCAATTACATATTGAAGTGGTTTACCATCCCTTAATGCTTGAATTTCTTTTTTAAAAAAATTGCATTTTTCTTCTTCTACATAATCATGTAAATGATTTAATAATTCCAAAGGATTAAGATTTAATAAATCACTTAATAATAATTTTACATGATTGGAATGACAATATTGTTTTCCATATATGATTAAATCATCTACTAGCATAATTTCTCCTTACTCCAATATTTTAAATAATTAAATAATATTATAAATTTATTCTGATGAACCTTCCATTTTACGTTTTTGATCTTCTGTTATTAAGGCATTAATTATATCATCTAAATCACCATCTATTACTCGATCTAGTTGTTTAGTTGTAAAGCCTATTCTATGATCTGTTACTCTATTTTGTGGATAATTATAAGTCCTTATTTTTTCAGCACGATCTCCTGTACCAATTTTACTTCTTCGCATCATGCCTTGTTCTTCTTCTTGTTTTTGTAATTGTTGTTCATAAAGGCGTGCTTTTAGAACTTTCATTGCTTGCTCTTTATTTTGAATTTGGCTTCGTTCATTTTGACAAGTTACTACTGTATTAGTAGGAAGATGCGTAATTCGAACTGCTGAGTCAGTTGTGTTTACTCCTTGACCACCACAACCACTAGAACGATAAATATCGATTCGTAAATCATTTGGATTAATTACAATATCAACATCGTCATCTACTTCAGGCATTACTAGAACTGTAGCAGTTGAAGTTTGGAGTCTTCCATTAGATTCAGTAACAGGAACTCTTTGAACTCTATGAGAGCCACTTTCATATTTTAATAAAGAGTAAGCTCCTTCTCCTTTTATTATAAATTCTATTTGACTAAATCCTCCTGCTGTTCCTTCAATAGAGTTATAAACATTATAACTAAAGCCTTTTCTTTCTGCGTATCTTGTGTACATTCTAAATAAATCTCCTGCAAAAATATTAGCTTCATCGCCACCTGCTGCACCACGAATTTCTATTACAACATTTTTAGAATCATTTGGATCTTTTGGTAAAAGTAAAATTTCTAATTCTTGTTCTAATTTTTCTTTTTGATCTGTTAATGATTTAAGTTCTTCTTTAGCAAATTCAGAAAGTTCAGGATCTTTAACCATTTCCTCTGCTTCTTGAATATCACTTATTACTTTTTTATATTTCTTATAACAGTTTACAGTATCTTCTAAGGCAGCTAATTCTTTTGAATATTCTTTTGTTTTTGTTATATCACTAAGAACTTCTTCTTTAGTAAGTTCTTGTTCTATATGTTGATACTTCTGTAATGTTGCTTCTAGACGCTCTATCATCATATCAGATCCTTTCTTTTTCGTTATTTATTATATCATAATGCTATATCTTATCGCAACTGTTACTATTTTAAAAGAACTAGAATTATTGCTCTAATTCTAGTTCTTCTTCATCAATTACTACTAAGTCTTTTAAATCATCATCATTATCTTCGTAGATATCATCATCGTCATTATCATCATAGTTATCTTCTTCTATTTCTTCTTCTGGAGTTTCTTTTGTTTCTTCTTCATTATCTTCATCTTCATCTTCGTCATTATCAATTATTTTAGCAATTTTATCTGAAGTATGACGACTTTTTAAATCCCATGTTCCATCTTCTAATAAAATAAATCTTTTATCTGTTGCTAAAGAAGTATAATAATCACCAATTTTAGAATCAAAACTAGAAGTTGGTAAGCCTAATAGTTTAATAATATTTTTAAATAACTCTGCAGTATTCATAGATTTCTTACTATCTTCTAATAAATAATATGTAATATCTTTATTAGATAGTAATTCTAATTCTTCTTTTGGCATTTTTTTTATATTCATATAAATCCTCCTCAATTAAAGCATTATATGCTCAGACACTACTTTTTGATAGTAATTAAATTTCATATAAACTTATAACATATATTATACTGAATTACAATATATTTTACATTTTTTCTGGAACTTTTAATCCTAAAATATCTAATAATAATAAATTTAAGTTATAAACTGTTTTAGTTAATACTAACCAAGATTGTTTTAATTCTTCATTTTCTTCTTGTAATATTTTATTTTCAGCATAAAATTTATTATATTTACTAGTTAATGTATATAAGTAATCTGCAATATCATTTAATGATTTTATCTCATATGATTTTGTAAGAACATTAGGTAAATTTAATAAAGTAATGATAATATCTCGATCAATATTATTATTAATACGAGAAGATTTTTCTTGAATTTCTGATTGTCCTTTTAGTAATAAGGATTTCATTCTAATTGTAGAATATAAAATATATGGTCCTGTTTTTCCTTCAACATCCGAAAATTTCTCTGGACTAAAAATATAATCAGTACCACGAAATGATAAGAAATCTGCATACTTTATAGTGGCAACTGTAATAATATTAGCTGTTTCTTCTACTTTTTGAGCTTGAACAATATCATAATTTATTCTTTTTTTAGTTTCTGTTTTTACCAATTCTAATAAACTTTTTAATGACATTACTCCCCCATCTCTAGTTTTAAATGGTTTGCCATCACTTCCATTCATTGTTCCAAAGCCAATGTATTCTAATTTTACTGAGTCATCTACTAATTTAGCCTTTCTTGTTGCACGAAATACTTGTTCAAAATGAAGTTGTTGTCTTAAATCAGCACAATACCAAATTTCATCTGGATTAATTTTATGTTTTCTTTCTAAAATAGTAGCTAAATCTGTTGTTTGATATGAGATAGCCCCACTAGAAGTAACTAACAATAATGGTGGCATAGGTGAATTTTCATTTTCTTCTTTTACTTCAACAATTTTAGCACCTTCACTCTCTACTAATAATTCTTGATCTTTTAGAATTTGAAATAGTTCATTAACATAATTAGAGGCATCACTTTCTCCTTCCCATAAGTCATATTCTATATTTAAAAAGTCATATACTTTTTTTATTTCTTTTCTAGAAATTTCAACTATCTTTTTTAAAATATCATAGTAGCCACGTTCATGTTGCTGAAATTTAGTAGTAATGATTCTTGCTTCTTCTAAGTAAGCTTCATCTGTTTTTGCTTTTGTTGATGCATAAGGGTATATTTCTTCTAAATCTTTATTTGTAATAGGCAATTCTATTTCTTCATAATTACCTTGATATGATTCATCAAAATAAGCTAAATTAGGATATCTTTTCTTTATTTCTAATATTACAAGACCAAGTGGTCTTCCAAAATCACCTAAATGGGCATCACTTATTACTTTATGACCTAAAAGTCTAGCTAAACGTTTTAAAGCCTCTCCCAAATTTGCACTTCTTAAATGACCAACATGTAGTGCCTTTGAAACATTAGCGCCACCATAATCCAATACAATTGTTTTTGACTCTTGTTGATCTATATTACTTTTAAGATCATCATGCATCTGATTAAGAGCTTGAATTAAAAAATCATCAGAAAAACTAAGATTAATAAAGCCTGGACCAGCAATATTTATATCTTTAAATCTTAAATCTTTTTCTAATTCTTTCTTTATTTTTTCAGCTATGCTAATTGGACTTTCATGATAAATTTTAGCTAAAGACATACAGTCATTAATTTGATAATCACCTAAATCTTTTCGATTAGATGGTTGCAAAACAAAAGATTCTATTTCATATCCACTATCTTTTATTATTTTTTTAATATCATTTTCTACTGTTTTTATGATACTCATACTATTCACTCCATATCTATATCATACATATATTCTTTATTATCTATTTTATATTGTATTTTTATATAAGTATTTCTTTCTTCTAATTTAACATCAGTTAAATTTAGATGAATATTTTTATTTAAGTCTTTGACATAAATATCTCCATCATTATTCAAAAAGCGATATTCTAAATAAATATCTTTATTATCTCTTAAAAGAACTTTTGTATTTAAATCTAATAATACGTTTGTCTTTAAAGAATCTGGTTCTTGATAATTAATTTTATTATTTTTTAGTTCAATTAATATATCATATTGTATAACTTCTTCTGCTGTTTTTAAAGATATTTTTGCTTTCTTTTTCATTTTTTTAACTCCTTGAAATTTTCATTTCAAATTATATCATAAAACATAAAATTTTCATACATATTTTATTTTTTTGACCTCATACTAACTTTAGGAGATGAATCGCATGAAATTTATTAAATCTTTTACAAAATTAATAGTTGTAATTTTTATAGTTTTCTTAGTTTTTAAGGGTGCGATTTTTCTTTATTTGCGTTCTAGTCCAAAACTTGAGATTGGAAGTGCAAATAATATATTAGTCTATGACAATAAGAAAAATTTATTCTTTGAAGGTAATGAATCTAAAAAATGGACTAGTTTAGATCAAATTTCTAATTATGTAATTGATTCTACTATTTATACTGAAGATAAAAATTTTTATTCACACCATGGATTTGATTATTTAAGAATATTAAAAGCCAGTATGATTAATATTACTAGTGGTTCTACTAAACAAGGAGCTTCTACTATTACTCAACAGTACGCTAAAAATTTATTTTTGGATTTTTCGAAAACATGGAAAAGAAAATGGGATGAAATGTGGTATACCATAAGAATTGAAAATTCTTATTCTAAAGATGAAATTTTAGAAGGTTATTTAAATACTATTAATTATGGTCATGGTATGTATGGTATAGAAAATGCTAGTAAGTTTTACTTTAATAAAAGTGCTAAAGATTTAACTTTAGCGGAAGCTGCTATTATTACAGGAATTCCAAAATCTCCTGCTAATTATTCACCAATTGTTGATTTCAAAACAGCAAAGAAAAGACAATTAATGGTTTTAGACTCCTTAGTTAAAAACAAAATAATTACTGAAGAAGAAAAAAATGAAGCTTATAATGAAAAATTAAATATTATTGGTGAAAAGCAAGAAAGTCAAGAAAAAACTATTATGTATTTTCATGATGCAGTCTTGAAAGAATTAGAAACAATTAGTGATATTCCTAAATCATTAAGTGAAACAAAAGGAATAAAAATATATACTACACTTGATTTAGATGCTCAAAATAATCTAGAAAAAAACATTAAAGAAGCTATTCCTACTGAATCTAAGATTCAGACAGCTGCGGTTTTGATGAAACCAACAAATGGAGAAATTATTGCTTTAGCTGGGGGTAAAAATTACAACGAATCATCTTATAATAGAGCTACTAATTCTAAAAGACAAGTTGGTTCTACAATGAAACCATATCTTTATTATGCAGCATTAGAAAATGGTTTTACTTCTTCAACGTCTTTTACCAGTCAAGCAACAACTTTTAATTTAGCTAATAATCAAACTTATTCTCCTAAAAATAATAATGATATATATGGTAACAAACCAATTTCTATGGCAACAGCAATTGCTTATTCTGAAAATATCTATGCTGTAAAAACTCATATTTTTTTAGGTCAAGATGCCTTAATTAATGTCGCTAAAAGAGTTGGCATAACAGTTCCATTGCAAAAAGTTCCATCCCTTCCATTAGGAACTAACGAAATTAATATTATCGAAATGGCTGCAGGTTATTCTGCTTTTGCTAATCTTGGCTATAAGATAAAACCTCACTTTATTAAAAGAATTGAAGATAAAGATGGAAATATTTTGTATGAATATAAAGAAGTAAAATCTGCCGTTTTAAATGAAAGTTTATGTTTTATTTTAAATAATATGCTCACGGCTACTTATGATAAAGCCTATATAGACTATAATTATCCTACAGCAATTGGAATAGCTTCCAAAATGACTCATACTTATGCTTTAAAAAGTGGAACTACTTCTACAGATAACTGGAATATAGGATTTAATCCTGATATTTTAACTGCTGTTTGGGTTGGTTATGATGATAATACAGAATTAAAAAGTAGTGAATATAAATATTCCCAAAATATTTGGCTAAATTCAATAGAAAATTATTTAAAAGATAAGGAAAATAATTGGTATAAAAAACCAGATAATATTTCTGAAGTACTTGTAAATCCTATTTCGGGTAAACCTGCTGTTGATTCAGATCCACAAAAAAAGATTATGTATTTTATAAAAGGTACAGAGCCTACCAATGCTGATCCTGTATTTGATGAAAAGTTTAATAATTCTGTTGCTTCGTAACAATTGTACCGTAATCTCCTGTTTTTAATAAAGCGGCATTGGCATCATCTGTATCTAAATGAAGCTCAATATTGGCTTCTTGACTTACTTTTAATTTGACATTACTAAATAAAGTTTCTTTTTCTCCTGAAAATAAAACAGAAACTTTTTCTACATTTTTAAGACCTAATTTTTCTTGTTGTAATGGAGTCATATGGATATGTCTATTTGGAATAATTACACATTTTCTCTTAATAATTCCACATGGCCCTATAACTTCTATTTCAGAAGCTTCATCTAATACTCCAGAATCAACAATAGGTGGATTAATTCCTAAAAAATAAGCATCTGTTTTAGAAATTTCAACTTGAGTATAACTACGAAATGGTCCTACAATTTTAACATGATCTATTTTATTTTTAGGTGTTTGAATACTAACAAATTGGTTAGATAAATATTGATGAGGTTGAACTAAATCATGGACTTTCTCTAAAGATTCTTTTTGAAATAATTGATAATAATCTTCTTTTGTTAAATGAAGATGCCTATTTGAAACTCCTAATATTACTTTCATATAATCACCTTATTTTATTATACAAATAAATCCATAAAAACAATACATTTTTTTTAATTTTTATATATAATTGTAAAGTTAAAATACTAACTATTAAAATATCAACACTCCTATCTTGAGAGTTTTATATTATTTTGTTATAATAAATTAATAATAGGAGTTGATAATTATGTTTTATATTATTTTAGGAAGTATTACAATTATTGCTTTTATTTTATTAATAATTGTTATTATATATAATAAATTTCAATTATGTATTGTTAAAATAGGAGAGGCTGAAGCTAATATTGAAATTTATTTAACAAAAAAATTTGAGTTAATTAAACGATGTATTCCTATTATTAGGGAAGAATTAAAATTGAAAGATTTTTTAGAAGAAGTTGATGATATAGAGATTGAAAAACTTAATCATTTTGAATTTAATAATATTTTAAATGACTTTTCTAAACAATTATTTAAAAAACTAGATGATTATGATAAATTATATAAAAGTGATTCTTTAGTAGCTATTTTAAATGAATATAATGATAATGAAATTCAATTAATAGGTATAATTAAATTTTATAATGATACAGTTGTTGATTATAATCGTTTAATATTTGCTTTTCCTTCTAATATTATTCGTTTCATTTTTGGTTATAAAAAGAAAGAATTTTATCCTCATGAGAAAAGAGAGATATTTGAAATATTAAAAGAAAGTAATACAAAAAAGAAAAAATAAAACTTTATATAGCCTCATTTCTTAACTAAAAGAAATGAGGTTTTTATTTTTTAATATAAAAAATTGTAACTACTTTAAGTTACAATTCGTAAATAATTATATGCTTTAACCTTTAAACTCTCCAATCAATTTCTTTTAATCCTTTTGATTTTAAAAAAGCATTTGTTTTTGAAAAAGGTTTACTACCAAAAAAACCGTTATGTGCTGAAAATGGTGATGGATGTGCAGATTCAATAATATAATGGTGTTGATTTGTAATTAATTTCTTCTTACTTTTAGCAAAATTACCCCATAGAATAAAAACAATAGGTGTTTCTTTTTTATTTAATATTTCAATAACTGCATCAGTAAATTGTTCCCAACCTACGTCTTTATGAGATGCTGGTTTATTTTCTACTACTGTTAAAACTGTATTTAGAAGAAGAACACCTTCTTGAGCCCAAGGAATTAAAGAATTTGTAGTAGGAAAGGGAATATTTAAATCTGTTTCCATCTCTTTAAAAATATTTTGTAAAGACGGTGGTTTACGTACACAATTTTTTACAGAAAAAGATAAACCTTCAGCCTGATTTTCACCATGATATGGATCTTGACCTAAAATAACAACTTTTGTATCTTTATAACTTGTATAACGAAATGCATTAAATATTTCGCTTTTTTTTGGATGAATTTTTTTATCTTGGTATTCTTTATTAATAAATTCTATTAATTTTTTAAAATATTCTTTTTCATATTCTTCTTTTAAATATGTATCCCAATCATTTCCTATCATAATAATATTCTCCTACTTGTGATAACTTTCATTATTAATTATTTTATAACAACGATAAATTTGTTCTAATAATAAAACTCTAAATAATTGATGTGGAAAAGTCATTTTTGAAAAAGATAAATGATATTTTGCTTTTGCTTTTATTAAAGGAGAAAGACCATAACTTCCTCCTATTATAAAAACAAGATCATTACTTTGATTTATAATAGTATTCATTTTCTCAGAAAATTCTAAAGATGATAACTCTACACCTTCAATTTCTAAAGTAATTATATAATCTTTATTTGAAATATGTTTTAAAATTTCATTTTTCTCTAAATCTAATACTTTTTTAATATCAGTCATAGAATAATCTTTAACTTCAATAATTTCTATCTTTGTATATTTTGAAATTCTTTTTTCATATTCTTTGATAGCATCTATTAAATATTTTTCTTTGACTTTTCCTACACAGATTATTTTCATCTTTATACCTCAATTAATTTTGTTTCTTCATTTTGTTTAGCTATTAATATATCAATCTTATCATTTTGAAGGGCACCTTTTGTTTCTTGATATGCTAAGGCTTCAGTATTATTCTTTTCACTTATATGCGCTAAAATAATATATTTTGTCTTAGTTCCGACTAATGATTTTAAATATCTTGCAGTTGTTTTATTAGATAAATGTCCTTTATCACTAATAACTCTTTCTTTTAAAAAACGAGGATAAGGACCTTCCATCAACATTACTTCATCGTGATTACTTTCAATAATATAAATATCTTTATTCACCATTTTATTTAGAAATTTTCTATTAATATAACCTGTATCAGTTACATATACTAATTCTTTTTGTTGATACTTTATGATATAGCCAACTGAATAATTAGTATCATGAGATGTATGAATAAGTTCTATATCAACATCTGCAATAGAAAAATTATCATCTATAAATTGGCATCTGTTTTTTGGAACAATGTCGGCTAAATCAATATACATTTCTTGAGGGATAATAACTGGCAATTTAGTGTGACTTAATAAAGTGGCAAGACCTTTTATATGATCATTATGACTATGAGTAATTAAAACTCCTTGAAAATCTTCAAAAGTTAAATGTTTTTCTTCTAACATTCTTTTTACTGTTAAATAAGAAATACCCATGTCAATTATTAATTTGGTTTGATCACATAAGACAATAGCAACATTACCTTTTGAACCACTCGCTAAAACTTGTACTTTCATTTTAATAAAAACTCATCGCATTATAGACTGTTCCTCCATAATACGGATAGCCTCTCCAAATAGCAAAATGTAAATGTACACCTGTTGCAAAACCAGTTCTTCCCATTGTTCCTATTACTTGTCCCTTAGAAACTGTTTGCCCTACTCTAACAGATTGACCTGCTAAATGAGCATATAAACTATAGAAGCCATTGTTATGATTAATAATGATATAGCGTCCATTATCATATTTATATGATACTTGGACAACTGTTCCTGCTTGAGCAGCGAAAATATTTGAACCATATCCACATCCAGCAATATCTGTTCCATCATGTAAAACTCCCCAACGATAACCAAACGGTGAAGAAATAGAAGTACAAGTAGCAGGCCAACCCCATTCACCTGAAGTTGCAACAGAAGATCCATATCCAGATCCACCATATCCATAGTAATCTTGTCTTCCACCTTTAACTACAATTTCTTTTACTGGCGCTTTTAATTGTTCAGTATTTACTGTTACAATATTTGTTGTTTCACCATTAATCTTTTGAATTTTTTGAGTAACCCTATTTTTTCCTTTTTCTCCTGCTTGCTCTACAACACTATAACCTACATTTTTAGAATTATCATATTTTGTTTCTGTTTCATAATTTACTTCCACATCTACTACAGTATGATCTTCTTCTACTAAATCAAACTGAGGATGCATTACTCCTAATGTAACTATTTGTCCAGGAAATAATAAACTATTTTTATCTTTAAATTCTGTATTAGCAATTAAAAATTCTTCTGTTGAAATTTTATTATTAAATGCAACATCCTCAATAGTATCTCCTTCTTTTACAGTATATTTTTGTTGTTCTGCTGTTGTTCCAAATAATAAATATTTAGTTAGGTCTTCGCTTTTCTCATAAATTGTTTCATTTACAGGAATTTTATTTTCTTTAATTTTAATATTATTATCTATATAAAGATTTTCAATAATTGAACCTGTTTCTTTAATTTCTTTCTGTGTTTCATTTTTATAGTCATCATATTTTTCTTGAGTAATAAACGATTTTACTGTTGATGTAATTGCATCAGTTACTGTATCTTTTTTTAAAGTATATATTATAACATCTTTTGCTGTAACTTCTTTTCCATCACTATTTTTTTTAGTTAATCCTTTTATAGTAGTTGTATATCCATCTATTGTAAATGGTGAAATATCTCTTATTTTATCATATATTTGTTTAATAGATGATACCTTATCATGATAAGTTATTTCCTTTATAATATCTAAGTCTTCTGGAACATATACTTTTTTTACATTATATTTTTTCTTAATACTTTTTTGTTTTTCATTAATGTAATCCTCTAATTCTTTTTTGGAATTAATAAGTCCAAGTGATTTTCCTTCAAGATAAATACGATAAACTTCTTTTGGTTCTTGAAAAGAATTTGGATTTGTATAAGAAATAATACCAAAACTTAAAATAGCTGAAATAAAAATATAAAATAAAACTTTTTTCTCCATTTTATTCAACTCCCTTTTCATCCTTTTTTAAACTTAAAAAAGTAGAAGTATTCTTTTTAAATAAAAGCTCAATAGTTGCTGTTGGACCATTACGATGTTTTGCAATTATTAATTCACTAATACTACTATTATCTTCTTTACGAGCTTCTTTATTATAATAATCATCTCTATATAAGAAAGCAACAATGTCGGCATCTTGTTCAATAGATCCAGATTCACGTAAGTCACTCATAATTGGTCTTTTTTCTTCACGAGATTCTACTCCACGTGAAAGTTGAGCTAAAGCTATAACAGGAACATGTAATTCCATTGCTAAAGTCTTTAAACTACGTGAAATATCAGAAACTTCTTGTTGACGATTAGCTCCATAATTTTTGCCACCAGAAATTAATTGTAAATAATCTATGATAATAATTCCTAAGCCTTTTTCACTACTAGCAAGTCTACGACATTTAGCACGAATTTCACCAATTGTTATTCCTGGAGTATCATCAATAAATAAATTAGTATCAGCAAGTTGAGATGTTGCTTCATTTAATCTTTTCCAATCTTCATTCAACAAATTACCTGTACGCATTTTATATCCATCAATTTGACCTAAAGATGATAATATACGTAACGCTAGTTGTTCTGCTCCCATCTCTAAATTAAATAAGGCTACTGATTTATTACTAGTCATTGCAATATGTGTTGCCATATTAAGTGCAAAGGCTGTTTTACCCATGGCAGGACGTGCCGCAATGATTATAAGCTCATTTTCATGAAGACCTGCTGTTAGTTTATCAAAATCATACCAGCCTGTAGCAAGACCTGTTATTTCGCCTTTTGATTCAGCAAGTTTTTCTAAATCTGCTTCTGTTTTTATTAAAACTTCTTTAATTGATTTAAACTCTGATGATTTTCTTGTTCTAACAATATTTAAAATTTTCTTCTCTGCTGTATCTAAAGTATCATTAATATCTTGTTCTGTTTCATATCCTTCACTTGCAATTTCTGTAGCTGTTTCAATTAATTTTCTTAAAACAGCAGTATCTTCTACACTTTTTATATAATAATCAATATTAGTTGCTGTTGGAACAAAATTTAATATTTCTGTTAAATATTCTACTCCACCTACTTCACTTAATATTTTTTTATTTTTTAAATCTGTAGTTACAGTTGTAATATCAATTGGAGTTTTTGACTCTAATAAAGATGATAATGATGAGAAAATTTTGGCATTTTGCTCACTATAAAAAGATGTTTCCGTTAATTCCTCACATGCTTTTTGTAAAGCATATTTAGAAAGAAAGCATGCACCTAATACAGATTTTTCTGCTTCAATATTATTTGGTAATGACTTAATAGCCATATTATCACCTCTACTTTACAACATGAACTTTTAGTTTTGCAAAAATAGAACCATAAAGATTAATTTTGATATTATGATAACCTAAACTAGAAATACTTTCAATTAGTTCTATTTGTTTTTTATCAATTTTATATCCTTGAAGCTCTAATTGTTCCTTGATCTGTTTTGGACTAATGCTACCAAATACTTTATCATCTTTTCCTGTTTTTACTATAAATTCTAATTCTATTTTTTCTAATTCTTCTTTTAATTTTAAAGCTTCTTCTTTATTTTTTTGATTTTCTTGCTCTTGCTTTTTATTTTGATTCTCTAATTCATTTAAATTGTGTTGATTAACTGGAACTGCATAGCCATTTTTTATTAAAAAGTTTTGAGCATAGCCATCTTTTACAGTCTTTATTTCACCCTTTTTTCCTTGCTTTTTCAAATCTTTTATAAAAATAACTTGCATTATTTTTCACCTTCTTGTTTTTTTATAACTTCTTTAAGCATTTTTTCTACTTGGCTAATATTTTTATTTTTGATAGTAACAGCTCCATGAACTTCGTCTCCGCCTCCACCTATTTTAGCTAAAATAGCTGAAATGTCAAAACTACCTAAACTTCTAGCACTAACTCCTATAGTATCTTTATCTATTTTTCCAATAACAAAAGAAGCTTCTATATCGTTAAAGAATAATAATGTATCTGCAATTTTTGCCAAATCTTCTTTACGATAAATAGTATAAGGAGTAGCTTTTGTAAATGCAATCTTTTCAGATATTACTTCTAATCTTGTTAATAACTTTTGTCTTTCTGTATATTCTATAATATCTTGTTTTAATAAATATTGAACTTTTTTAGCAGATGCTCCAATACTTGATAAATAATATGCACAATAAAAAGTCTCTGCTGTTGTTTTTAATGTAAAATTGTTAGTATCTAAGACAATTCCAGAAAGTAAAATTGTAGCAAAATAAGGATCTAACTCTATATCATATGCTTCTACTAAACTTGTTATCATTTCACATGTAGAAGATGCATTTTCATCTTGGATAATAAAAGCATCTTTAATTGTTGTTTTACCTAAACTATGATGATCAATAATAACTTTTTCTGGAAATAATTTTAGAATAGATTCACTTTGTACTAATTCATGTTTATTTGTATCTAAAATAATTAGTAAACTATTTTTATTTTTACCATTTAAAATATGTTCTACCTTATCACTTGTTATAATTTTTAGACAACCTTCTAATTCTTTTAGAATTTTATCAACACCTAATTCATGATTTTTATCATCTATTACAATATAACAATTTTTTTTCTTCTTTTTTAGAATTTGAAATAAGCCAATAGAACTACCTAATGCATCTAAATCTAGATTTTTATGAGCCATAATAAAAATCTTCTTAGCATGTTTTATTTTTTTTAATAATTTCTTTTTTTTCTTTATTATTTCCATGATAGCCTCCTTGGAAAATCTCCCACCATAATTATATAATAAAATGCATTTTTTGTCGATATATACAAAAAAAGAATTGAAATTCAACTCTTTTATTTTGTATATGGTAATAAAGCAATTGCGCGAGCTCTTTTTATTTGTTGAGCAATGAATCTTTGATGACGAGCACAATTGCCAGTTACACGTCTTGGTAAAATTTTTCCTTTTTCATTTATATATTTTCTTAATGTTTCAGGATCTTTATAATCAACTGTTTTACCAGTGCACATCATACAAACTTTTTTCTTTTTACGATAAAATTCTGCCATTATTTTTCCTCCTTCTAGAATGGTAATTCATCATCACTAATTTCGATACTAGATCCAAAATCTGCGAAAGGATTACTATCTACATTTGTACCTGTTGACTCTGGTTCATTTCCAAAATCATATGGAGTTGGTTCTGTTGTTTGAGTTGCTGCTTGATTTGAATTTTTTGTTCCCAAAAATTCTACATTATCAGCAATAACTTCTGTAACATATCTTTTTTTACCATCTTCACCATCATAAGAGCGTGTTTGAATTCTTCCATCAATTGCTACTTGACTTCCTTGAGATAAATAATTTTTAACATTTTCTGCTTGTTTTCTCCAAACAACTATATTTATAAAATCAGCTTCTCTTTCTCCTGCTTGATTTGTAAAATTTCTATTTACAGCAAGTGAAAAAGATGCGACAGCTACATTACTTCCTGTATATCTTAATTCTGGATCTCTTGTTAATCTACCAATTAAAAAAACTTTATTCATGACAATTACCTCTTTCTTATTTTATTAATCTTCTTTTTTTACTACTAAATGGCGTAATATACATTCATTAATTCCAACAACACGATTAAATTCTTCTATTGCTTCAGCTGATGCTTCAACTACAAATAAGAAATAATAACCTGTCTTGAATTTATTGATTTCATATGCTAACTCTTTTTGTCCCATGGATTTTTCTTCGATGATGTTAGCTTTTTTTGATGTTAAAACTTTTTTTAAAGACTCTGCAGTTTTATTAATTTCTGCTTCTTCCATATCAGATTTAACAATGAACATAATTTCATATTTATTCATTTTCGACACCTCCTTTTGGACTTATGACTCTTTCGAGTAAGGAGTATTTTAAATACTCGTATGTATTATATCAAATGTTTTATATTTTGTAAATTTTTTTCTTATTTTTTTATTAATTGCTTATTTTTATTATTTTGATATTCTTCTTTAAATTCTTTTATATATTTTCTTATATCTTCTATTGTATATTCACTTTTTTGATATTTATGCTCTATTATAAAATTTTCTACTTTAAATTCTTCATATGATTCAATACCATTATCTTTTTCAAAATAATCATTACTTATATAAAGTATTCTTTGATCCGTTTCTATATCGTAATATTGTATGTGAAAATTTTCCTCACTATAATATGCAAAGTTTTCTTGAGCCATATATATTTGCATATTATTATTTGGATAGTGCAAAACTAAAAATTCATATTTAACTAAATTATTATAAGAAATTTGATCTGATACTTCTATTTGTCCATTATCGTCTGTATTATATGAAAAATTACTCTCACATCTTGTTAATATAGATAATCCTACTACTCCAACTGTAGATAATCCTAGTCCTGCAACTAAAGAGTATGTTAATAATTGTTTCTTTTTTTGTAATAATAATTTTTTATTTTCCATATTTATTTCTCCTTTATACATTAAATCTAAAATGACAAATATCTCCATCTTGCATTAAATAATCTTTTCCTTCTAATCTTGCTTTACCTACTTCTTTTACTTTTAGTTCACTTCCATATTCTATTAAATCATTATATGATATTACTTCCGCTCTTATAAAACCTTTTTCAAAATCAGTATGAATTATACCTGCACATTCTTTAGCATTCATTCCTTTTTTAAAAGTCCATGCTCTTACTTCATCTTTTCCTACTGTAAAATAAGTAGCAAGACCTAAAATATCATATGTTGCAGTTATTAATTTATCTAGACCTGATTCAGTTAGTCCTAGTGCTTCTAACATTTCCTTTTTATCTGCTTCATCTAATTCACTTAAATCTTCTTCGACCTTAGCACATAAACTTACTACTTGCGAACCTTCTTTTCTTGCATAATCTTTAACTTGTTTTACATATTCATTATCTTCTTTTTCTAGTTCTGTTTCTTCTATATTTGCTAGATAAATAATTGGTTTTATTGTTAAAAAACTATATGACTTTAATACTTTTTGTTCTTCTTTACTAAATTCTAGTTGTCTTAGAGGTTTATTTTCTTCTAAGGCTTTCTTTGCTTTTTCTAAGGCTTCTACTTCTATTATTGTATCTTTATCTTTTGTAGTTCTTGCTTTTTTAGATACCTTTTCTAATCTATTATTAATAATATCTAAATCAGCAATAGCTAATTCTAAATTTATTGTTTCTATATCTCTTAATGGATCTATAGTTCCTTCTACGTGAATTATTTTACCGTTATCAAAGCATCTTACAACTTCAACAATAGCATCTACTTCTCTAATATGAGATAAAAATTTATTTCCTAAGCCCTCTCCTTTAGAAGCTCCTTTTACAAGCCCTGCAATATCTGTAAATTCATAAGCAGTTGGAATGAATCTATTTGGCTCATACATTTCTTTTAATTTAGTCATTCTATCATCCGGTACGGTAACTACTCCTACATTTGGTTCTATTGTTGCAAAAGGATAATTCTCTGCTAATATTTTTTGATTTGTAATCGCATTAAATAATGTTGACTTACCTACATTTGGAAGTCCTACTATACCTGCAGTTAAACTCATATTAATTCTCACATCCTCTATATTTATCTAACACATTAAAAGCTGATAATTTTAATATTTTATAAAAATTTTGATACTATAGCTATCTTTATCATCTATAAAGATATAAATTAATTTTCTTTTTATTATACTAAATTATTATTTGTATATCAAGATAAAATCAAAAATCCACAGTTTTGTGGATTTATTATATTGTTGGATATACACCTGGACCTATTGGTAATCCAATAATATACCAACCAATGACTAATAGTATCCATGTTACACTTATAATTGCAAAATATGGTAATACTAATTTTATTGATCTTCGTATTGTAATTGGTTTATTTTTATCAAAATTATAGGTATTTAAATAGCCAATATAGATTGCAAAACAACCAAGTAATGGAGTAATACCATTTGTCATACAATCTCCTACTCTCATAACAATTTGAGCAAATTGAGGAGAAATATTTGATTGCATAAACATTGGTACTACTACAGGAGCAAAAATCTCCCATTTAGCTGATGGTGTTGTTATAAAAATATTAGAAATTGCTATTAAAATTAAAACTAATATAATAAGAGGAATACCACTAAATTTTAAGTACTCTATTAAGTTAGCAAACCATGCTGTAATAACAACTCCTATATTTGTTCTTTTGAAAATTGCAATAAATTGTGAAACAACAAACATTAAAATAAGTATATTTCCTATTTTAGAAAAATGAGGTACAGTTTTTTCTAATAATTCTTTATCATTTTTAATTGTTTTTGCTCCTATTCCATAAGCTATACCCATGAATAAGAATAAAAGAGACATCATATAAGTAAAACCATCTTGGAAATAAGAATTAGGACCAAAAATCTGACCTAAATAAGTAGTTTCTTTCATATCAAGTAACATTCCTGAATTTGGCAGATTTGGAATAATCATATATATAAATAAAATAATTATGATTAAAAAACTAATAAGTGCAAAGCGTAAACCTCTTTTTTGTCTTTTTTCTCTTTCTATTTTTACTTGTTCTTCTTCCTCTAAGTCAATCATTCTTAATTCTTCTGTTTTTGTTAAGTCCTCTTGAATTCGATATTTTCCAAGACGTGGACTTATAATTTTTTCAATAATAAATGTTCCTATAACTGATAAAATAAGTGAAGCTACAATTATAAATATTAAATTACTTGTTAGACTAATATGAGTTGCTTCATCAATTAAAGCTGCTGCATTAGAAGTAAAATCCATCAAAGAAACTTCCATTGAGCCTACAAAAATGGAAACACCATAGCCAAAAGCAACACTACAAAATGCTGTTACAATACCAGTCAGTGGATTTCTTCCGTTTGTCGCATAAATCATAGCTACTAATGGAATTAAGATTGCATAACCTATATCATTAATTAAAGATGATATAATTCCAATAAAGACTACTAAAAAAGTTACTTGTGTTGAAGAAAATTTTCTTACATATTTTCTAGAAAAAGCTTCAATAAATCCTGTTGCTTCTGCTACTGATAATCCAATTAAGGAAATTAATAAAGTAGCAAGAGGAGAAAAGCTAATAAAATTAGTTGCAGCATTACTTATAATAAATTTCATGCCATCAAAATTAAGAAGATTTTCTACAGCAACAATTGTATTTTCTAAAGTCTTTGTTGTTGCATTAACAGTATGATATGTTGCTTGCATTTCAAAACTTGATAAAATAGCACTTAAAATTACTACTAAAAAACTAAGAACAATAAATACTGTAATTGGATGAAAATAGAATGTTTTTAGTTTAAGTTTTCTCTTTTCTCTCATAATACTACCCTTTCTTATCTATTACTTTTTTTAATTTTTTATTAAATTCAATTCTAGGGATAAAAATAGAACGATTACATTTTATGCATCTGATTTTTATATCTGCACCTAATCTAGTAATTTCCCATTCATTACTCCCACATGGATGCTGCTTTTTCATAACAACATGAGAGCCTAATTCATAACTTTTATTATCCATAATTCACCCCTATTTTAAGTTTATTTATCTAAATTCATTATTTCTAATAAACGATTTAAATCATTAGCATTAGTAAATTTTATTTCCATTTTATTACTTTTAATTTTTACTTTAGTTCCTAATTTTTCACATAGTTTTTCTTCTAAATAATGATATTGTCCTTGTTCTTGAGTTTTAGGTAATCTAGTTATCTTATTTTTTCTTTCATAACTATTACTTGAAGTTAATTCTTCTAATTCTCTAACACTAATTCCTTCTTGCATAATTTTATCTGTTAGTTCATTTATCTGATTTTCATCTTTTAGTTTAGATAAAACTCTAGCATGTCCCATGGATATTTCTTTCTGATTAATTAAATTTTGTGTTGTTTTTGGTAAAGACAATAAACCAATCATATTAGTAATATGACTTCGACTTTTTCCTATTCTTTCAGATAATTGTTCTTGAGTTAGATTTAAACTGTTTAATAAGTTCTTATAAGCATTTGCTTCTTCTATAGCACTTAAATTTTCTCTTTGTAAATTTTCTAGTAAAGCTATCTCCATCATTTCATTATCTGTAAAATTACGAATAATTGCTGGAATTTCTTTTAATCCTGCTAAAGTTGAAGCTTTTACTCTACGTTCACCTGCAATTATTTCATAACCTTTAATACTTTTTTTAATAATGATTGGTTGAAAAACACCATGTTCTTTTATAGAAGTTGCAAGTTCCTCTAAAGCCTTTTGATCAAATACTTTTCTAGGTTGATATGGATTAGAGCGAAGTTCAGAAATTGGAACATTTACGATTTGTTCTTTTGGTGTTTCCGTAATTATTTTTTCTTCTATTTTATTATAGTCTAAAGGTTCATTATTAAATAATTCTTCTAAACCTCGACCAAGGGCCCTTCTTTTTACATTATTAGTTTCCATTTCTTTCAATCACTTCCTTTGCTAAATTTAAGTATGCTTCTGAACCTCTACTTTTTGGATCATAAGCAATAATTGGTTCTCCATGAGAAGGAGCTTCAGTCAAACGAATTAATCTTGGTATAATAGTATTATATACTCTTTCTTTAAAAAACTTTCTAATATCTTCTACTACTTCAAATCCTAAATTAGTTCTAGAATCTAACATTGTTAATAATACTCCCTCAATATCTAAATTTGGATTTAAAGTTTTTTGAGCTAACATAATTGTATTTAATAATTGCATAATTCCTTCTAATGCAAAAAATTCACATTGTACAGGAATAATAACAGAATTAGATGCTGTTAAAGCATTCGTTGTAATAATACCTAATGATGGAGGACAATCAATAATTATAAAATCAAAATTATCTTTTATTTTATTTAGATGATATTTTAATTGTTCTCCTTTTGAAAATCCTGGTTGACTTTGACTTTTTTCTAATAATTCTATATCTAGTCCTGCTAAATTGATAGTTGCAGGAATCATATATAAATTTTTATATTTAGTTTTAATCGTAGCTTGATCAATACTACATTTTTGAATTAAAACATCATAAATACTTTGTTCAATATCACCCTTATTAATGCCAACTCCTGTTGTTGTATTACCTTGTGGATCTAAATCAATCAATAATACTTTTTTACCTAATACTGCTAGTGATGCAGAAAGATTAATACTTGTTGTTGTTTTTCCTACTCCGCCTTTTTGATTTACTAAAGATATGATCTTTCCCATTTTATCACCTTTCTTCTGTTACATATTATATTGTATCAAAAAACACATAGTTTTGAAATGCTTTTATGAAAAAAAAGTAGAATTATCTACCTTTTTATTTTTCTATTTTAATTACTATTTGGTATGATTTTTCTAAATTTATTTCATCTTTTTCTACTTTAAATCCCATGGATTCTACTTTTTCTAAACCTGATCTTATTATTTCTACAGCATCATTAATTGTAGTAGCTTTTTGATTTAGAAAAGGAGTTTGATCTTTTTGTTCTTGTAAAGATACTCCATCTACATTATTTGTTTGAACAATATCAGGTAAATCTACTGATATTAACTCTGGACTTTTGAAATAATCTTCTGTTGATATTTCTTTTTCACTTTCTTTTAAAGCTTCTCGAGCTGGAGAGAAAAATTTAAATTCAGATTCACTATTATTTTCATTTGTTGATATTGGTTCATTTATCTTTAATAAACTATCTAATCCTTGGTTATCATTAGCTACTGGACTTGATAAATCTTTTGCATTAGACTTTAAATTATCTATATCTACTGTTGAATTGTTTTTTACATAATAGTCATCACTTTCATCAGTATCGTCATCATCTTCAATTTGTCCTCTTTTTATATTTCCAAAATTTATAAATTTACCTTCAGATGATGATTCTTGGCTATCTTCAGTAGTGTCTTGTTCTGAAATACTTGGAATATTTGTTAAAATTGGAGTATTTAAATCGTTATTTTCTCCATCAAAGTTAGGCATTATTGGATTAATAGGAACATAATTTTCTGCAGTAGGAATATCTTTTGCTATTTGGGAATTATCCATTGTTTCTTCTTGAAATTCATTTTCTTGATTTTCTTCTTCCACATTATTTCCATCCTTTGCTTGTGATTTTATTTCTGCCTCTACTTCTCTTACTGTCATTTTATTATCAATTATTTTTTTTAGCATTTCTTTTTGATCTTGGGCATTATCTAGATTTAATAAACTTCTAGCGTGACGTTCTGAAATATTTTCTTTTAAAATTGCTTCTTGAATTTCTTCTGGTAACGAAAGCAAACGAAGTTTATTAGCAACAGCAGATTGACTTTTTCCCATTGTCTTAGCTAATTCTTCTTGAGTCATTTCGTCTAACTCTAATATTTTTTGATAAGTTTTTGCTTCTTCAATTGGATTTAAATTTTTTCTTTGTAAATTTTCTAGTAAAGCTACTTTTGAGGTTTCTTTATCATCTAAATTGCGAACAATGGCAGGTATTTTGGTCAATCCCGCTAAAGCTGAGGCTTTATATCTTCTTTCACCAGCAATGATTTCATATTTATCATTTACTTTTCTAACAATAATTGGTTGAATAACTCCATGTTCTTTTATAGATACAGCTAATTCTTTTAATGGTCTTTCATCAAATACTTCACGTGGTTGAAAACGATTTGGAATAATATCGTCCAAATATAAATATACTACTTCTTCATTTGTTTGCATAATATTTGATACCTCACTTTTTACTCTTTTATTCTATTTTATATTATAACATGTTTTTACTTGTTTGAAAATAAGCAAATAAAAAATTCTTAAAATAAGAATTTCAATATTAAAGATTTTTATTTATATTTGGTAAAATACTAGTTTCTAAGTTATTTATTACATAATCTGTATTATTTTTAATATTAGATAAATTTTCTTTTTCAATAATATTATTATCTATAATAATACTTTTCTTTAGTAAATTTTCAATATTTTCATAATCTTTATTTAATTCATTTAAACTAAATTTTATTTTTTGAAGTTGTCTTTTTAAGATACCATATTTTAAACTATTTTCCATAATTTCACCCATTTTTAATATTATCTAATGTAACTTTAGCACTAAAGGCAGTTTCTTTATATTTTTGAATATTTTTTACTAAAACATTTATATTATTTTCATGATTTTTATTCATGATATTTATTTTTTGATATAATTCAAGTTGCTTATTTTCTAATTCTTCACTATTTTTTATTTTTAACGATGCATTTATTTTTGAATACAAAGAAGATAATTCTAATAGTTTTGAAGTTTCTTCTTCTACATACATTTTAATTTTATTTTTTTCTTGATTCAAATTCTCAATATAAATAATATTCTCATCCATATTACCACCTACACATATTCATCTATAATATTTTCTTGAATTATATCGATATTTAATTTTGCTAATTTTGAATTAACTTGTTGATCAATTTCTTCTATTTCTTCGTAAAATTTTTTGATATTATATAAACTTGAATTAATTTTTTCTAAATTTGTCATTAATTTTGCTTTTTCTCCAAGAATTTGACTAGCTATATCAGCACAAAAACTTAAATCTAATTGATTGTAATATTTAATAACTATTTTTAATTTTTCTATATATGATTCTATTGCTGAAATTACTTTTTCTTTATAATTTAAATCATATTTACAATAATTACCTATTTTTTCATAGGAATCTATAATATATTGATATATGTCTTGAAATTCATTAAATTCTTCTATTATTTTATTTACTTGTTGATGTTCACTTTCAATATCACTAAAAAACTTTTTGGAATTTATATCACTCCAAAAAGAAGAAGCATAAGAAAAAGCATTATAAATATTTAAATTTGTTTCTTCATATTTATCTATTATATTTTTAAGTTTTCCTATTTCTTGTTTTAAACTTGATATATTTACTATCATATATTTCTCCTGTTAATAATACCCAAATATATAAAAAACATTTTTATGTTTCTTATATATTCGGAAATCATTCCGAATTTCTTATGAAGCTGACCAAGTTGATGATACATTTGTAGCAAGTGAACCATATGTTTCTACTGTTGATTTTACTGCTTGCTTTGTTTCATCTGTAAGTTTTTGAGCTGAATCTAAAATATTATTTTTTACTCCTGTTAATGCTTCAACTAATGATGCTTCTTGATTTCCAGATGGATCTAAGAATCCACATTCATGAACTGCATTAATTGCTTCATCTAAAGCTTGACCTGCATTTTCAGCAATACTATTAAAACTTGTTAAAGCATTTTCTACTTCACTTTCTACTGCACCACGATCATCACCAATATTTTCTTGAATACAACTAACATCAACTTGATTAGATCCGTCTGCTCCTGAAAAAGATCTTCTTGCCCAACTATATTGTACAGTATTTCCCCAACTTTCTGCTGCACTATTCATTGAATCGATTACACTTTCAAATGTTTCTCTGCAACCTTTTAATAATTCATCAATAGCTGGTTTAAAACTTTCATTAAAAAAGTCTTGTGCTTGTTTACAAGCCCAACATTGTGACATTTTATCAACAAATTGTGTTTGTGTTCCTGTACTTAATGCATCCATTAAATTTGAGTATGCTGCTTCTATTCTATCCATACTTGCAGTAATTTTTACAGGATTCATACCTGTTGCTCCGTTCATATTCTTACCTCCTCCTATGATTTAACATTTAGGATTGTCTTTATCCTATAAATTAATCATACCATACTAAATTTTAGGTTTTCAATAAATTCAATATTTATTTACAAATTATTTACATAAAAAAAGAGCTCATCACTCTTTTTAGTCATATGTAATTATCTTACATTTATTCTTTTATTGATAAAAAAATTAATTCAGAAGCATTTTTTATATTTGTATCAATAACAATTGCATTATTATCATATTGTTCACTTGTATTTTTATCAATTAAGATATATTCTTTTTCTAAATCAATATCTCCATTTGTTAAATCATATATTGATCTAGTAATTAATTTTTTTATCTTCCATATAACTTCATTTACAGGGATAAAAAGATCATAACTACAATCTAATTCTGGCACAATTAATTTGATTAATACTTTATTATTCATCTTCTTCATCTCCTGAATCTTCTAAATCATTGAATTTAATATTTTTAATAAGTTTAGCTTCTCCTTCATTAATATAGAAACCATAATTATTAGAATAATCTTCTGTCATATCTTTAGTTATTTTATTTAATCTGAATACAGTTTGATTTCCTAATCCTTTTCCTATCCATATTCCTTCTGAATTATTTTTTAATTTTGCATACCATGGATCAAATTCAATTGATTTTAAACCTTTAGCACTTTCACATATGATTATATTACTATTATCACTTGCTGTTATTTGTGAAGATAATTTATCTAATTTTTTAATATCTATTTTTGTTTTTAATTTTTCAATTCCATAAAATATATAAATAAATCTAGCAACTTTATATTCTTCTTTATTTTCTATTTCACTAATTTTATCTAATACACTATTAAAATCAGTATTACAATAAATTATTTTTTTATTTTGATATTTTTTAGTAGCTACTAATGGAATAGTATTTGAACTATCTATAAATAAAGTAGTTACATTTTTTAATCTTAATAAAATATCTAATAATGAATCTATAAATGAATTTATATTAATTAATTTATTTGATGAAATTAATTCGACTGGAAGTGATGTAAAATCATATTTTGCTATTTTTAAAGAATTTCGATAAACTCCTATTGGTATTTCTTTAATAGTTGTAATTTCTTTTTGAACTAAATCTAAAGTTACTTTTTCTGGTAATGTTGGGATTGGTGGTGACTTTTTCGGATTTATTTCATTTATTTTTATAGAAATAGTATTAATATAATCATTAACATTTTGGTTTTCAGCAACAATTGAGGCTGTTTGAAATTCATGAATACCATTATTAAATACTAAGCCTCTACCAAAAATATCTCGAGGTTTCATATCACACTTTGTATTAAAGACATTATAATAATCAGTATAATCATTTAAACGAAGACTATATTTATTCTCAAAACATTGTCCCAATCTTCTTCCTAAAGTAGTTGGAGTATTACAAGTTAATAATAATATTATTCCATACCGTTCACATTCCCTTCCAAGAGAAACAAGAATATTATTAAAATCTTTAACATTTTCTAAAATATTTTCATAATTATTTAATACAAGTAAAATATATGGTAATTTTTCTTGAGATTTACTATTATATAGATTAATAGAACCTCCATATGGAATTAATATTTTTTTACGATTTTTTATTTCTGTATCAATTAATTTGAATAAATTATTAAACTTTTCATCTTCACCTTGAAAGACCATACCACCAACTTGTGGAAAATTTTGAAAAATTCGTAATGATTCTGAACCAAAGTCCGCTATATAAATATTAATTTGATTTGAAGTATAATTTTTACAAAATGAATATAGCATTGTATTTAAAAGTTTTTCTTTTTCTAATTCATCATTTCCATATATTACAGTATTTCCATCTCTAGAAAGTGAACAAGTTAAAAGACCTTGCTCTTGATTTTCTGGAGCATCATATTCTCCAATAATTGTCATGATATCATCATCATTAAATTTAATATTATATTTTTGTTCTAAATTATCAACTAAAATAATTGGATCAATATTATTTAACCATAATCTAGTTGCGGTTTTATTTGTTTTTTTAGAAACTTCTATTATATTTTTAAGAATTGCAGAAATTTGTTCTCCTTGAGATTCAATATTAATTGAATTTTCTGCTTCTATACTTTTGATAAATCTTCCTGTATCATCAATAAAATTAATGCTTTTATCTACTTGTTTAATTATTTTTTCTGATGGATAGTATTTAGCTCCACACCATGCTGATTGTCCTAATGCAAAATATTCATCATAACCTACTTGTAAATAAAATCTACCTGTTTGTTTTAAGCTAGCAGCTTCTGGTCTTTTTAACATTTCTTTACTATCTTGTGCATCTTGGACTTTTAAGCAAACTCTAAATTTTGTATTTGACCAAATTTGATCATTAACAACTCCTGATGGTTTTTGGGTTGCTAAAATAAGATGAACTCCTAAACTACGTCCAATTCGAGCTACACTAATTAAATTATCCATAAAATCTGGCTGTTGAGCTTTTAATTCAGCAAACTCATCACAGATAATAAATAAATGTGGAATAGCTTCTGTTAATTTTTCTTCTTTATAATATTTTTGGTATTTATAAATATCTATTGTACTTTCTCCTAATAAATCTCTAGCATTATTAAATACTTTTTGTCTTCTTTTAATTTCACTATCAATACTTACTAATGTTCGATCCATTTCAGCTTTATCTAAATTCGTAATAACACCTGCTAAATGAGGTAAATTAATTCCTGTTGTCTTATTCATAAAAGCCCCAGCTAAACCTCCACCTTTATAATCAATAAGAATAAAGCTAACATCATCTGGACTATAATTTATAGCCATAGAAAGAATATATGTAATTATAAATTCTGATTTACCACTACCAGTCATACCAGCAATTAAACCATGTGGTCCATGATATTTTTCGTGTAAATCAAGGTACATTAAATTGCCTTCTTCATCGACTCCAACTTCTGCTCTTAAACTTTGAGTTGAATCATTACAAATCCATCTATTCATAATATTTAATTGTTCAACTTTACCTACTTTTTCCATTTCTAAAAAAGTAATTGCATCTGGTAATTGATTTGTTCCTTCTTCAAATTCGATTGGAATATTTGATAATTTTTTAACTATTTTCATCATATCAATTTTATAATTAATTTCATCATGAAAAGTCAATTGTTCTTGTTTTTCAAAAGAATTAGTTAAGATTCCTGAAGATGATTTACCTAAAGAAATAAAATTATTACATTTACTTGGCAATTTACTCATTTGATTTTCAATAATAACTAAACTTAAACCTAATTCTATATCATTATCAGTTATATCTTTTATAAATTGAAGTCTTTTTATATTAGAATAATCATCAGTAATAACAATATAATATGGTTTTTTTGTAGTAATTCCTTGTTGGGCTAAGTTAATTCTATTTTGAATTTCATAATGTAAAAATTCATTTAAATTCTTAGAACTTTCAATATCAGCAGAATAAAATCTAATATTTTTATCATTTGAAAAAGAGTGATTTAGATATTTTATATATTCCCATTCTTCTTTTTTATAATCATTTGTAAATAAGACTATTTTTATATCGTCATAACTATAAAAAGTAATTAATTGAAGGATCATATTATGAATCATACCATAACATTTTTCTTCTTCTCCCATGATTGCTGTTATCTTATTTTTATATAATGAATAACCAACTGGAACGTCTTTGATATATTTATATTCTTCTACCATTTGATCGGCTTGATTTTTTAAATCATCTTCTTCTATTGTAAAACCTTCTTCAGGATAATTAATTTTTACATCTAATAAAATATCTCCTCTACCTACTCTTATATCTAAAAAATCATTTTGTTCTATTTTTTTATCCCAAAAATTAATTTTAGCAATATCTATAATTTGAAGACAAGATTCAATAGATGGATAATTTTCTATTAAAATTCCTTTTTGAAGAATAACTTCTTCTTTAAGTTCTTCTTTTTTAGTATCTAAGTATTTTGTATATTTTTCTATTAATTCTTTTCTTTTTTTAGCTTTTAATCTTTTATTGAAAAAGTTAGAAATATTAGGCCATAGTAATGTAGATATTAACATTGCTCCACTAGTTGCTAATTGAGGCCAAGTTTGATTAATAGTAGCTTGTCCTGTTCTAATTTTAACAATATTATTAATTAACATAATTATAGAAGTTGCTCCCATGGTAAGCATAGGACCTATTGTTAAAATAGTAGGTAGTCCATTTTCTCCTTCTTTTCTTGGAGGAGGACTTAAATTAATTTCTTTTGTTTCTATTGTTCTTCTAAGACGTGGTGCTTTTGAAAAATAATCTTCTTTTTCGTATAAATCTTTATCATGAATTTCAAAATCTTCAGGATTACTTCCATATTGAAATTTATATGGAATAATATGAGAAGAAGGAAAATCTAAACTAACAGCATTTAAGGGATTATTAATTAAAATAAAACCGTTAAAAATTATAATTCTTAATCCACAAATATTAATTTCATCACCATAATTTAATCTACATTTTATTACTGGTAATGACTTATTATTTAAAAATAAGGAAGAATCTTTTTTTTCAAGAATTAAAGTATCTTCTTCCATTTTAATAGAAGCTACTTCCTTAGTAATGTATTTGCAAGAATAATTGATATTACAAGAAGGATTATTTCCTATAACTAAATTAATATCTTTTTTATATAGATAAGGTAAAAGTGTATTATCAAATAAAGTAGTAACAAAAATTAAATAATTAATATTGTTTCGTTGTAAAATATAATATTTATTTGATTCTAATTTAGTACTTGATGTTATTGTATCATTATCATATAAATTTATCCCATCAACAGCATAAAGATACCATTCGGAATTTCTAGCTTCGACATTAATTAATTTTGTTTCTGCTTCTGGATTTTCATCAAAACTAAAACTCCCAGAAACTTTTACTGGGATTTTAAACATCATTATTCTATTAGGTAAATATAAATATATTTTCATAATAACACAACCCACTCTTATTCAAATTATATCAAAAGCTATAATAAAAAGCTATTATATTTTATTGCTTTTTTGATTTTAGTTATTATACATAAAATTATTTGGATTAATTTTATATATAGGTGATAATCTTTTTATCTCTTTATAAAAATTTTGGATAAATTCTTGATATTTTTGTGGTGATAATTTTGTAATATCATCATATTTTGATAAAGTATTCATGAAAGCATCACTAACTAATTGTCCTCTGCGCCCATTATATGATCTTTCTAATTTAATTGTTCTGCCATCTACTTGAATTATATCAGATGTAGGTGGATCAGTTCCAAAACCTATTTTATTATTAATTACACCTGCAAGTGCAGGAGGCTCATAAATAGGAATATCTGGATTGTTACTTAAAATATTTTCTAAAATATTAACATACTTATAAGTATTTTCATTGTTAGAATAAAAGACAATAGCTTCATCTCTTGTAAATTGTCCTATGTTATATACATTTCCACTATATTTAGCAACTTTAAAATAATATCCTAAATTTTGATTATCACATTCTTTCATAAACATAGGTAAAATTTTATAGGCATTATCTATATCAATATTTAAATATAATTTTTCTCCTCCAATATATTTTCCTTTTTGAATATGAATAAAATCATTTGTTTGTAATTGATCAAATTCAATTTTACTAATATCTTTAAAACATGTCTTGCCATTTTGACTGAACTGTCTTTTTATATTAGCTCCAGAGTTAAATACTGTGTTCCAATAATTATCACATATTTGCTTAGAAGGCAATTTTTTAGATACACTATTTAAATTAGTAACGACTCCATATGCACTTTGACCTGTTTCAGTTGCTTCAATAATTTTTTTTGTAATTTTATCCAAAAGTTTATAATTTCTAATTGGATCTGGTATACTTGATAACATTTGTGTTGAATTTTGAAATAATTTAACTTTAGGCATTGATGGATTAATATCATTGATATTTTGATTACTTTTTAATAATGCTACTAAATCACTTGTTTTCGTTTTATTATATATATCAATAATATCATCATCTGAAAAACCTTTTGATTGCAAAATTTTAGTAGCTGTAGAATAATTTAATTTTCCATTAGTATCAAAAAGATTTGAATAACTATTATTTATTGTTTTATTTAAATTATTGATAGAACCTACTTGTTGTTGAGGATGATATGATTGCTGTTGAGATTGATTTCTATAAAAAGATACAACATTATTATCAGTAGTTGAAGAAGAATTTATTTCTGTTATTGGAGTCTGATTATCTACAAAATAATCTCCATTTACTACTTGTTTATTCATTTCAACTGGTTGCTTATCAGGATTTGGAAATTCTATAACCTCTGTTTTTACGCCTTCTGGCTTAGTGTTTGAGTTTACTGCTAAATTTTGTTTTTTACTTCTTAGTTCATCTATTGATATTACATTATTTAATTCTTCTTGAGCCTGTATTTTATTATTTTTATAATCTTCTATTGATATTACATTATCTTTTATTTTTTGTGAATTTATCTCGGTATTTGGTTGTTGATTATTTTTTTGTTGATATAAATTACTTCTATTACTAAAAATTTCTGAAGTTGTTGAAAGTGTTCCTGCTATCAAAGCTTGTACTCCAACATTTGTCCATCCACCATTTTCTTTAAATAAAGTCGAATAATTTCTATCATCATATATTGTTTTTAACCAAGGTTGAACAATACCTTCTGCTCCACCATCTATTGAATCTAAGACTACATGTAATGAACTATTTTTTGTGGAATTTTGAAATGGTGTAAACTGATTAATACCTTCTCCAATTAGCCATTGTGCTGAATTAAAAGTTCCTTTTAAATAACTATATTTTAATCCTTTATTAACATCAGCACCTTCTTGATATGCTGTTTGTAATCCTTCACCTGCTCCTGTTATTCCTGCTAGAAAAGGTCTTAAAACTTTTGTTGAAGTTGCTTGATTTAATGTTGCTAGTGCCTCTTGAGTTCCCATTTCAGCAGCAGCTGCTGTAGAGTAACCAGATACTACATAACCTCCTGTTAATGCCAATCCTAAAATTTCAAAAGTTTCACCTACTCCATTACCTAAAGATCTTGAAAGAGGTGTTTGTTCTTGTTCTTCTATTAAACCTAAATCTTGATATAAAGGATCATATAATACACTTTTTACTTCATCAGTTGCTACATGTGCAGCTGTTTCTTCCATCATTTCCTCATAAACTTTTTCTTTTACTTTTAAATCATTTTTATCTTGCTGTGTTAATAAACCTAATAAACTTTTAATTCCATTTTTAGCTTTTTGTAAACCTACATCTGCTTTTCCAAAAAGTTTAACTCCATTCATTTCAACAAAATCTCTTACTTTTTCTCCAACTCCAAGCATACCTTCTGTTATTCCTATACCAAATGTTGCTGCATTTTGACCTATACTTCTTTTTGGTTTTAATGACAAATCAACTTTTGTAGTTTCTACTTTTTGATTTGAAGTAGTTGCTTTGTTCTGAACTTTATCAATATTCATATTTGGTGAATTATTTACTTTATAATTCAATGAAATATTTGAAGATACTTTTGAATTAATTCCACGTATATCTGCCATTTCGTTCACCCTCTATTTATTTTCTTGATCAATTGTTTTTAAAACTTCCTTAAATCCTTTTTCTTCATTATCTGAATATCCCATATGCTCTATTTTTTCTATATCTTGGTGATTAAATAAAAGCATATTATTAGGAAATAAAAATCCTTCTGGATATAAACAACCTGTATAATCATAAATTATATTATTTTGATTTTTTGGCATAGCCATAAAACCTGTAACCATTATTTTTTTTTCTTGATTTTTTAATTTTAAGATTGTTCCTAAAGGTAAATATTTTTCATATTCCATAATGAAAATCACATCCTTTTTATTGATTTAATTTATTTAATAGATTTTTAAAATTATTAAATTCCTCATCAATATAACCAAAACTATCTATTTTTTCTATATCTTGATGATTAAATACTAACATTTTATCTGAAGAAATATATCCTTCTGGATATAAACAACCTGTATAATCATAAATTTGTTCACTTGTTTTTGTTTTACAACAATATCCCGTAATCATTACTCTTTTTTTACCTCCATTTAACATTACTATTGTTCCTAAAGGTAAGTATTTTTCATTATTCACTTTTATTTCTCCATTCTTTTTTATTATCCTAGTATTAGAATATCATTAAATATAATTTTATTCAAATAAAAAATAGAAATTGGTTTATTTCTATTTCAACTTTTTAATTAAAATTAATGATCTATTACTATTTTCTTTTGGAAGAAGAAATTGATTAATTCTTTCTATTTTACAGTTATATTTTTTAAATATTTTATCTTCTATATTTAATTCATCAGTAATATTTGCTTTCATTGCAACAAAATATTTTTCTTTTTTTACTAAATGCATTGTATAACCAAGAAGTTTTTCTAAATTAGCTACTGCTCGGGCTGTAACTAAGTCAAATTTTGATTGATATGATTCACTTCTTATATGAATAGCTTTTATATTATTTAGATTTAATTTTATGATAGTTTGATTTAGATAATTAACTCTTTTTAATAAAGAATCTAATAAAGTGACTTTTAAATGAGGATATACTATTTTTAATACTATTCCTGGAAAACCTGCTCCTGTTCCTACATCACATAAAGTTTCTATTTTTGTTAAATCTATTTCTTTAGCAATAGTCAAACTATCATAAAAATGTTTTAAATAAACTTCTTCTTTAGCTGTTATTCTAGTTAAATTTATTTTTTTATTTTCTTCAATTAAAATTTCATAAAATTGTTCTAATTGTTGTTCTTGAAGTTTTGTTAATTCTATTCCTAGTTTCTTTAATTCTTGTTTAAATTCTTCATTATTCATGTTGACCTCTTTTTTTTAAATAAACCATTAAAATAGAAATATCAGCTGGATTTACTCCACTAATTCGCAATGCTTGAGCAATAGTTGTTGGTTTAATCTCACTTAGTTTTTGCTTTGCTTCACTAGCTATATTTGGAATATTATTATAATCAATATCTTCTGGAATTAATTTATTTTCTAAATCTAACATTTTTTGTGCTTCTTTTAAAGCTTTATTGATATATCCTTCATATTTTGCATTTATTTCTACTTGTTCTATTACTTCAATATTATAATTTATATTGATAAAATATTTTATATTTTCTATATTAATTTCTGGTCTTTTTAATAAATCATATAAACTAATACCATCTTTTAATGGACTACTTTTTTGTTTAATTAAATATTCATTTACTTCTTTTTTAGGAGTTATTTTTGTTGTTTTTAATTTTTGAGTTAATTCATTTATATTTTCTACTTTAGTTTTAAATTGTTTATATTTTGCTTCATTTATTAATCCTACTTCATATCCATATTTTCTTAAACGAAGATCTGCATTGTCATGGCGAAGTAAAAGACGATATTCTGCACGAGATGTTAATAATCTATAAGGATCTTTTATTCCTTTTGTTACTAAATCATCAATTAATACTCCTATATAAGATTCATTTCTTTTTAATATAAGTGGAGGTTTTCCTTTTAATTTTAACGAAGCATTTATTCCAGCAATTAATCCTTGACCTGCTGCTTCTTCATAACCACTTGTACCATTAATTTGTCCAGCTGTAAATAATCCTTCAACTAATTTAGTTTCTAGACTTTGTTTAAGTTGTTTTGAATCAATGGCATCATACTCAATGGCATAAGCATATTTTAAAATTTTTGCTTCTTCTAAACTTTTTAAACTATGTACCATTTCTTCTTGAATTTTTTGGGGCATACTAGTTGAAAAACCTTGTATATAAATTGTATTTCCATAAGTTTTATCATCTATTTGATTACTTTCAGGTTCTAAAAATAATTGATGGCGTTCTTTATCAGAAAATCTTACTACTTTATCTTCTATAGAAGGACAATATCTAGGACCAATTCCTTCAACATAACCACCATACATACTAGATTCTTTTAAATGATCTTTAATAATTTGATGAGTTTTTTCGTTTGTATAAATTAAATGACATGGTGTTTGCTCCTGATAATTATAATATGCTTTATTATCAAAAGAAAATGTTAATTCTTTACAATCACCTGTTTCTACTTTAGTTTTTTCATAGTCAATACTATTTTTATCTATTCTTGGTGGTGTTCCTGTTTTTAAACGTAAAATATTAAATCCTATTTTTTTTAAATCATCTGATAAAAATTTTGAATGTCTTTCTCCATGAGGTCCTCCTGGAGTTTTTGTTGATCCAATTAAAATTGTACCTTTTAAATATGTACCTGTTGTTAATATTACTATTTTAGATTCTATTTTTTGATTATTTTCTAAAATAATTCCTTTTATTTTATTATTTTCTAACATTAAATGTTCTACTAATGCTTCTTTTATTTCTAAATTTTTAGTTTGTTGTAATGTTTTTAACATTTCTTTTGGATATATATTTTTATCTTCTTGAGCACGTAAAGCTTGAACTGCAGGACCTTTTTTTGTATTTAACATTTTTACTTGAATTGCTGCTTTATCTGCATTTTTGCCCATTTCACCACCTAAAGCATCTATTTCTCTTACTACTATTCCTTTAGCAGGACCTCCAATAGATGGATTACATGGCATATCAGCAATATTATTGATATTTCCTGTTATTAATAAAGTTTTATGACCAAGTCTAGCTGTTGCAAGAGCTGCCTCACATCCAGCATGTCCTCCTCCTACTACAATTACTTCATAATCCATTTACAACACTTCCTATATATTTTATTTAATTCTATTTTCCAACACAAAAATTTTTAAATAAATTATCTATTATTTCATCTGAATAAGTTTCTCCTATAATTTCTCCTAATAAATCAAAACACGCTCTTAAATCTATTTCTATCATATCAATTGGAAAATTAGATTCTATTCCTTTTTGAACATCTCCTAATTTTTTATAAGCATTTTGGGCTAAAGTTATTTGTCTAACATTAGTTAAAAAATTATAATCTTTTATATTTATTTTTTCTAAATTAAACATTTCAATTATTTTGTTTTTTAATGAATCTATACCTTCTAACTGATTAGTATTGGTACTTACTATATTATGACTATAAGTTTCTAACTGATTTAAATTTATTTTTTGAGGTAAATCGTTTTTATTAATATCTATTATTGTTGTTTTTTTCTCTATTTTTTCTAATATTTGTTTATCTTCATCTGATAATAATTCATTTCCATTTAAAACTACTATTACTAAATCTGCCTTTTCGATTAAAGATAAACTTTTTTCTACACCTATCTTTTCTACCTTATTATCTGTTTTTCTAATACCGGCAGTATCTATTATATTTAAAGCAATATTATTTAATGTAATTTGACCCTCTACTAAATCTCTTGTAGTTCCTGCAATATCAGTTACTATTGCCTTTTCTTCGCCTAATAATTTATTTAAAATACTACTTTTACCAACATTTGGTCTTCCAATAATTAAAGTATCAATTCCTGTTTTAATAATTTTGCTATTTTTTGATTTTTCTATAATATTAGCTAATTCTTGCTTCATTTTTTTTACTTCTTTTTTTATTTTTTCAATAGTAATTACTTCTATATCATAATATTCTGGATAATCTATATTTACTTCAATCGATGAAATTAAATTTTTTAATTTATTTCTAAATAATTTAATTAATTGATAAGTATTTCCTTGTAATTGATTAATTGCTAATTTTCTAGCACTTTCTGTTTTACTTTCTATTAAATCCATTACTGCTTCTGATTTAGTTAAATCTATTCTTCCATTTAAAAAAGCTCGTTTAGTAAATTCACCTGGTTCAGCTAATCTTACATTATCTTTTAATATTAAATTTAAAATTCTATTTGTAGTTGCAATACCACCATGACAATTAATTTCTATAATATTTTCTCGAGTATAAGTTTTTGGTTCTTTCATTACTGATACCAAAACTTCATCAATTATTTCTTCATTTTCAACAATATATCCATAATTAATAGTATGAGTTTTTACTTTTTCTAAATTTGGTCCTTTAAAAATTTTATTAACAATTTTTATAGAATCTTTACCACTTACTCTAATTATAGAAATTGCTCCTATTCCTAATGAAGTAGATATGGCTGCTATTGTATCATTCATAGTACTTCTCCTTTTTTATATTTAAATATAATATTTTTTATAATTATTTTTATTTAAAAAGAAAAGCAAGAGTTTAATCTTCTCTTGGTTTTATTACTACTGATCTATTAGGTTCTTCTCCTATACTTTCTGTATATACATACTTGTTATCCTTTAATGCATTATGAATAATTCTTCTCTCATATGAATTCATGGAATCTAATTTAGTTTCTACCTTTGAATTTTTTACTTCTCTTGCAATATTACGTGCTAAACGTTCTAATTTTTTCTCTCTTTTTAATTTATATTCACCTACATCTATAACAAATTTAAAAGGTGCTGAAATTTCTTTAGTTACTATTTGTGAAATTATAATAGATAATGCATTTAAATTTTTTCCATTTTTACCAATAATTAATGAATCTTCATCAGAGATAATTGTATATTTAGGAATATCATTACTAGAAGTTATTTCTATATTAGCAGTTATCCCCATGTTTTTTAATAATTCATAAATTTGACTTTTTATAAATTTAATGACTTCTCTTTTTTCAATTACTTCTATTTCTACTTTTTTAAATAAACCTGTTTTTTTTGAAATTTCATTTATAATTAAATTTTCTTCTGTTTCTTGTAAATCTAAGATTGCTTCTTTAATAGTTTCTTCTTTTGTTTTTCCTATATAACTATGCTTTTCCATATTTTATTTTACTCCTTTTCACTAATAAATTCTGAATCACAGTAAATAAATTCGTAGTAATCCAATAGATTCCTAAAGCAGATGGCATAAATAATGACATAATAATTATCATTACAACCATCATAACTGGCATCATTGCCATACTTGGATCTAGTGTATTTCCAGCAGCATTTAATTTAAATGAAAAATAAGTTGTAATTCCTATGATAACTACTAAAATAAGATAAACTATTAAATTTGAAGAAGAAAAACCAATTATTGGAGTTGTTCCAAGTTGTAATCCTAAAAACTTTCCTTCAAAAATTGCTGGTGTTCTTTGAACAGCTTCAAAAAACGCTATAAATAAAGGTAATTGAATCATTGAAAATAAACAACCAGACATTGGATTAATATTATATTTTTTATAAACACTCATCATTTCTTGACTTTGTCTAGTTAATGATTCTTGATCTTGTTTATCTTTATATTTATTTTGAATTCTTAATAATTCAGGTTGAGCTTTTTGCATTAATTCCGATTGCATTGCTGTTTTTTTAGTAAATGGATATGCTATAATTCTAATAATTAAACTAATAATAATTAAAGATAAAGCATAATTTCCTATTAATTTTCCTAATTTTAATAAGACAAAAGATAAAGGTTTAATTAATAAAGATGTCCATAATCCTTCATATTTTCCACTATTTATTTTAAAATCATCACATTCTGGTAACTTTGAAATTTTTACTTTGTTCTTTTCATATAATTTTATAATATTTTTATTAGTTGGTTTACATAATATATTTTCTGTTAAATTTTGTCCTGTAATATCATCTTTAACTGGTTTATTTTTACTATCTGTTAATGTTTTTGTACACCCTGTAGTTAAACATAATATTAATAAAATTAAAAGAAATTTCTTTTTATTTTTTAGTTTCATTTAATTCTCCTTTATTTTATTTGCTAATTCCACAAATTTTTTTTCTAATTGTTCATAACTTAAATTAGAACCGTTTTTTCTAAAAATAATAATAATATCTATTTTTTTTTGTTCTAAAATCAGCTTATTTGTTGTAATAATCATTCTTATTTTTCTTTTATATTTATTTCTAAAAACAGCATTTCCTAATTTAGTTCCTACTGATATTCCATAACGACTATGTTTCTTATCATTATCTTTATAATATATAACAAAGCTATTGTTTGAAACAGATTTTCCTGTTTTTATTATATTATTAAAATCTATTTTACTTTTGACAATATCTTTTTTTTTCATTTTCATAGCCCCTATCTGAAATGTAAAAAACCACTGTTAAAAACTAGTGGATTATTTGCAAATATTTTTACGTCCTTTACGACGACGATTATTCAATATATTTGTTAATTTACGTGCAAAAAATCCATGTTTTTTTGCTTTTTTACGATTATTTGGTTGATATGTTCTTTTCATTTTTCCACCTCCAGACATAAATCTACATTATTATAATAATAAATAATTAGTTTTGTCAATTAATTATTGACTTTTTCTAAAATAATTCACAATTTCCACAGACCTGTTTATAATTTTTTTTAATATGTTAATTAAAAATTTGTGGAAAATGTGGAAAACTTACTTTTTTTCTTATTTCTTTAGGTTTTTGTTTGTTAATAATTTTGTGGAATAATTGTGCAAAGAAAAAATTCTGATTTTTCTATTTATTTTTTCAACAAATTAATGTACACTATTGGTAATTAATGAACTTGGTGGGGAGATGGTTGTATGAATGTTGATGTATTATGGGCTAACTTTTTAACACAAGTAAAAGATGAACTTTCTAGTTTAGCCTATGATACTTGGTTTAAAGATACTAATTTATATAAATTAGAAAATAGTAAAGCCATTATTATTGTCCCAATGCAAATCCATAAAAAACATTTAGCTGACAAATATTCTTCCTTTATTATAGATAAACTTAATTTAATTACTGGAACTAATTTTGAATTAGAATTTATTTTAAATGATGAAATAGACAAATTAAATAATTTACAAGAGCAAACAGTAATTGAAAAAGAAGATAAAGGAGTTCCACCTAACTCATTCCAATCAAATTTAAAAAATAAATATACTTTTGAAAACTTTATTGTTGGAAATAGTAATAAATTTGCTCATGCGGCTGCTTTATCTGTAGCTGAAAATCCTGGAAATATGTATAATCCTTTATTTATATATGGAAATAGTGGTCTTGGAAAAACTCATTTAATGCACGCTATCGGAAATTATATTTCAAATAATAGTAATCGAAAAGTTTTATATGTAACAAGTGATCAATTTATTCAAGATTTTATTGGTATTAATAAAAAAGATGATCAAGGAACTAATTTCAATTATGTAGACTTTTTTAAAAATAAATATCGTAATGTTGATGTTTTAATAATAGATGATATTCAATTTTTAGGAGGAGCTACTCAAACACAACAAGAATTTTTTCATACCTTTAATAAATTATATAATGATAGTAAACAAATTATAATATCTTCAGATCGTTCTCCAGACGATTTAAAATTATTAGAAGATCGTTTAAGAACAAGATTTTGTTGGGGATTAACAGTTAATATTTTTCCTCCTGATTTTTCTTTAAGAACTGAAATAATTAGAAAAAAAATATCAGCTGGCAATTTTGAAAAAGAAATTCCTAATGATGTTATCGAATATATTGCATCAAATATAGGTACTGATGTTAGACAATTAGAAGGATCAATTACTAGATTAGTTGCTTATTCTACAATCATGGGTGGTGTAGAAATTACACTTGATTTAGCAATAGAAGCATTAAAAGATTTTATTAATAAAGGAATTTCAGAAAAAAATGATATTCATAGAATTCAAAAAATAGTTTCAGAATATTTTCAAATTACCGTTGAAGATATAAAAAGTAAAAAAAGAAGTTCAAATATTTCTTTTCCTAGACAAATTGCAATGTATCTATGTAGAAATATGACTAGTGAATCATTTCCTAAAATAGGAACAGAATTTGGTGGAAAAGATCATTCTACAGTTATGCACTCAGTAGAAAAAATAGAACAAGAAATAAAAATAAATCCAGATTTAGCAAAAATTATTGATAAATTAAAAAAAGATATAGGTAGTGGTAATGTTAATAATTAGTTAAAATTTCCCAAGTTTTCCACAATAAAAAAATTTAATTTTTCTAAAAATAATAAGAAAAATATTAGTTATTAACTTTTTCCACAGTAATAATATAAAAATATAAAAAAAAGAAAGAAGGAATATATATGAAATTAACTATTAAAAAAGAAATATTATTAGAAGCTTTAAATAAAGTATCTAAGGCTATATCTACAAAAAATTTAATACCTGTTTTAGCAGGAATAAAATTTGAATTAAAAAAGAAAAGATTAACTTTAACAGCTAGTGATAATGACATTACTATTCAAACTTTTATTAATATTAATAATGAAGATGATATTAAAGTAGAAAAAGAAGGATCTATTATTATTCAAGGTAAATATATATTAGATATAGTTAGAAAATTACCTGATAAATATATTAATATAGAAGTTATTGATGAATTAAAAATATTAATCTATACAGAAAATAGTGAATTTAATTTAAATGGTATTAGTGAAGAAGAATATCCTAATATTAATTTAGATGAAAGTAAAAATAAATTATTAATAAATAATAAAGTATTTAAAAATATTGTAAATCAAACAGCATTTGCTTCTTCAAATGAAGAAACAAAACCTGTTTTAACAGGAATTAATTTCAATGTAGTAGGGGACATTTTAGAATGTAACTCTACAGATTCATATAGATTAGCAAGAAAAATAGTAAAATTAGAAAAATCAACAGAAGAAAATTACAATATCGTTATACCAAGTCATAATATTATGGAATTTAGTAAAATATTAGATGATGATGAAAAAGAAAATATAGAAATGAATATTTCTGGAAATAAAATATTATTTGTTTATAAAAATATTAAATTTCAATCAAGATTAATTAATGGAACTTATCCAAATACTTCTAATTTAATACCAAATGATCAATTTCTAATTATTTATACAAATTTAAATGATTTATATGATGTTATTGATAGAGCAAGTATATTAACTAGTGATAAAGAAAAAAATATAGTTACTTTAGAAACAAATGGAAATGTTTTAACATTAAAATCTTCTTCTCAAGAAATAGGTAGAGTAGAAGAAAAAATGGAAATTAAGAAAAATAATCAAGAAGATATAAGAATATCATTTTCAGCTAAATATATGATGGAAGCTTTAAAATCTTTTCAAACAGAAAATGTTGAACTTCATTTTGTAGGAGAAATTAAACCTATTTTAGTTAAATCTAGTGAAGATGAAACTTTAACTCAATTAGTTTTACCAATTAGAACTTATTAGGAATATTAAAAATGAATATAATTACAAATATTGAATTAGAAAGTACAGGATATAAAAATTTACTAGAATATGTTAAAAATGAAGGTGTAGATTCTGTTTTAAATTTATTACAAGATCTAAAGAAAATTTCAAACCAAAATTTATTAATTAGGCAGACTCTATTTAATAATGGACAAAATGATTTATCTATTTTAGAACAAAAAAATAAAAATATAATAAAATATTTAAGTGAAAATAAAGAAAAATATAAAAGAATAGATTTTACTAAAAATGGTTTATTAGAAATAATGAAAAAAATTAAAGAAAATAGTTCTCTTTTAGATTTATATTTACAAAATGCAAAGCTTTTGGAAAAACTTAAAGTATCAGATATAAATTTTATTGAAGATTTTAAAAATAAATATGAATGTTATATTTATAGAGATTTTTTTGAAAGAATTATTAATATTAGAAAATTTTATACAGATGGAAAAATTTTACCAAGTGAAGAAAGTCAATTAAATTCAAAATCTAATTATAGTAAGATTGTATTTTCTCTTGAAAATGCCAAATTTTTATTACAAGCAGTAAATTCAGAAAATTATTGTCAATATAGAAATATATATATAACAGATTTTGGTTTTGATGGAGCAAAATTACCAACAAAAGAAGAAATTGAAAGTTATGAAATACCAAAAGTATTTATAAAAAAATAAGAAGTCACAAATTTGTGATTTTTTTTTATTAATCTACAAAAAACGACTAAATACGACAAAGGAGTGTGATAATATGATAAGTGGAAACGCAAAATTTCCAAAAGGGGGAAATATAAAATGAATTATGAAATTAATGAAGGAACACTTGCAGTTATAGCTATGGAAGGAAACAAAAGTAAGATATTAGAAGATAATAATGAGTATATTATTGATAATACACCATTTAAAATAATGGATTATAGTTGTAAGTATTTTGGTTCTTCTTATGAAGGGAGAAAAGAGGGAACAAAAGCAATTTTAAATGTGGATTATAAAGTACCAATAATTGTAGAAAATTCAAGTAATTTAATCTTTTTTCCTACTTCATCTCCAACAGCAACTGATTGTAGTTGGATTTCATTAAAAGATATTAAAAGTTTTAATGAAATTGAACATATTGGAACAGAAATAACTTTTTATAATGATAAAAAAATTATTATTCCAGTTTCAAAAAGAATGATAGAAAATCAAGTTTTAAGGGCATCTAGATTAGATTTAATTATAAGAAATCGAAAAAATTCAAAAAATAGTTAGAAATAACTATTTTTTAGTGCATAAATGCCTTATTTATGATATAATATTCTTGTATGTATAGGAATACCAAAATAGGGGAAAGGTGATAAAATGAGCACTTTTATAGTGAATAATGATAATTAAGAAAATAATTTTAAACAATTTTAGAAATTATTTTCATTTAAATTTAGATTTAAATGAAAAAATGAATATTTTTATAGGAAAAAATGCTCAAGGAAAAACAAATATTTTAGAAAGTATATGTGTTTTAGCTTTAACTAAAACATATCGTTATGGAGTAGAACCAAATTTAATAGCTTTTAATAAAGAAAAATCAAAAATTAGTGCCAAAGTAAAAAAAAATAATATTATAAATAATTTAGAAATAGATATAGATCAAAATAATAAAAAAATAAAAGTTAATAAAAAATCTATTCAAAAAATTAGTGATTATATTTCTAATTTAAATATTATAATGTTTACTCCAGAAGATTTAGAAATAATAAAAGGATCCCCACATATTAGAAGAAATTTAATTAATATTGAATTAAGTCAAATTTCAAAAAAATATTTAAATACATACAATGAGTATAATAAAATTTTAAAAATGAGAAATGAATATTTAAAATTATTATTAACTTCCTCATTAGCAGATAAAAAATATCTTGATATTATTACAGAAAAATTAATTGAAAAGTCTATTATAATATATCAAGAAAGAAAAAAATATTTAGATTTTATTAACTTAAAAATTAAAAATATTTACAAAAATATAACAGATGAGGAAATTTTATCTGTAAAATATGAGCCAAATATTTTTATTGAAAATTATGAAACAGAAATTTTAACAGAAAAATTAAGAGAAATTTTTCATCAAAATTATAAAAAAGAACTTAATTATGGAATGACATTATTTGGACCTCATCGAGATGATTTTTCTTTTTATTTAAATGATAAAAATTTAAAATTATTTGGATCACAAGGTCAACAAAAAATAGCAATTTTATCCTTTAAATTATCTGAAATAGATATATTTAAAGAATATAGTCAAGAAAATCCTGTTTTATTGTTAGATGATATTTTTAGTGAATTGGATATTCAAAAACGAAATAAATTATTAGATTATATAAATAAAGATATTCAAAGTATCATAACAACTACAGATTTAAAAAATATAAGAAAGAAAAATATAAATAATGCTTATATTTTTGAAATAAAAAATGGAGAAGTGGAAAGAAGGCAATAACAATGAAAGAAAAAGTAGAAGAAAAATATGATTCATCAGCTATTCAAGTATTAGAAGGATTAGAAGCTGTTAGAAAAAGACCAGGAATGTATATAGGTACTACTGATGTAAAAGGATTACATCATTTAGTATGGGAAATTGTTGATAATGCAATAGATGAGGCTTTAGCAGGTTATTGTAAAAATATAGAAGTAATTATAAATAAAGATAATTCCATTACTGTAAAAGATGATGGACGTGGTATTCCTGTAGAAATTCATCCTAAAACTGGAATTTCTACTGTAGAAACAGTTTATACAGTTTTACATGCAGGAGGAAAATTTGGTGGAGGAGGATATAAAGTATCTGGTGGTCTTCATGGAGTAGGAGCTAGTGTTGTAAATGCTTTATCTAAGTGGTTAGAAGTAAAAGTATATAAAGATGGAAAAATTAATTATATGAGATTTGAAAATGGTGGACATACTGTAGAACCATTAAAAGTAATTGGTAATTGTGAAGAAAATAGAACAGGTACATATGTTACTTTTAAACCAGATACTGAAATTTTTGATACTGATATTTATGATTATAATACTTTGATGATTAGAATAAGAGAATTAGCTTTTTTAAATAAAGGATTAAGATTAACATTACGTGATGATAGAGATGAAAAAGATACTACAGGAGAATCATTTATTTATGAAGGTGGTATTTCTGAATATGTTAAATTTATAAATCAAGAAAAAACTCCAATACATGAAGATATAATTCACTTAGAAGGTGAAGAAAATGGAGTTATGTTTGAAGTAGCAATGCAATATAATACTGGATATAATGAAAATATTTATTCGTTTGTTAATAATATAAATACTCATGATGGTGGAACTCATGAGGAAGGAGTAAAAAGAGCATTAACAAGAGTTATTAATAATTATGCTAGAAAGAGTGGAATATTAAAAGAAAAAGACGAATCTTTGACAGGTGATGATGTAAAGGAAGGTTTAACAATGATTATTTCATGTAAACATCCTAATCCACAATTTGAAGGACAAACTAAAGGAAGACTTGGAAACTCTGAAGTTCGTAAATTAGCAGATAATGTTTTTGCAAGCGGATTTGAAAAATTTTTATTAGAAAATCCAGATGAAGCAAAATTAATTGTAGAAAAATCAATGTTAGCTTGTAGAGCAAGAAATGCAGCAAAAAAAGCAAGAGAAATAACAAGAAAAAGTGATTTAGCTGTTACAAACTTTTTTGGAAAATTATCTGATTGTAAAAGTAAAGATCCAAAAGTTTCTGAAATATTTATAGTCGAAGGAGATTCAGCTGGAGGTTCTGCAAAAAAAGGTAGAGATTCTATGACACAAGCTATTTTACCTTTAAGGGGAAAAATTTTGAATGTTGAAAAAAATAGATTAGATAGAGCATTGAATAATGAAGAAATAAGAACAATTATAACTGCATTTGGTACGGGAATTGGTGAAGAATTTAACTTAGAAAAATTAAGATATGATAAAATAATTATTATGACTGATGCCGATGTTGATGGATCTCATATTAGAGTTTTACTTTTAACTTTATTTTATAGATTTTTTAAACCAATTGTAGAAGCAGGACATGTCTATGCAGCTCAACCACCATTATTTAGAATTATGCATGGTAAAACTAGAAAATATGTGTTAAATGAAGAAGAAAAAGAAAAATATCTTCAATCACTTCCAGAAAATGTTAGACAAAAAGCAGAAATTGCTCGTATGAAAGGTTTAGGAGAAATGGATGCGGAAGAATTAAATGAAACAACAATGGATATTGAAAAAAGAATTCTAAGAAAAATAACAGTTGATGATTGTATGACAGCTGATGCTGTATTTTCTAAATTAATGGGTGATGAAGTAGAACCTAGAAGAAAGTTTATTGAAGAAAATGCTGGATATGTTCAAAATTTAGATATTTAGGAGGGTTATCATGGAAAATGAAGAAAAAAATGAATTAGAAAATGTAAATGAATCAGAAAATCAAAAAGAAGAATCTACACATTTAGATTCATCTCAATTTAATGGTTATTTTCATGAAAGAGATAGATTAGCAGAAAATAATATTGTAAATGAAGTAGAAACTTCTTTTCTTGAATATTCTATGAGTGTTATTGCTTCTAGAGCTTTACCAGATTTGAGAGATGGTTTAAAACCAGTTCATAGAAGAATTTTATGGTCAATGTATGAATCAGGTTATACTCCAGAAAAACCTCATAGAAAATCAGCAACTACAGTAGGATATGTCATGGGTCATTATCATCCACATGGTGATTCTTCTATTTATGAAGCAATGGTTAGAATGGCTCAAGATTTTAATCAAAGATATTTATTAATTGATGGTCATGGTAACTTTGGTAATATTGAAGGCGATGGAGCAGCAGCGATGCGTTATACTGAATCTCGTCTTTCTAAAATTTCTTTGGAATTATTAAGAGATATTAATAAAGATACTGTAGATTTTGACTTAAATTTTGATGAAACATTAAAAGAACCTAAAGTATTACCTTCTAAATTTCCAAATATTTTAGTTAATGGAACCATGGGTATTGCTGTTGGAATGGCAACTAATATTCCTCCTCATAATTTAGGTGAAGTTGTCGATGGTTGTATTGCTTATATAGATAATCCAGATATTGATACTTTAGAATTAATGAATTATATTAAAGGTCCAGATTTTCCAACAGGAGGTATTATTTTAGGAAATTCAGGAATTAAACAAGCATATGAAACAGGTAGAGGATCTATTACAATCAGAAGTAGAGCAAGTATTGAAGAAATTCATGGTCATAATGCAATTGTAATTACAGAAGTTCCATATGGTGTTAATACAATGGAATTAAAAAATAAAGTCGCAGAACTTGTTCATAATAAAATAATAGATGGTATATCTGATTATCATACAGATTTAAAAGACGGAGTAAAAATAACAATTACTTTAAAAAAAGATGCTAATCCACAAGTTGTATTAAATAATTTATATAAACATACTGCTTTCCAAACTAATTATGGTATTATTTTCTTAATGTTAGATGGCTTAACACCAAGAACTTTAGGATTAAAGGATATTATTTCAAAATACATTAATCATCAGAAAGAAGTAATTATTAGAAGAACTCGCTTTGACTTAAAAAAATCAGAAAATAGAGTTCATATTTTAGAAGGATATAAAATAGCATTAGATAATATTGATGAAGTTATTAAAATTATAAAAGAATCTGAAACTGATCAAATAGCTCGAGAAGCTTTAATGAATCGTTTCAATTTATCTCAAGCACAAACTGATAGTATTTTAGAATTAAAATTAAGAAGACTTACTGGTCTTGAAAGATCTAAAATTGAAGAAGAATTAAAAGATTTATTACAAAAAATTGAATTATATAAATCCATTTTAGCTTCTGAACAAAAAGTACTTGATATAATTAAAACAGAATTAACTGAGGTAAAAAATAAATATAGTGATGAAAGAAGAACAACAATTGATATGACAGCAATTGATTATATCGAAGATGAATCATTAATTCCTGTTGAAGATATAATTGTAACTTTAACTAATAGAGGTTATATTAAAAGAATTAAAGCAGATACTTATAAAACTCAAAATAGAGGTGGTGTAGGTATAAAAGGAATGGCAACTAATGAAGAAGATTTTGTTGAAAATTTAATTTCCATGAAAACACATGATTATCTTCTATTTTTCTCAAATAAAGGTAGAGTTTATAGAATGAAAGGTTATGAAATTCCAGAATTTAGTAGACAATCAAAAGGATTACCAATTATTAATTTACTAGAATTAGATAAAGATGAAAACATTAGTTCGATAATTAATTTAGATTCAACTAATGAATCAGAAAAATATTTATTGTTTGTTACTAAAAATGGTTTAGTAAAAAGAACTAATTTAGCTGAATTTGATAATATAAGAAAAAGTGGAAAAATATCAATTGTTTTAAAAAATGATGATGAATTAATAAGTGTAAGAAAAACAACTGGTAATGATGAAATAGTAATAGGGGCAAGTAATGGAAAAATGGTTCGTTTTATCGAAACAGAAATAAGATCCATGGGTAGAACAGCTTCTGGTGTTAAAGGTATGGATTTAGATGGTAGCAAAGTTGTAGGAGCAGAAGTTGTAAGTAAAAATCAATTAATATTAATTGTTACAGAAAATGGATATGGAAAGAAAACAAATATTGAAGAATATCGATTAACACATAGAGGAAGTAAAGGTGTTAAAGCTTTAAATGTTACAGATAAAAATGGAATGATGGTAGCTTTAAGAACAATTAAAAATGAAGAAGAAGAAGATGTTATGATTATTACTAATAGTGGTACTGTTATGAAAATGCCATTAAAACAAATATCAACTTTAAAAAGAGCAACTCAAGGTGTCAGATTAATAAATTTAAAGAATGATCAAAAAGTAGCAACAGTTACAATTGTAAAAAAAGAAGAAGAAGAAGAAGAAAATTCTGAAATAACTGAAAATGAATTAGAAGAACAAAAATAATTCTTCTTTTTTTTAATGTTCCACGTGAAACATTAAAAAATATTTCCCGGGAAATAATTTAAAAAAACTAAATGTTCCACGTGAAACATTTATAAAAATAAAAAACATTGCCAAAATTTAAATTATATTATAAAATTAAATAGATGCAATAAATGTATTGGAACCAAGTCAGAATCGAAAGATAGCAGCTTTAACAATCAACATTTATGTGCATCTTTTTTTATAAAAAGGTGATAACAATGCAAGAAAAATATATGAATATTGCTTTAAAAGAAGCGTACAAATCATATAAGAAAAAAGAAGTTCCAATTGGTTGTGTAATTGTAAAAAATAATAAGATTTTAGCTAAATCACATAATTTAAAAGAAAAGAAAAATTCAGCTTTATATCATGCTGAATTAATAGCAATAAAAAAAGCAACAAAAAAAATCAAAAATTGGAGATTAAATAACTGTGATATTTATGTAACAATGCTTCCTTGTCCAATGTGTGCAAGTGCAATAAAACAATCAAGAATTAAAAATGTATATTATGGTATTAATAATAAAAATAACGAAATAAGTAAGAAAATTTTAAATACAATAGATAATAATGAGAAAGTAAATCTAATTGGACCAATATTAAAATGTGAAAGTAAAATGCTCGTTCAAAATTTCTTTAAAAATCAACGAAAAAAGGAAATAAAATAATAATAATTATGATATAATAATATTACTTTATAAGGGTGGTGTTGACTATGTATCAAGCATTATATAGAAAATATAGACCAAAAAACTTTAACGATGTTGTAGGTCAAAAATATGTAGTAGAAACATTAAAAAATGAGATAATACATAATAAAGTAAATCATGCTTATATGTTTTTTGGACCAAGAGGAATAGGTAAAACGACGATTGCAAAAATATTTGCTCGAGCAGTAAATTGTGAACAAAGTGTAGATGGTAATCCTTGTGAAAAATGTGAAAAGTGCTTAGTTTCTAAAGAAAAAGAATGTATTGATATTATTGAAATAGATGCAGCATCAAATAATGGTGTTGATGAAATTAGAGAAATAAGAAATAAAGTTAATTTGGTACCTGCTGAATTAAAATATAAAGTTTATATTATTGATGAAGTACATATGTTAACTCAAGGTGCCTTTAATGCCTTATTAAAAACATTAGAAGAACCACCAAAACACGTAATTTTTATTTTAGCAACTACTGATCCTCAAAAAGTATCAGATACTATTATTTCAAGATGCCAATGTTTTTCTTTTAAAAGAATCTCAGAACAAGAAAACTTTGGACGATTAAAGCAAATTTCTAATATAGAACAAATAAAAATAGATGATGAAGTACTAAAAGAAATATCTTTATATTCAGATGGTGGTTTACGTGATTCATTAGGAATATTAGATAAACTATCATCATATAAAACAGATAAAATAATCTTAAATGATTTTTATGAAATGAATGATATGATTGATATAAAATCTATTGAAAGTTTGCTCAAAAGTATTATTAACAATAATATTAGCGACTTTCTATCTATAATGGAAAAATATAATAATAATGGTAAGAATATAATAGAAATTATGAATCAACTTTTATATTATTTAAAAGATAAAATAGTAAATTATTATCAAAATAGTATTCAAATAGATAATATAGATTTATTACAAGCGTTATTACAATTAATAAACGAAAAAATGTTCGATATAAAAAGAACTTCAAAGCCATATATTTATGTAGAAATTTTATTGTTACAATTTATTAATCAGCATAAAAATATTTCCCGGGAAATATTTGAACAACCAAATAACGAAAAAATAAATATAGAAACTTCAAATAAGTCAATAAATAATGAAAAAAATCCAGATGAAAAACAATCTTTAGAAGATACTAAGTTAGAAAAAGAAAAATCAAATTCTGAAGTTGTTGAAATAGAAGAACTAGATCAATTAAAAAAATTAATGAAAATTAGAGTTAATAATGCTTTAGCAAAAGCATCAAAAATAGAGAAACAAAAAGATTTAGAATTATTAAATCAATTAAATGATTATGTTTTTGATTCTGATAAAGGATATGCTGCTTCAGAATTATTGAATGCTAATTTATGTGTTTCTAGTCCTGATATTATGGTAATGAGCTATGAATATGAATCAGTTGTTGAACAAAATCTTAAACAAATTGATCTTTTTTGTAAGGTATTTAATGAACTTACTAATTCAAATAAAAAATTAGCAATTATTACAACAGAAGAATGGAATAAAGAAAAAAATCAATATATAGAATTTACAAAACAAGGAAATAAATATAAAATAATAGAAGAACCAAATTTAATCAAAGAAAGTTTAACAACTTTAGAAAATAATAATCTTAATTCATCTCCTGCTGTTGATTTATTTGGTGATATAGTAGAAATAAAATGAAAAGAGGAATTTAATTATGAATATGCAAGCATTAATGAAACAAGCCCAAAATTTACAAAAGGAAATGATGAAATCAAAAGAGGAAATAGACCAAAAAGAATTTATTGGTGAAAGTTCAATTGTTAAAATTACTATGAAGGGTACAAGAACAGTAACAAACGTTGAAATAAAAGCAGATGAATCATTATCAATTGATGATATTGAAATGCTTCAAGATATGATTCTTTTAGCAATTAATGATGCAAACAAAAAAATAGATGAATTTACTGAACAAAAGATGGGGAAATTTGGTAATTCTATGCCAGGGTTATTTTAATGTATCCAAATAGTATTTCTAATTTAATTGAATCATTTAAAATGTTACCTGGAATAGGAGAAAAAACAGCTGAAAGATTAACTTTTGCAATTCTTGAAACAGAAGAAGAAAATATTGAATTTTTTTCAAAATCTTTGCAAGAAATAAAAAATAAAATTCATCGTTGTCCTATTTGTAATAATTTAACTGAAGAAGAAATATGTAATATTTGTAGTAATGAAGAAAGAGATAATACTTTATGTGTTATAGAAGATGTAAAAAGTTTATTTCTTTTTGAAAAAATGAAAGTATTTCATGGTTATTATCATGTTTTAGATGGTCTTATTTCTCCAATTGATGGAATAAATCCTGAAGATATAGGAATTGAAAAATTATTAGAACGAATCAAAAATAAAAAATATAATGAAATAATTTTTGCTTTTAAACCAAGTATTGAAGGTGAAACAACATCTTTATATATCAAAAAAGTATTAGGTGAAGAACAAATAAAATTTACACAATTAGCTAGTGGTTTACCAATGGGAGCTGATATTGAATATATCGATAGTTTGACTTTGGAACGAGCTCTTAGTGATAGAAAAATTCTTGAATAAAATCATAAAAAAAATATCTGCTTCATAATTTTTATAGAAGGAGATATGAAAATGAAAAGTATATTAGAAATAGTAAAAAAAATAGTTTTAAGCTTTATTATTTTATATAGTTATAATTTAATAGCAGTTAATTTTAATATGGTAATACCAATTAATATTATAACAGTTTTACTAATTACAATATTAGGTACTCCATCTTTAATTGCTTTGATTCTATTTAAGATAATGATATTGTAGAAAAGAGGCGATACTATGATAAATATTATGAAAGATCAAGCAAATTTTTTTGAATATATAAATCATAGTATTGTAGAAAATAAAAAATTATCTCATGCTTATCTTATAGAAACAAAAGGTTACCCAGAATATAAACAAGTTGTTTTAGAATTTATTAAAATAATTTTGTCATTGAATCTTCAAAGTGAAGAAATAAGTAAAATGAAATCTCAAATTGATAGTAATAATTATCCAGATTTAAATTTTATTTATCCAGATGGTAATTTTATAAAAAAAGATCAATTATTAGCATTAGAAGAAAAATATTTTAAAAAATCTATGCTAGATAATAAATTAATATATGTAATAGATCCAGCAGAAAAATTAAATTCTGCTTCAGCAAATACAATTTTAAAATTTTTGGAAGAACCTCCAGAAAATATCATTGCTATTTTAATTGCTGAAAATAAGTATAATGTTTTAGAAACTATAGTTTCAAGATGTCAATGTTTATCACTTATAAATTATGAAGATTATAATTATAAAAACGAAATTCTAGAATTTATTCAAGAAATGAATACTCCAAAAAAAATATTAATAAAATATGATTATTACTTAGAAAATTTATTTTTAGATAAAAATATGTGTATTGAAAATTTAAAAGAAATTGAAGAATATTTATTTCAATTATTAAAATCAAATCAAAAAAATCAGAATTATTATATAAAGCAAATAGAATTAATTGAAAAAGAAAAGGAAAAATTACAATATAATATAAATATTAAATTATGGTTTAGTAATTATATTTTTCAAATTATTGAGGTGATGCGTAATGTATAATGTAGTAGGAGTACAGTTATCTTTCTCTAATACAACTTATTATTTTTCTCCTAATGCTATTGATATTAAAAAAGGTGATTTTGTTATTGTTTCAACAGAGCAAGGTTTACAATTTGGAAAGTGTGTTACTGATATTCGAGAAGAAAAAAAACAAAACTTGGTTTTACCATTAAAAAATATAATCAGAATTGCAACTAAAAAGGATAAAGAACAAGAACAAGAAAATCAAGAAAATGCTTTAAAAGCATTAATTGAAGCTAAAAAAATAGCTCATAGTTTAAAATTAAAGATGAATTTTATTAGTTCAAATTATACTTTTGATAAAAAACAATTATTTTTTCTTTATATAGCAGAAGATAGAATAGATTTTCGTGAGTTAGCAAAGAAACTTGCTCAAAAGTATAAAACAAGAATAGAATTAAGACAAATAGGAGTTAGAGACAAGGCAAAAATAGTAGGGGGAATAGGACCTTGTGGATTATTTTTATGTTGCAATTCCTTTTTAATGGATTTTAATAGTGTTTCAATTAATATGGCTAAAAATCAATTTTTAGCTCTTAATCCTACAAAAATAAATGGTGTTTGTGGAAGATTATTATGTTGTTTAAATTATGAGGATGATATATATACTGAATTGAAAAAAGATTTACCTAAATTAGGAAGTATTGTTGATACTCCAGAAGGTTCAGGTAAAGTTGTTAGTATTAATGCTTTAAAAAATACATATCAAGTAGAAATTTCAAAAAATAATATTATTGAAGTTGTTGGTGAAAAGTAAAATGGAAGTATTAAATGATGTATTGGGCTATAAGAATAGAAAAATATATCAAAATGATGAGTATTTTAAATTTTCTTTAGATGGTGTTTTACTAGCAAATTTTGTTACTTTAAAATTAACAACTAAAAAAATCATAGATATTGGAACAGGAACAGGAATAATTCCTTTAATTTTGTCACTTAAAACAAAAGTAAAAATAGATGCGATTGAAATTCAAAAAGAACTATGCCAACTTTTAACAAAAACGATTAAATATAATAAATTAGAAACTCAAATCAATTTAATTAATGATGATATTAAAATTTATGCTGAAAATAAAAATTTTTTAAATACTTATGATATAGTTATTTCTAATCCACCTTATTTTTCTAAAACTAAAATTAATACAGTTAAAGAAAATGCTAAGCATGAAAATTTATTAACTTTAGAAGATTTAATTACTGCTAGTAAGAAACTTTTAAAAAATAATGGTTCTTTATATTTAGTTTATGATTCTTCAAAATTTATTGAAATGATTAGAATTTTAGAAAAAAATAATTTATGTATTAAAAAATTACAATTTGTTTATGAAACTTCTGAAAAGGAATCAAGTATTTTTTTATTAGAATGTACAAAGAATGGTAAAGCAAGTACTAAAGTTTTACCACCATTTATTCTTTTTGAAAAAAGTGGTATAATGACAGAAATGTATCAAAAAATTTCTTTTGGAAGTGAGTGATTAAAATGAGTCAAAAAAGTTATCAAACAACTGCTAATTTATATTTAATACCAACTCCAATTGGAAATTTAGAAGATATAACTATTAGGAGTTTAAATTTATTAAAAGAGGTTGATTTAATTTTATGTGAAGATACAAGAGTTACAGCTAATCTTTTAAAAAAATATGAAATTAAAAAAAAATTAATTAGTTGCCATGAATATAATGAAGACAAAATAAAATATGATGTTGTTTCTTATTTAAAGGAAGGTAAAAAAATAGGATTGGTTACAGATCAGGGAAGTCCAATTATTAGTGATCCTGGTTTTAAAGTAGTTGAAGAAGTAATAAAAAATAATTTAGGAGTAATTGCTTTGCCAGGTGCAACAGCTTTTGTTCCAGCTTTAATTTCTTCTGGAATTTCTCCATCTAAATTTTTATTTTATGGATTTTTAAATTCAAAGACAAATAAACAAAGACAAGAATTAGAAAATTTAAAATATTTACCTTATACAATTATTTTTTATGAATCACCACATAGAATCAAAGAAACATTACAAATTATTGAAGAAGTTTTCGGTAATCGAAAAATATGCTTAGCTAGAGAATTATCTAAAATCTATGAAGAAATTTATCGCGGTTCAATTCAAGATGTGATAAAAGAAATTGAAAATATCAAGGGAGAGATTGTCTTAGTAGTAGATGGTAATGTTGAAAAAATAGATTATCAAAATATAGATATTATAGAACATATTAATTTATATTTAGATGATGGTTTTTCAGAAAAAGAAGCAATAAAAAAAGTAGCTAAAGAAAGAAATATAGCTAAATCTATTATTTATAAAGAGTATCATACAAGGAAGTGAAATGGATGAAATTAATTGTAGGTCTAGGAAATCCAGGAAAAGAATATGAAAATACAAGGCATAATATTGGTTTTTCTGTTATTGATTCATATGTATTAGATAAAAATTTAGGAACATTTCATTTAAAAAATCAAGGTCTTTATTTAAAAACAAAATTATTTGATGAAACCGTGATTTTTCTAAAACCACAATCATTTATTAATTTGTCAGGTGAAGTTATAAAAAAATATATGGATTTTTATAAATTATCAATTGATGATCTTTTTATTATTCACGATGATTTGGATTTAGAAGTTGGAAATTTTAAGTTAAAATCTTCTGGAAGTAGTGGGGGACATAATGGCTTAAAAAATATTGAGCAGAATTTAAAAACGCAAAATTATAAGCGTTTAAAAATAGGTATTTCAAATCGTAAAGATATCGATACAAAAGATTATGTTTTAGGAAAAATATCAGGTGAAGAACAAAAAAAGTTAAATTCTGTAATTAACAAATCTATTGATATAATTGATGATTATTTTCATATAGAATTCATGGCATTGATGAATAAATATAATCAAAAAAATAGGTGAAGATAATGAATATATGGGATAAGTTAATTGATATAAATTATAAAAAAGGCATGGGTATAACTGGAATTACCGATGAATTTTTTTGCTTGTATGTAGATAAGTTATTAAAGTGTGAGCAAAAAGATATTTTAATAGTTGTGAATTCCTTATATGAAGCAAATAAACTTTATACATCGATATTATCACATACATCAAAGAGTTATTTATTTCCAATGGATGATTTTTTAACAAGTGAAGCCATTGCCATTAGTCCTGATTTAGAAATAAATAGATTAGAAACATTGAATGAAACCTTAGAACTTACTCCAAAAATTGTTATAACAAATTTAATGGGTTATTTAAGATATTTACCAACCAAAAAAACTTATCAAAATTCTATTATTAATTTAAAAGTAGATATGGAAATAGAACCTCTTGAATTAGTAAAAAAATTAATATATTTAGGTTATAAAAAAGAAACACTTGTTACAAAAACAGGAGAAATAGGTGTTAGAGGTTTTATTATTGATTTATTTCCAGTTACAGAAGAAAATCCTATTCGAATAGAATTCTTTGGTGATGTAATAGAGTCAATTAGATATTTTGATTCTCAAAGTCAAAAATCATTAAAATCAATAAAACAAATTACAATAAAACCAATAACAGAATTTCTTTTAAATCAAGAAATTCCAGAAGAAAGAAAACAAAAGAATTTAGCTAAATATACTTCTGTTGTTAATATTTCATCTTATTTAGATAATCCTATTGTTATTTATAAAGATTATTCTCAATTAAAAATAGCATTTAACCAAATTTTAGAAGAAATTAATACATATAGAAAAACAAAAGATTCAGATTTTTCAGAAAATTATATGTTTGATTTACAGAATTTAATAGAAATAAATTATATGCATTATCTTAGTATTGATAATATTTCATCTTCGATTGATACTAAATTAATTCAAAAATATGAAGTACAGACTATTCAACAATTTAATGAAAATGTCGAATTTATATCTAAATATATTCAAGAAAATTTAAAATTAGGAAAAACTATTGTTCTTTGTATATCTAAATCAAAGAAAAATACAATTTTGAAAAAAATTAATTTAAATATTTATGAAACTAATTTAGAAAATATTAAAACAGGATCTATTAACTTAGTAATTTATGACTTAAATGAAGGCTTTATTTATAAAGATTATATATTTATTACAGAAAAAGAATTATTTATGAAATCTGATGGAAAAAAATCTTATAAAACAAAGTTTAAATATGGTTCAAAAATTAAAGATATTAATAACTTAGTAATTGGTGATTATGTTGTTCACAATGCTCATGGAATTGGAATTTATAATGGAATTAAAGTATTAACAACAAAAGGAATTAGTAAAGATTATATTGAAGTATTATATAGTGGTAAAGATAAACTTTATATACCTGTTGAAAAAATAGATTTATTATACAAATATGTTGGAAAAGAAGGAGTTATACCTAAAATTAATAAAATGGATGGTATTGATTGGAAAAAGACTAAACAAAGAGTTAGACAAAAAGTAGCAGATATGGCTGATAAATTGTTAAAATTATACGCTGAAAGAGAATCAAGAAAAGGCTATGCATTTAGTGAAGATTCTAAAATGATGGAAGATTTTGAAAATGAATGTGAATTTACTTTAACACCTGATCAACAATTAGCAGTAAATCAAATTAAATTAGAAATGGAAAAAGCCTTACCTATGGATCATTTATTATGTGGTGATGTTGGATTTGGAAAAACAGAAGTTGCCTTTCGTGCCTCAATGAAAGCTATATTAGATTCTAAACAAGTATTGTTTTTATGTCCAACGACCATTCTTTCAAATCAGCATTATGAAAATGCAATTAAAAGATTTGAAAATTTTCCTGTGAATATTGCATTATTAAATAGATTTACAACACCAAAGGAAACAAAGAAAATAATTGAAGGTTTAAAAAATGGAACAATTGATTTGGTTTTTGGTACTCATAGATTATTAAGTGATGATGTAAAATTAAATGATTTAGGATTATTAATTATTGATGAAGAACAACGATTTGGAGTAATGCATAAAGAAAAAATAAAACAATATAAAACAGATGTAGATGTTTTAACACTTACAGCTACTCCAATTCCAAGAACACTTCAAATGTCAATGGTAGGAATGAGAAGTCTTTCACTGATAGAAACACCTCCTGTTGATAGATATCCAATACAAACTTATGTAGTAGAAGAAAATAAACAATTAATAAAAGATGCTATTTATAAAGAGTTATCAAGAAAAGGACAAATATTTATTTTATATAACAGTGTAGAAAAAATTGAATCAAAATTAATAGAAATTCAAAATCTTGTTCCTGATGCAAAGATAACTTATGCACATGGTCAAATGACAAAAACAGAATTAGAAAATAGAATGTATTCTTTTATTGGACATGAATATGATGTTTTATTATGTACAACAATAATTGAAACAGGAATTGATATTCCTAATGTAAATACTTTAATTATATTAAATGCAGATAGATTTGGATTGAGTCAACTTTATCAAATTAGAGGTCGAGTTGGTAGAAGTAATAAATTTGCATATGCGTATTTCATGTATAAGCCTTCAAAAGTTCTAACAGAAGCAGCTGTAAAGAGATTAAATGTTATTAAAGAATTTACAGAATTAGGCAGTGGTTTTTCTATAGCAACTAGAGATTTATCTATTAGAGGAGCAGGTGATATTTTAGGAAGTGAACAAGCAGGTTTTATTGACACAGTTGGAATTGATTTATATTTAAAAATGTTAGATAGTGAAGTTGCTAAAAGAAAGGGTATAGATATATTCGAAGAAGAAGAAAATAGTACACCTCTTATTAATGTTACAACTCATATTAAAGATAGTTATGTAAATGATGAAAATTTAAAAATTGAGATTCATCGTAAAATTAATGAAATCGATACTAAAAATAAATTATATGATATTAAATCTGAAATAGAAGATCGTTTTGGAAAAATAGATAATGATATATTAATTTATATGTATGAAGAATGGTTTGAAAAGCAAGCTAATCAAATTGGTATTAAAAGTGTAGTAGAAACAAAAAATTATATTGAATTATGTTTCCCTGAAGATGTTGTTAAAAAATTAAATACAGAAGATTTATTTGTTGAATCATTTAAAATTAGTCCAATGTTTAGATTTAAAAGTAGAGGAAGTAATTTATTGATTATTTTAGATACAATTAGATTGGATCAGCATCCACTATTTTACTTAACAGATTTACTAGATATTATTTTGAATAATAATTTAAAAAAGAGTATTGACTAAAAAATAAAGGATTGTTATTCTTATATATAGTGTAGAATCGAAAAGAGGTACTAATATGACAGATTTGGAAACTATAGAAAAACAACATTTAAATACTTATAAAAATGCTGTAAAAGAAATAATATATAATAATACTAAATCATTAGTCGAGGGAGATATTATTTCTTTAATTAAAAAGCCTCCTTTAGATTCTATGGATACAATTAAAATGAAATTACTCTCATTAGCTAAAAAAGAAAATCAAATTTTAAATACAAAGGAATTAGAAATATTAATTTCAGATTATCGAGAAAATTTATCTAATAGTTTAATGGATTTAACTAAGATGCGTATCGATGAACTTATAAATATAATTGATAAATTTGAACCAAAAAGAGAAACTGAAACAATTAGTATTCAAGAAAAAGATATTGAATTACTTAATAAAAATATAAAAAAAGAAATCAAAAAAATATTAGATTTTACTCAAGAAAATTATTTATTTTCTAGATTAGATAAATTATTTGTTAACAGTATTTCCCAAAAATCTCAAAAGAATATTATTAATAATTTTGAAAAATATATGAAATCTACATATATTAAACAATTACTAGAAAATATAGCTATAAAAATCTTAGTTAAAGATAGAACTTTAATGAATGGAATATTCGAGCAAGGAGAAAGATATTTATTTACAAAATCAAATTCTCATTTGTTTGATAAAGAATTTCAGAATGCTACAAATTAGTATTCTTTTTTTTGTTTACTATTTGGAAATATTTACCAAAGGAATTTCATTGAATAAATATTATAATAATATTAATAGAAGTATCAAAAGTTAGTATAAACTTGTTAATTTTAGAAATAATATTTATAGATGAAAGTGAGGAGACGCATGAAAACAACTGGTGTAGTAAGAAGAATAGATGATTTAGGTAGAATCGTTATTCCAAAAGAAATAAGAAGAACTTTGCGAATAAGAGATGGTGAATCATTAGAAATATTCGTTGAAGACGAAATGATAGCTTTAAAAAAATATTCATCTATGAATGATTTGAGTGATATTTGTAAAGATTTGGCTAATACCATTAATCAAATATTATCAAAAAATGTTTTAATTACTGATCGTGATCGAGTAATATCTGTATCAGGAAATAATAAAAATAAATATATAAATAAAAACATTTCTAAGTATTTAGAAGAAAAATTAAAAAATAGGGAGATTGTAGTTGAAAAGACAATGAGTAATGTAGAATTTATTGATAATTTAAAGGAAAAGTGTAGTTATACAATTTCTCCTATTATTACAAATGGAGATGTTATAGGAACTGTTGTTATTTTTTCAGATAATGATAATATTACAGATTTAGAAGTAAAATTATCATCAGTTACTTCTAGTTTTTTAGGTAAACATATTGAAGAATAAAATAAAGTGTGTTAAAATAAGCACATAGAAAAATGTTTTGAGAAAGAGTTTTATAATAATAGTTTGGAAAAGAGAGTCTATGCTTGGTGAAAATAGATGCAAACATTTTATAAAATATGGCTTTTGAACTGTTATATTGATATGTAGGTATAATCGTAAATAGGCGTTAACTATTTGAGTGTATAATAAAGTTATTATAAAATAAGGTGGTACCGCGAGTAATTCGTCCTTATACAGTAATGACTTTTTTCTTTTCTAAACATTTTATCTAATATTAAATATAATAAAAAAGAGGAGAAAAGAAAATGAAAGAAAAGTTTTATATTACAACAGCAATTGCTTATACTTCAGGTAAACCTCATATTGGAAATACATATGAAATTGTTTTAGCTGATGTAATAGCACGATATAAAAGATTAAAAGGATATGATGTTTATTTTCAAACAGGAACAGATGAACATGGTGAAAAAATAGAAATAAAGGCTAGAGAAGAAGGAATATCTCCAAAGGAATTTGTTGACAAAATAACAAAAGAAATAAAAAAAATATGGGATGTTATGGATACTAGTTATGATAAATTTGTTAGAACTACTGATCCTAAACATGAAGAAGTAGTAAAACATATTTTTAAAAAAATGTATGATCAGGGAGATATTTATAAAGGAGAATATAAAGGTCTTTATTGTACTCCTTGTGAATCTTTTTGGACAGAATCTCAATTAGTAGATGGTCTATGTCCAGATTGTGGTCGTGAAGTAAAAGAAGCAACAGAAGAAGCATATTTTTTTAAATTATCAAAATATCAAAAAAGATTAGAAAAATATATAGAAGAACATCCTGAATTTATCCAACCAGAAGCTAGAAAAAATGAAATGATGAATAATTTTATTAAACCAGGATTACAAGATTTATGTGTATCTAGAACCTCTTTTAATTGGGGAATTCCAGTCGATTTTGATTCAAAACATGTTGTTTATGTTTGGCTTGATGCTCTTACTAATTATATTACAAATATTGGTTATGATGTAGATACTCAAAGCGAAACATTTAAAAAATATTGGCCTGCAGATTTACATTTAATAGGAAAAGATATTATTCGTTTTCATTCAATTTATTGGCCTTGTTTTTTATGGTCATTAGGCCTTGATTTACCAAAAAAAGTATTTGGTCATCCTTGGTTATTAATGAATGGTGAAAAAATGAGTAAAAGCAAAGGAAATGTAATTTATGCTGATGAGTTAGTAAATATCTTTGGAGTTGATGCTGTTAGATATTATTTAATCCATGAAATACCATATTCAAGTGATGGTAATATTACATATGATTTATTAATAGAAAGGATTAATAGCGATTTAGCTAATATTTTAGGTAATCTTGTTCAAAGAACAATCACCATGGGACATAAATATTTTAATGGTACGATTATAAATAAAAATGTTCAAGAACCTATTGATATAGATTTTCTTAAAGCTATTAATAGCTTAGAAGAAAAAATAGATCAAAAGATGGATAATTTGGCTATAAGTGATGCTGTAACTGAAATATTTAATCTTTTAAGAAATAGTAATAAATATATAGATGAAACAATGCCTTGGATTTTAGCTAAAGATGAAAATAAACAAGATCGTTTAATGACAGTTTTATATAATCTATTAGAATCTATTCGTGTTTCAGAAATATTTTTAAGTGCTTATTTACCATCAACAGCTAAGAAAATAAAAAGTCAATTGAATAATGATAATGAAAGTATGAAATTTATTTCAGATAATGAATATCATTTAGCAGAAGCAAAGCCTTTATTTCAAAGGATAGATAAAGAAAAATTTTATCAAGAACATAATATAGTGTAAATTAATTTGTAAATATGATGAAAAAGATAATATTATTTGTTGGATTATCTTTTTTTTATGATATAGTAAAGAGGTTGTATAGTAGTAAGTAGTAATAAGCAGTAAATATATTATGAAAGGAGATATTCAGGATGAATCAAAAACTTAAAAAAATTTTTACTGTTGATTTTTTCTATTTATTATTTTTATTAGGGATGATTCCATTGATAGTAAGCTATAAAAGTATTTTGGATTTATCATATTTTTTAATAATAACTTTTTGCTATATAAAATTAAAATTATATGAAAAGAAGATAAGTTAAAATATCATTGCAAGTGATATTTTTTTGTTTTATGATATATTTGGTGATAAAAATGTTTATAGATACACATTGTCATTTGTCAGCTGATTATTATGATGATATATCTTCAATAGTTATGGAAAATAAAAAAGCAGGTATAGAAAAAATGATTATTTCTTGTTGTAGTAAAGAAGAAATAAAAGAAAGTCTAAACTATACTAATATATATCCAAATATTTATGCTACTGTTGGTTACCATCCATCAGAAGCAGCAAAAATAACTAAAGAAGATATTATAAAATTAGAACAATTAATTTTAACTAATAAAAAAATAGTTGGTATAGGTGAAATAGGTCTAGATTATCATTATGGTAAAGAAGATTTAACTAAACAACAAGAAATATTTAAAAATCAATTACACTTAGCTGAAAAATTAAATTATCCTGTAGTTATCCATAGTCGAGATGCTACAAAAGATACTATAGAAATATTAAAAAAATATAAGGTGAAAGGAATTATTCATTGTTTTTCGGGTAGTATAGAAACTGCTAAAGAATATATTTCCATGGGTTTTAAATTAGGAATAGGAGGAGTTTTAACTTTTAAAAATAGTAAACTTTATCAAGTTATAGAAAATATATCTTTATCTGATATTGTTTTAGAAACAGATAGTCCATATTTAACTCCAGAACCATTTAGGGGAAATGTTAATAGTTCCAAATATATTCCAATTATTGCTCAGAAGTTAGCTCAAATAAAGAAAGTTAGTTTAGATGAAGTATCAGTAGTTACCTTAAAAAATACATATAATATATTTGACTTAAATTAGTAAATATGGTATCTTTTAAGTAAGAAAAATAGTGATTAGAGGTGCTATATGAAAGACCAAGAAATAAAAGATTCTAATAATAGACGTAAACTTGTATTATCAGTTATTTTAATAATAATATTAATAATATCAATTACTAGTATTACATATGCTTTATTTACATATAGCAAAGAGGGTAAAATAAGAAATACAATAACAACAGGTTCTATTTCTTTTAATTATACTGAAACAACTAATGGAATATCTTTAGAAAATGCAATGCCTATATCTGATACTGTTGGAAAAAATTTAAATAGAAGTCAAAATAATGAAGGATATTTTGATTTTAATGTTAGTTCATCTATTGCTGGTACAGGAAGAATTCAATATGAAGTTTATGCAACAAAAGAAAAAGTAGAAAATGAGTTATCTGAAAAATATGTAAAAATATATTTAACAGATAGGACAACAGATCGCCCTATATCTGGTTATGATATGGATGTTCCTACATATGATAGTTTAAAAAATTCTATCTCAAAAAAAGGTTCAAAACAATTATATTATGGTACATTCGTAAATAGTGGAGTACAATCATTTCGTTTAAGAATGTGGGTTTCAGATCAATATAATATCCCATCTTCAAGTCAACAATTTAAAATAAAAGTTGGTGTAGATGCAACAAATTAATTGGAGGTAAAAAAGATGCAAGAAAATAATGAATCAAATCAAGAGTTAGAAAAGAAAACAAAATCAATTTTAATATCAATATTAGCAGTTGCAATTTTAGTTATTTCTGTTATTAGTCTTTCTTTTGCAACATTTCAAAAGGAAGAAAAGTTAGATGATTCTAATTCAATTAGTACAGGAAATATTTCTATGAATTATACTGAAAGTGTAAATGGTATTTCAATTAATAATGCTTTACCTACTAGTGATGAAGTTGGAAAAGCATTAAAAGGAAAAGGTGAATATTTTGATTTTACTATTAATTCAACTATTGTTGGCAATGTTTCTTTAGATTATGAAATAGCAGCAGTAAAAGATAAAGATTCAACTATAGCTGATTCTTCAATAAAATTATATTTGGAACAACAAATTAGTGGAAGTTATGAAGAAGTAATGGCTCCTACAGTATTTACACCTATTTCAACAAAAAGTAAAGTAGGTTCACCTGCAGGTTCTATGATATTAAAAACAGTTAAAAAAGATAAAACAAGTTCTGATAATTATAGATTAAGAATGTGGCTTAGTGAAAATGCAGCAGTTGATGGAGCACAATCTTATACAGTAAAAGTCAATGTTTATGGTAAGACACATTAAAAATGTGTTTTTTTGTCGTACGTAAATTTTAACTTTTTGTAAATAATTTTAAAGAAAAAGCTAAATTTTATGATAATATCATAGTAGATATAGAAAAATAAATGGGTGAAAAAATGAAACAAAAAGAAACGAAACAATTATTATTATCTGTTTTTGGTGTAGCACTAATTATTTTAGCAATTACAGGTTTTACTTATGCAATTTTTACTTATACAGTAACTTCTTCTAAAACAAATCAAATAAGAACAGGAAGCATAAAAATGTCTTATCTTGAAAGTAATACAAATGTTATTTCTATTAATAATGCTATGCCTACAACTGACTTAGTTGGTAAAAATCAAAACGATTATTTTGATTTTACATTATCAGCAGAAATTTCAGGAACATCAACAATCTCTTATGATATTTTTGCTCAACAAATTGAAACTGAAAATTCAATCGATAACAATGAAATAAAAGTTTATTTAGAAAAAGAAGAAAGTGGAAAATATGAAGCAGTGATGGAACCATTAGTTTTTTCTCCAACAACAGATAAGGGAATGCTTTTATATAAAGACTCTTTTTCGAATAAGACAAATTCTAAAGTAACTAAGCTAGAAAATTATAGATTTAGAATGTGGATTGATGAAAAATCTGATGTAAAAACTTTTTCTAAAAATTTTAAAATAAAAATAAATGTTTATGCTAATGCATAAATCTTTTATTTTTTAGTGCAATTTTTACTGTTTCATGCTATTATATACTTAGTATAGAATAATAAAGGAGTGGCATAATGAGTGATGTTAAGACAAGTAAGTTTAAAGAATTTATAAATATCGCATATAAAATTTATCATTTTGTTGCTAAAGTTATTTTATATTCTATTTTAATAATCTTAGTTTTAGTAGCAATTGGCTTTACAGCATATTTCGTTGATTTAGCCCATAATATTAAAAATGGTTCATCAAAAACTCCATTATTAGGTGCTTATATTATAATTAGTCCAAGTATGGTTCCAACGATTAAAGTAGAAGATGCTGTTATTATTAAAAGAAAAGAACCTGAAGAATTAAAAGTTGGAGATATTATAACTTTTTTATCAAGTGATTCTAGATATTCAGGATTAACAATTACACATAGAATTGTTGGTATTGAAAAATCAGAAAAAGGAAATTTATTATTTAGAACAAAAGGTGATAATAACAGTAGTGAGGATTCTGCATTGGTTCCAAGTAAAAATATCTATGGTAAAGTTATTTTAAAAATTCCTAAAATAGGTTACATTCAATATATATTGACCCAATCTTATGGATGGTTATTATTAATTGTTTTTCCATGTCTTTGTATAGTAGTATATGATATTGTAAAGTTAATAAAATCAATAAAGAATAATATAACTCCAAATAAACAACAACTTCAAAATCAAGAAAAAAAGGTTATAGATGTCATAGGTGATAGTAATCAAACAACTAAAAAAGAAGATAAAGATGATGATATAGAAATAATATAGAAGTAGAGGTGAAATAATGAAAAAAAATACTTTTTTTGTAGTAGGTGGAATTATATTAATTGTCGCTATTTTCTTAATTTCTTATTATAGTTTTATGTTTTTTAATTCTAGACAAAATAAAATAGATTTAAGTACTTTAGAAATATCATTTAGCGATAATGGAAATGTTAATTTAACAGAACAGAGTCCAATAGATGATACAGAAATAGATAATATAAAGCCATATAAATTTAAAGTTAAAAACAATGGTAAACAAGCAGTTACATATCAATTACTAATAGAAGATTTTGTATCGGATAGTAATAAAGAATTATTAAGTAGAAAATATTTAAATTATCAATTAAAATTAAAAGATAAAGTAATAAAAAGTGGAAATCTTCAAAATATTAAAAATAATGTTTTAACAACTAGTATTTTAAAATCAAATTTTGAAGATAATTATGAATTAAAAATTTGGTTAAATAAAAAGGCAGAATCAACTGAATGGTTAGGAAAATCTTATAGTTATAATATTTCAATAAATCCAATTATAGAATAAGGGGTATAAGTATGAAAAAATTATTAGTAGAATATTTTAATATGATTGGCTATGCTTTATGTGGGATTATATTTGGTCTTACGTTCTTTTTAATTTTCATTAATTTTTATCATTATAATGATATTAGTAGTACATATCTAAAACAAGAAAGTGATTTTAAAGCTAATAAAGAATTAAAAGATAAATTACAAAAAATAAATGATAATGTAGCTTCATTTGATATAAATAATTATTCTGGAACTGAAAATATTTATGCTTTAGCAAGTATTAAAACAAGATTAGAAACTTGTTCTTCTAAAATTAATAATGAAGACTTAACAAAAATTTTGGATAAAAAAGAAGTAACTATTAAAGATGTTTATGAAATGCAACAATTTTATCAAATAAATATTTCTAATGAGTGTTTAGTTAAACAATTATATGAACTAGTTACTCCTACAGATAATCCTAATCTTCAGATTTCAAAGTTGAATGAATTATCACCATTTTTAAAAAATAATATAGAAGATTTAATGAAATCAACTGATTATTTACAGAAAGTTATTAAAAATAATAGTAGTTACTCATTTAGTAGTAATTCAAGTAAAATAGATTTATATGAACAAACAAAAGATAGTTATTATGCATTACTAAATAATTATAGATCAGCAATTGATTTTATCTATGATATTTCAGTATGGTATAAGGAGGTATTAGGTTAGTATGAAAAAGATATTAAATGGATTATTTATAGTATTAAGGTTTATTCTTTTTATTATAGCATTTAGTATGACTTTATATATAGTTTTATCTATGTATGAACGTATAAATAAAGATATTGTAAATGCACTTCCTATTTTTTTACCATATGCTTTATTCTTACTATTATTATTAATTAATAGTAATTTAAATCAAAAGAGTGTTAATCAAAATATTTTTTATAATTTAACTTGTTGCTTAGTATTTTCTTGTATTTGTCTAATTGATGCTAGAGCAATATTTGATAAAAATATGTTATTAAATGAAATCATGGGTTGTAATATAAACTTTTCATACTTTAGTGATTTTATTTCATTTATGAAAATTATGCTTTATGGTTTAATTATATCTAATATATGTTTTATGGTTCATGAAAAGGAACCTAAAGAATTGGAGATTGCTAAAAAGATTGAAGTTATTTAAATTTGAAGTCATATAGACTTCTTTTTTGTTTTGTTATATAATCTTGACAGGTGATTTTATGGAAAAGTTTAATTTTAAGAAAAAATATGGACAAAACTTTCTTAATAATAAATCTAAAATTAAGAAAATAGTAGATATTTCTGCTATTAAACCTAATTCACTCGTTCTAGAAGTAGGACCGGGTAGTGGGAATTTAACCAAAGAACTTTCATTAAAATCAAAATATGTTATTTGTTATGAAATTGATATAGAATTAAAAGAATATTTAGACAATTTATTTGAGAATAGTAATGTAACTGTAATATATGATGACTTTTTAAATAGAGATTTAAAAAATGATATTTATCAATATGATTATGATAATTTATATTTTATAAGTAATGTTCCATATTATATAACTACACCTATACTTATGAAACTAGTTGAATCAAATTTAATATTTAATAAAATAGTTATGATGGTTCAAGAAGAAGTAGGTGATCGTTTTGCAGCAACACCTAATACAAAAAATTATGGTTCCATAACAGTATTTTTAAATTATTTTTTTGATATAAAGAAAGAAATTAAAGTTAATAGATTAGAATTTACGCCAGTACCTAATGTTGATAGTGTTGTAATATCATTTACAAGAAAAAAAGATATACTCAATTTAAAAGATAAAGATTTATTTTTTAAATTAGTAAGAGACTCGTTTAAATATAAAAGAAAAACAATAAAAAATAATTTAAGAAATTATGATTTAACTATAATAGAAAAAATTTTAAAAGAAAATGATTTAACTTTATCTTGTCGTGCTGAGCAAATCTCTGTTGAAATATTTGTTAAGATATCTAATGCCCTAGCATAAATATGAATCTTTTCTTTTTTTTTGACATAAAATTAAGAGGAGATGAATTTATGAATTTTAAAATTGGGGATTTAGTAACGAGAAAATCATATAATAATGATATTTTATTTAAGATAATTGATATAAATGATAATATTGCAATGTTAAAAGGTGTTGATCTTAGACTTTATGCTGATAGTGGATTTTCTGATTTAGTTAAAGAAGAAAAAGTTTATAATGTTAGTAAATCTGATCGAGAAATAATTAATGAAAATATTAAAAGTTTAGATTTAAATCGCGATGAATATTTTTATTTACCAGGGAAAATTTTACATATTGATGGAGATGAAGAATATTTACAAAGATGCATCAATTTTTATCATGACTTAAATGTTCAAGCTTATGGAATTACTTTAAAAGAAGATGAAATATATAAATATTTAGATCAATATTTAAATGAATATAATCCAGATATTTTAGTAATCACTGGGCATGATGCCTATTATAAAAAGAAAAATGAAATTAATAATTTAGACAATTATCAAAATACTAAAAACTTTATTAAAGCAGTTAAAGTCGCTAGAAAGTATGAAAAAGATCAAAATAAGTTAATTATTATTTCTGGTGCTTGTCAATCAAATTATGAAGAATTAATTAAAGCAGGATCTAACTTTGCATCTAGCCCTAAACGAATAAATATTCATGCTTTGGATCCTGCTATTATTGCTTCAAGTGTGGCTTTATCAGTAAAAAATAAAAGTATTGATTTGATTACACTTATTGAAAAAACAAAATATGGTTCAGATGGAATTGGAGGAATTATTACTAATGGAACAATGTTTGTGGGGTATCCGAGATGAATATTAATAAAATAAGAAAATTTATAAGTGAAAATAAAGGTAATACCTTTTCTTTTAAATTTAAGGGTGCAAGAAATCAAATTGAAGAATTTGTTGGAAAAATCTTAGAATCATATAATTCAATTTTTACTATTAAAGTCTTAGGAAAAATAAGTAGAATAAAATCATATAGTTATAATGATATTTTAATTAATAATTTAGAAATGAAGGAAATAGTCTTAAAAAAATAAAAGTGTTAATTTAGAGTAAACAAGAAAAAAATACTGTTGCAATTTTTATTTTAGTAGTATAAAATGGAATTAGAAAGTAGTTATACTTTTGAGGGAGGACAAAATATGAAAATTACATCAGTAAATGTACGTAAAATCGAAAAAGAAGGATCTCGTATGAAAGGAATTGCATCTGTATTATTAGATGATAGTTTTGCAGTTCATGATATTAGAGTAATTGAAGGAGACAATGGTTTGTTTATTGCAATGCCAAGTCGTAAAACAGCAACAGGAGGCTATAGAGATATTGCTCATCCAATTAATCCAGAAGTAAGAGCAATGTTTGAAGAAGCAATCATTGATGCATATAATAAAGCAGAAAATAATGAATCAACAGGAGAAGAAGATGAGTAGTCATCTTTTTTTTTGCTACAAAAATGAAAAGGTATTTTTTTTATTTTTTCTTTATAGAATATTTTATGAAAAATAAGCATATTATTCTTTAGGAGGAAAATATATGGAAAAACAAGATACAATTACTACATATAGTCATGGAATAAATTTAGTAGAACGAAAAAATTTAATTATTACAGGAGTAAAGAAAGTTGACAACTTTGATACAGAACAATTTTTAATAGAAACAAACATGGGCTTTATTGCAGTAAAAGGAGCAGAATTAGAACTGATAAAATTGGATACTGTTCAAGGAAATGTTTCAATTAGAGGAGTTATTAATGGAATAAATTATTTAGATGAGAATGCCAAGAAAGATAAAGAAAATAGTTTTTTTAATCGATTATTTAAATAATGAGTTTACAAGTTCAAATAAATTCTTTTATATTTTCATTCTTTTTTGGTATTATTTTTTCAATGTGTACTAATCTAAATTATAGATTTTTATTTTCTAAAAAACTTGGTTTTAAAATTCTTTTTACTATTATTTATATATTTGATTTTTCTTTATTATATTTTATTATTATGAAAAAAATAAATTATGGTATTATTCATGAATATTTTCTAATTTCCTTAGGAATTGGATATATTATAAGTTCTATTTATTTTGATAAGAAAATTAATAATCTAAAGCAAAGTGTAAAAAGAAAATTAAAAAAAGTGTCAATAAAGCGAAAAAATATTTAAAAATATTGTATTCAAAATTATTAGTGATATACTATAGTTATTAAAGTAGGTGATAATTTTGACGAAAATAAAGAAAAATAAAAAGAAGGCCAAAAGAATGTTATTTTTAGGTATGTCTTCTTTAGTTATTATTATTGGAACTACTTATACAATTGGTAAATATTGGGTAGAAATATATGATAAATATCAGGAAAAAAGAGATTTGAAGAAAGAACTTGTTTCTTTAAAAGAAAAAGAGGCTGAATTAAAAGTTGATGCTTCTAAATTACAGGATCCTGATTATATAGCAAGATATGCAAGGGAAAAATATTCATATTCAAAAGATGGAGAAATTATTCTACGAATTCCGTAGAATTTTTTATTGAAAAAACAATAAATTTCGTATAGAATAAAGATGGTGATAACTTATGGATATCAATATAGAGAATAATTTTGAATTTCATGAAAAAGATATAATTGTAATAGGTTGTTCTACTGGCCCAGACTCTATGGCATTATTTGATATGTTGCTTAATATAAGATCAAAATATAATTTAAAAATTATTTGTGCTCATGTAAATCATAATGTTCGTAAACAAAGTATTGAAGAAGCAGAATTTATTAAAAAATATTGTGAAAATAAAGATGTAATGTTTGAAATGATGACTATAGAAAAATATGGAGATGATAATTTCCATAATGAAGCAAGAAATATAAGATATCACTTTTTTGAAAAAATAGTTGAAAAATATAAAGCTAATTATTTAATGACAGCTCATCATGGAGATGACTTAATAGAAACTATTTTAATGCGAATAACAAGAGGTTCTAATTTACGTGGTTATAGTGGTTTTCATAAAATAGTAGATATGGGGAATTATAAAATAGTAAGACCTTTAATTAACTATACAAAATCAGAAATTGAAGAATATGACAAAATCCATAATGTTTTTTATTATACAGATGAATCAAATTCTAAAATGAAATACACTAGAAATCGTTATCGTAAACATGTTCTTCCTTTTTTAAAAGAAGAAGATTCCAATGTTCATAAAAAATTTTTAAAATTTAGTCATAATATAGAAGAAGCATCATTATATATAGAAAAAGAAAGAGATAAAGCTTTAAAAAAAGTAATAGATATAAAAACAGGTCAAATAAAAATAGATTTGTTTTTAGAGCTTGATTCTTATATTCAAAAAGAAATTTTATATTATATATTAGAAGAATATTATCAAGATGACTTATTATTAGTAAATGATAAACATATTAGTCTTTTAACTAATTTAATTTCCTCTAATAAGGCAAATATGGAAGTTAATTTACCAAATGAAATTATTGCAGTTAAAAGTTATAATAATTTTTATTTAAAGAAGGAAACAGAGGAATTAACTGCTTATGAAATTGAATTTAGTGAATATGCAGAGTTACCAAATCATCATTGTATTAAAAAAATAGGAAAAACTGAAGAAAATTCTAATAATATATGTAGATTATCTTCTGATGAAATTTCTTTACCACTTATTATTCGTACTAGAAAATTGGGAGATAGAATTCAAGTAAAGGGCTTAAATGGTAAGAAAAAATTAAAAGATATTTTTATTGAAGAAAAAGTAAATTTAAAAGATAGAGATCTATGGCCTATTGTTGTTGATTCTGCTGGAGTTATTGTTTGGATTCCAGGAATAAAAAAATCTAAATTTGATAAGTCAAATGAAGAAAAATGTGATATAATAATGAAATACTGTTAAAGGAGTGATTTTGATGAATAAAAAAGAAGTAAAAAGAGGCTTAGTTCCTTATTTATTTATGATATTAATTATGTTAGGTATTTTCTATGTATTTAATGTTATGAATAAAGATATAAATAATTTAACTTATAATGAATTTATGGAAGAATTAAATGAAGGTAATGTAGAATCTATGTATATTACCCCAAGAAGTAATGCAAAAACTTATGAAGTTACTGGTTCTTTAAAGGGATATAAAGATAATGAAAGTTATTTTTCAAGACTTCCTATGAGTGAAGAAGTTATGAAGAAGATCGTTGAGTTATCTGAAACACAGAAATTTGAATTAGAAGCAAAAAATGATCCAGAGTCATCATCATTATTGCTAATTTTAATTAATGTTTTACCATTTGCATTATTAATATTTTTTGCATTCTTTTTCTTAAATAAACAAATGGCTGGAAATAAAAGCTCATTAGATTTTGGAAAAAGTAAAGCTCGTTTAAATGATAGTAACAATAAAGTAACATTTGCTGATGTTGCAGGATTAAAAGAAGAAAAAGAAGAAGTGGAAGAATTAATTGATTTTTTAAAAAATCCAAAAAGATTTCAAAAATTAGGTGCTAGAATTCCAAAAGGTGTATTATTAGTTGGTCCTCCTGGAACAGGAAAAACTTTATTAGCTCGTGCTGTAGCTGGAGAAGCAAATGTACCATTTTATTTTATTAGCGGTAGTGATTTTGTTGAATTATTTGTTGGTGTAGGAGCAAGTCGTGTTAGGGATATGTTCCAACAAGCAAAAAGAAATGCTCCATGTTTGATTTTTATTGATGAAATAGATGCAGTTGGTCGTCAAAGAGGTACAGGTTTAGGTGGAGGGCATGATGAACGTGAACAAACTCTAAATCAATTACTTACTGAAATGGATGGTTTTGGAGCAAATGAGGGAATCATTATTATTGCTGCAACAAATAGACCAGATGTTTTAGATCCAGCTTTACTTCGTCCCGGAAGATTTGATAGACAAGTTACAGTTAATTTACCAGATGTTAGAGGACGTGAAGAAATTTTGGCTGTTCATTCTAAAAATAAAATTTTAGCAGAGGGTATAACTCTTTCACATTTAGCAAAAAGAACACCAGGCTTTAGTGGGGCTGATCTTGAAAATTTATTGAATGAAGCAGCATTATTAGCTGTTAGAAGAAATAAAAATAAAATTACAATGAGCGAAATTGATGAAGCAACAGATAGAGTACTCATGGGACCTGCTAAAACATCGCGTAAATACAGTGAAAATGATCGAAAACTAGTTGCTTATCATGAAGCAGGACATGCTGTTATTGGTTTAAAATTAGACAATGCAAATGATGTTCAAAAAGTAACAATTATTCCACGTGGTTCAGCAGGTGGCTATAATATGATGGTTCCAAGTGAAGAAAAATTATGTTCAACAAAAACAGATTTATTAGAAGAAATAACTGGTTTACTTGGTGGACGTACAGCTGAAGAAATAGTATTTGGAGAAATCACAACAGGAGCACATAATGATTTTGAAAAAGCAACTAAAATTGCTCGTGCTATGGTTACAGAATATGGTATGAGTGATTTAGGACCACTTCAATTAGAACAACAAGAAGGAAGTGTTTTCTTAGGTAGAGATTATAATAAAAGTCAACATTTCTCTAATGAAGTTGCTAACGAAATAGATATGGAAATGAGAAAAATAATCAATGATTGTCATGCTAAAGCAACAGAAATAATTAAGAAAAATACAAAATTACTTCAGTTAATAGCAGAAACATTATTAGAATATGAGACTTTAACAAAAGAACAAATAGATTATTTAGTAGAAAATGGTAAAATGAAAGATGATGATGAAGAAACTTCATTAGAATCTATGTCTATTACTAAATTAAGAGAACTTGCTAAAGAAAAAGGCATTAAAAATTATTCAAAGATGAGTAAAGCAGAATTATTAAAAGAATTAGATGTTTGATTTAATTCTTTTTTTATTGAAAAATTAAAAAAAAATATTATAATAAACAAAAAGGAGAGATATTATATGGGAAAAAATGCAAAAAAAGAAAAGAAAGAAAATTTAACTAAAATAACTAAAGGAATGGCAGATTTTAAAACTTTTATTTCACGTGGAAATGTAGTTGATATGGCTGTAGGTGTTATTATTGGTGGTGCATTTGGTAAAATCGTTTCAAGTTTAGTAAATGATATACTAATGCCTTTAATTGGAGTTTTATTAGGGGGTCTAAATTTTACTAATTTGACTATTCAAGTAAAAGATGCAACTATAGCATATGGAACATTTCTTCAAACAATCATAGATTTTTTAATTATTTCATTTTCAATATTTATGATGATTAAGTTTTTTGAAAGTTTTAAGAAAAAAGAAGAACCTAAAAAAGAAGAAGTAAAAAAGAGTGATGAAGTTTTACTTTTAGAAGAAATTAGAGATTTACTAAAAAAGAAAAAATAAAAATTTTTTATAGTAATTACTAAAAAATTATATGGTGGATAAATTTTAAAGGGAGAGAAGAATATGCAATGGAAAATAGGAAATATCAAAATCGAAAATCAAGTTGTTTTAGCACCTATGGCTGGGATTTGCAATTCTTCTTTTAGACGTATTTGTAAAGAAATGGGCTGTGGATTAATTTATGCAGAAATGGTTAGCGATAAAGCAATTATGTATAAAAATCAAAAGACTATAGATATGCTTTATATGAAAGAAGAAGAACGACCTATTTCTCAACAGATTTTTGGAACAGATGTAGAAAGTTTTGTAATAGCAGCTAAATATATTTATGAAATGATGCATCCTGATATTATTGATATTAATATGGGATGCCCAGTTCCTAAGGTAGCAGTAAGAGCTCAAGCAGGAGCAGCATTATTAAAATCACCAGATAAAATTTATGAAATAGTAAAAAGTGTAGTAGAAACTGTTCCTATTCCTGTCACAGTAAAAATAAGAAGTGGTTGGGATCAAAATCATATTAATGCAGTTGAGGTTGCAAAAGTAATAGAAAAAGCAGGAGCAAGTGCTATTTGTATTCATCCACGCACGAGAAATCAAGGGTATAGTGGTAAATCAGATTGGAATATTATAAAAAAAGTAAAAGAAGCTGTTTCAATTCCTGTTATTGGAAATGGAGACATTAAAAGTAGTGAAGATGCAAAAAGAATGTTGGAAGAAACAGGTTGTGATGCAATTATGATAGGGAGAGGAGTTTTGGGAAATCCATGGCTTATCAAACAGACTATTCATTATCTGGAAACAGGAAAACAACTTTCGAAACCAACTCCTTTAGAGAAAATAGATATGTGTATTAAACATTTAAATTATTTAAAAGAATTAAAGAGTGAAAAAATAGCTTGTTTAGAAATTAGAAATCATATTGCCTGGTATTTTAAAGGAATGACCAATGCAACAGAAATTAAAAATAAAGTCTATAAAACTTCCTCTATTCGTGATATAATGCAAGTACTAGTGGAATATAAGGAGGAAATCATTAATGAAAGAAAATAAAAATGCTGCTTTTGTTCAAAGATTAGTAGCATTATTAATAGATTTATTTATCATATCAATAATAGTCTCCATTTTTACAATTTTTACTATAAATAATGATAATTATCAAAAATTAGTAAATGAATCTGTTGAAGTAAAGAACAATTATCTTGATGAAAAAATAAATTTCCAAACATATCTTAGTAAAAGTATCGATATAAATTATGATATTTCAAGACAAACAGCAATAGAAACTATGATAACAGTTGCTATTTATATATTATATTTTATTGTATTTCAATTTTATAAGAATGGTCAAACTATAGGTAAAAAAATCATGAAAATAAAAATAATAAGTAATGATTCAAGTGATTTAACAATGAATCAAATAGCTATTAGATCTTTAATTATAAATGATATATTTGTAAATTTAGTAATGTTAGCGGTTGTTATTTTAGGAACAAAAGATATTTATTTTGTAAGTTTAATAGTATTAGAAATTATTCAAATTATTCTTATATTTATAATAAGCATTATGATTTTATCAAGAAAAGATAAAAGAGGATTGCATGATGTTATTACTAATACTAGAGTAATTAAGGAAGTCTAGAGGTGAAAAAAATGAGAGAATTTAGTGAACAAGAATTAGTTAGACGTGAAAAAATAGAAAAAATAAGAGAGTTTTGTAATCCATATCCAGAAAGATATGAAATTACTCATGAAATAAAAGATGTGAAAAACCTAGAAGATGGCACTACAGGAGTAAGAGTTGCTGGGCGTATCGTATTTATGAGAAAAATGGGAAAAATGAGTTTTTTAACTATTAGAGATATTGAAGGTAAAATTCAATTATCAATAAAAATAGATATGGTTGGCGAAGAAAAATATAAATTCTTTAAAGATAATATTGATATAGGTGATTTTATTGGTGCTAGTGGAGAAGTGTTTACTACTCATACTGGAGAAAAAACAATTCGTGTAGATAGTTTTGAATTTTTAGGTAAAGCATTAAAACCTCTACCAGAAAAATTTCATGGTTTAACAGATCAAGAATTATGTTATAGACAAAGATATGTTGATTTAATTATGAATCAAGATACAAGAGATAGATTTTTAATCAGAATAAAGTTTATTAAAGAATTAAGAAATTATCTAGATAATTTTGGTTATATGGAAATAGAAACACCTATTTTAAATAATAAAGCAAGTGGCGCTACAGCTAGACCATTTAAATCACATCATAATGCTTTAGATATGGATTTATATTTAAGAATTGCTCCAGAAACATACATGAAAAGAGCTGTTATTGCTGGTATTCCTAAAGTATATGAGATAGCAAGATGCTTTAGAAATGAGGGAGTTGATCAAACTCATTTGCAAGATTTTACAATGATTGAAGCATATCAAGCTTATTATAATTATGAAGATAATATGAAATTTATACAAAAAATGTTACAAACAATTATTCAAAATGTATTTGGAACATTAATAATTAAAATGGGTGATAAAGAAGTAGATATGAGTGGAGAATGGCCAGTTGTATCTTTTAAAGATATATTAATTAAATATGCTAATATTGATATTTCAGAATATAATACCAAAGAAAAATTACTAGAAAAGATAAAAGCAGATAATATAGAATTAGAAAGTGAAACACCAATTGAAAATTTAGGTTTTGGAAATTTAGTAGATGTTTTATATAAAAAAGTAGCTAGACCTCATATGATTGGACCAGTGTATCTTACTCAACATCCATCAGAATTATCTCCTCTTGCTAGATCTAATGATACTAATAAAGATATAGCTGATCGTTTTCAATTAGTTGTAAATGGTGCAGAAATTGTAAATGGTTATTCAGAATTAGTAAATCCAATTGAACAAGAACAGAAGTTATTAGAACAAGCTTCATTAAAAGCAGCAGGTGATGAAGAAGCAATGGAAATGGATTATGATTATATTTCAGCAATGGAATATGGTATGCCTCCAATTTCTGGTTGGGGTATGGGAATTGATCGTGTAATTCAATTAATTACTAATAGTGAAAATATTAAGGACGTTGTAATGTTTCCTTTAATGAAACCCTTGGCATAGAATACATCAATAATGTGATAAAGTGTATTAAGAAAATTTAATATATATATTATTAGCTATAAAAAAATTATATATTATATCTTTTCTTAGAAGTAAAAAAATACTTACTTTTTACTCTCTGATAATATGAATTAAATTATAGATATAATAAATGAAATTATGAAATAAATATAATATTTTTGATTGATAAATTGATAAAAAATATAGTTAAATACTTGTATTCTAAAGAGAATAAAGATATAATTATTATGGGAGGTTAATTATGAAAAAGAAACATACTACAGTAAAAGTCGTACTTGTAACTTTATTAGTTTTCGTATTACTAACTTGGATTTTACCTGCTGCTTATTTTCAAGGTAGTTATATAGAACAAGGACGCGTTCAAATGGGAATTTTTGACTTATTCTCATATCCAACAACAGCAATATCTTATTTTGGACACATTGCATTATTTATCTTAGTGGTAGGTGGATTCTATGGTGTTTTAAGTAAGATTAGTGCTTATCGTTTATTACTTGATAAATTAGCTGAATCATTCAAAAAACATGGTAAATTAACAATATCAATTATAATGATTTTACTAGCTGTTATTACTTCTATTTGTGGTTTACAAATAGGCTTAATCATATTTTTCCCATTGTTAATTGCTTTAATTTTATTAATGGGATACGATAAAATTGTAGCAGCATTAACAGTTGTCGGATCAACTATGATAGGTGTTGCAGGATCAACATTTGCTTATTCAAATACAAATGTGATTATGTCCACATTGTCATTAAAAATAACATCTAATATGTTAGTTAAAGTAATAATTTTAGTTTTAGGACTAGCATTATTAATATTTAATACAATTAGATATATTAATAAGCAAGCAAAATTAATGAAGGTAGAAGTAAAAGCTTCTAAGACACCAAAAGCAGCAGCTTCAAAGAGTACTAAAAAAGTTGAAACTAAAAAAACTGCTTCAACAAAAACAGCAGCAAGCAAAACAAAGACTACAGCAAAATCAACAAAAACAACAAAAAGTACTAAGACTAAGAAAACAACAGTTGCAGCAGCAAAAGTAGATGAAGTTAAAATGATATCTAATTCAAAAGTAGATGCACTTATTCCTTCTAAAGGAACTAAGAAACAAAAAATATGGCCATTAGTAGTAATTTTATTTATTGTATTTATTATTATGATTCTTTCCTTTATTTCTTGGACAGGAGCATTCAATAATAAAGTATTTGAAGATATTACTACAAATGTAACAGGATTTAAAATATTTAATTTTGCATTATTTGGAAAATTATTAGGAACAGTAAATCCATTTGGTAATTGGTCTTTAGTAGAATTAATTACAGTAATAATGTTAACAACAATGCTACTAATGATTATCTATAAAGTTAAATTTAATGAAGGTTTAGAAGCATTTGTAGAAGGTGCTAAAAAAGCAATAGAACCAGCAGTATTAGTAATACTAATATATACATGCTTAGTAGTTGTTACATATCATCCATTCCAATTAGTAATTTATAAATTCCTATTTGGTCTTACAAAAGGATTTAATGTAGTAACTTCAACAATAGCAGCAATTTTAGCTAGTGTATTTAATGCAGATCCATTATATACATTCCAAAGCGTATTACCATATTTAGCAAGTTTAGTTTCTAAGAAAGCTACTCTAGCAATAGCAGGTGTAGTATATCAATCAATGTATGGTGTTACTATGTTAATTGCACCAACTAGTGTTGTTTTAATGACAGTACTTTCATATTTAGGAGTTTCTTATAAAGAATGGTTTAAAAACATTTGGAAACTATTATTAGAATTATTGATAGTAATGTTAATTATATTTACAATTTTAGTATTAGTATAAAAAATAAAAGTTACACTTCGGTGTAATTTTTTTCTTGCAAAAATCAAAACGGGGGGGGGTATAATAGTCTTAGATAAATAAAAATAGGTGGTCTAAGATGAGAGAAAAAATTAAAATAGTAGTATCATTTATATTAGGGGGAATAATTTTAGGAGGAATTGGAGTATATGCAGCAACTATAATATCAAGCATAAATGTAGGTTATAGTAATGAAAGTTCCAAGTTAGTGGCAACTAATGTTCAAGCAGCTATAGATGAAGTATATGATAAAAGTTTTTCAAAACCTTCAATAGTAGCCTATGAATATAGTGAACAAGAACCAAAATGTATAAATGGCGAAGAAAAGACATGCGTTAAAACAGATTGTTATAAAAAAGGAAAAACATGTAAACAAGGAACAGTTATCAAATATTATGTCAAAGAAAACGAATATCATTACTTTTACGTTCTAAGAGATGATGGAACAAAAATAACTATGCAACAAAGAGAAAATACAATAAGGAATATACCATGGCATGCAGGAGCAAATGATAACAGCAAAGGACCAGATACAATCTTGCCACAATTAGAAGCAGCAACTTCAACATGGGTAAATGTAAATGTGTTAAACTATGAACCTGGAGTAACAACATTATATGAAAATGCCAATACAGGCTGTACATATACAGAAGATTATAAAATAAAATGCGAAACAAATACATATACAAGTTCAGTATTAGGAACAAGAAAGGCACGAGCCAGAATAATCACAGCACAAGAAGCATCAGCAACAGGATGTTTAGTATATAAAGATGGCTCAAAAGATAGTCAAATAATTCCACCAGGTATAAATGCTTACAATCATGGTTCCTGTCCAGACTGGATGCATAATTACTTACATCAATCCAAAAATTATGGAGGAAGCTATGATAATAATACAGCAAATGAAAATGGAAATGATGATGGTGCTTACTGGATTATGTCAGCTACACCTTTAAATCATACTGATTCATGGATTGTTATTAAGGGTGGTTATTTACATTACTGGAATACTACAAATAATTCTACTGGTGCACGTGCCGTTGTGGAAATAGCAAAGCCATAAATTATTATAAACTACTCTAAATAGCGAAATTTTAAATTAAACAAAAATTTAAATATTTAAAATTCTTGTCAATTTTTTTGGGGCATAATTTCTTGCAAACAAACTCAAACTAAACATAAAATATTCTTAGGAGGGATAAGATGTTTTCAAAGTTTAGTGAAGAAGCTCAAAAAGTATTATTAAATGCGAAAAAAGAAATGGCAGCATTAAAGCATCCATATGTAGGAAGTGAACATTTATTGCTTGCTATTCTTTCTAATAAAGAAAGTGAAGTTACGCAAAAATTAGATGACTATGGTATCAATTATGATATGTTTAAAAAAGAAGTATTAAAAATTATAGGAAAAGGAAATATTTCTAATAATTGGTTTTTATATACTCCTTTATTGAAAAGAATTATTGAAAATGCCACAATTGATTGTAGGGAAAATAAGGATAAAGAAGTTGGTGTGCTTCATTTATTTTTATCATTATTAGAAGAAGGAGATGGAGTAGCAATTAGAATTCTCATGGGTATGAATGTTGATATTGATGCTTTATATGATGAGTTTTCTAATAACTTTGTGTTGAAAAAATCTAAAAGTAAAAGAAAATTACTTATAGAAGAATTCTCTAATGATTTAAATCAACAATGTATAAATGGAGAAACGGATCCAGTAATTGGAAGGGATGAAGAAATTAATCGAGTTATTGAAATTTTATCAAGAAGAAGTAAAAATAATCCTTTATTAATTGGAGATGCAGGTGTTGGTAAAACAGCAATAGTAGAAGCTTTAGCTAATAAAATAGTAACAGGCTTAGTTCCCGAGAATCTTAGAAATAAACGGATTTTATCTGTATCTATGTCTTCATTAGTTGCTGGAACAAAGTATCGAGGAGAATTTGAAGAACGAATAAATAAACTTATTAAAGAAGTAGAAAATAATCAAGATATTATTTTATTTATAGATGAAATTCATACTTTAATTGGTGCTGGAGGTGCAGAAGGTGCAATAGATGCATCAAATATTTTAAAACCAGCTTTAGCAAGAAGAAAATTAAAAATTATTGGAGCAACAACGACTGAAGAATACTCAAAATTTTTGGAAAAAGATAAGGCATTGGATAGAAGATTTCAAAAAATTCAAATTGAAGAAACAACACCTACAAAAACAAAAGAAATATTAAAGAAGATGAAAGAAATTTATGAGTCGTTTCATCATACAATTATTACAGATGAGATAATTGATTTTATTGTTGATTCTTCGGATCAATACTTAAAATTTAGAAAATTTCCTGATAAGGCGATTGATATTTTAGATGAAGTATGTGCAAAGACAGTCCTTACAAAAACTAATTCAGAAACACGTCTTGTAAATTTAAATCAAAAATTAAATACAATTTTGAAATTAAAAAAAGAAGAAATAGTAAAAGAAAATTTTGAGAAAGCTACTGAGTTAAAAGCTCAGCAATTTGAAATAGAAACAAAAATTAATAAATTATTATTAAAAAGTAATAAAAGTATAACACCACGATTAATTACAAAGGAAATGGTTATTAAGGCAATTTCAGAAAAAGCAAATATTCCTCTTTCTGAATTTAATCTAGATAATAAAAAAGTATTATCTTTAGAAAATAAACTTAATTCTAAAATTCGTGGTCAACAAGCAGCAATTGAAATTATAAGTAATTATACTAAACGAAAGCAGTTAGGTTTTTCTGATAACAGAGTTCATTCATTTTTATTAGTTGGAAAAACAGGTGTAGGAAAGACATTATTAGTAAAAGAATATGCAAAAGAAGTGTTTTCGCGAAATAATTTTATTAGAGTTGATATGAGTGAATATAAAGAAGCTCATGCTATTAGTAAAATAATAGGTTCTCCTCCAGGATATGTTGGTTATGATGATCAAAATTATTTACTTGAAAAAATTAGAACTAAACCATATAGTGTTTTATTATTAGATGAAATCGAAAAAGCAAGTCTAAATGTAATAAAATTATTTTTACAGGTATTAGATGAAGGAAAATTAACAGATTCAAAAGGAAATGAGGTTTTCTTTAATAACGTAGTTATATTTATGACTTCAAATCTAGGAACTGACACTAATTTATTAGGATTTAATACTGAAAATAAAAGTAATTTAATGAACAAACTTCAAGAATTTTTTAGTATTGAATTTATGAATAGAATAGATGATGTTATCATCTTTAATGATTTAAAAGAAGAAGATATCTTAGAAATTATTAAACAAAAATTAAATTGTTTAAAAGATTATTATGCAAAGAAAAATATTACATTATCTTTTTCAAAAAAACTAGTTAATGAAATTATGAAAGAATCTGAATATGTTCAATATGGTGCTAGAAAAATAGATAAATTAATCGATAAGAAAATTAATAATTATATTATTAATCAAATATTATTAGGTGATAATAAAATATTAGTTTCTGAGACAATATAGTCTCTTTTTCTTTTTTTTAATATATGCTATAATTATAGAGGTGATATTATGCGTTTTTTTAATACTTTAACAAAAAAAATTGAGGAATTTATTCCTAATGAAGATGGCAAAATTACAATGTATACATGTGGACCAACTGTATATCATTATGCACATATTGGTAATATTAGATCATATGTCTTAGAAGATTTATTTGAAAAAACGTTCAAATATTTGGGCTATGATGTAAAAAGAGTTATGAATATTACAGATGTAGGACATCTTCAAAGTGATGGTGATACAGGCGAAGATAAAATGACTATCGCTGCAAAAAGAGAACATAAAACTTCATATGAAGTAGCTGAATTTTATACAAATGCTTTTTTTGAAGACTGTTCTTATGTTAATGTAAAAAAACCTGAAATTATTAGTAAAGCTACAGATAATATAAAAACATATATAAAAATAATTGAAAAATTATTAAAAGAAGAAAAAGCTTATATCAGTAATGGCAATATTTATTTTGACACTTCTAAATTTCCAAATTATTATGAATTATCTGGAAGAAATGCTGATGAATTAATGGTTGCAGTTAGAAATGACATAGAACTTGATCATGATAAAAAAAATCCATTTGATTTTGGATTATGGTTTACTAATTCTAAATTTTCTAATCAAGAGTTACAATGGGATTCTCCTTGGGGAGTAGGTTATCCAGGTTGGCATCTTGAATGTTCAGCTATTGCTATAAAAAATTTAGGAGAAAAATTAGATATTCATATGGGAGCAGAGGATGCAATATTTCCTCACCATACAAATGAAATTGCTCAAAGTGAAGCTTTCTTAGGTCATAAATGGTGTAATTATTGGATTCATTTATCTTTTTTAAATATTAATAATTCTAAGATGAGTAAATCTAAAGGAGATATTTTAAGAGTTAAGGATTTAAAAGAAAAAGGTTATAATCCTCTTAGCTATCGATATTTTATTATTAATACTCATTATCATAAACAAGTTAATTTTTCATTTGAAGCTTTAGATAGTGCTGAAGTTGCTTTGAAAAAGTTAAAAAATAAAATTAAAACATTAAAAGATGATAATAATTTTGATATTAGTATTTATAATGAATGGGATAAAAAATTTAGAAATTACTTGGAGGATGATTTAAATACAGCTAATGCAATGACATTATTATATGATTTATTAAAAAGTTCTGTTAGTGATTCTATTAAATTAAAATTAGTAGAATCTTGGGATAAAGTATTTTCTTTGGATTTATTAGTTGATGAAAAAGAAATAGTTGATGAAGAAATATTAAAGAAGATAGAAGAAAGAAATGTTGCAAAAGCAAATAAAGATTTTAAGAAAGCAGATTTTATAAGAGATGAATTGTTACAACAAGGTATTAAATTGATTGATAGTCATAATGGTACTACTTATGAATATGTTAATAAAATGTAAAGTAGAAAGAAAAATACGTAAGTTAATTAATTACTGTGATATACTAACTATAACATGGAGGATATCATGAAATTAGTAAGAGAATCAAAAATTGGAACAATTAAATCAAAAAATATTAAAACATTTTCATCTATTGCTCTTGCTGTTGGAGTAGTAGCAATATGTGAGATGAATTTATTAAATATTTCATTACCATCAGAGTCTTTAGCATATTATTCTGACTATAGTCAGCAAATAGAAGCTTTATATGATGTGGATCTTAATGGAACTCAAGAAAATATCATAAATCAAATATCTAAAAATGCAGAATTTGTTAATGACTATAAGGAAGCTTTAAATGATGATGAAAGAAGCAAAGCTTTATCTAAAATTATAGAAACAACAGAAGATTTAAATAACTTGGCATTACAATTAGTTAAAGAAAAAGTTGCCTTAGAAGAAGGTGGTTCTTTAGAAGAATATAAAATAGTTTCTTCAGATGATGGTTGGGTAGCAACAAGAAAAGTAGAAGATATTCATGGCTTAGAAAATGTTTCAAATGTAAAGACATTGGATGGTAAAAGTGCATCTTTAGTAAGAATGATTACAAATTTAGATAACATGTGTGATGAAACAAAATTAAAAGATAAAAAAGATGAAGACAAATTAGTAGAACAATATAATAATGTGATACAAGGCGCTGCTAAATTTGTAGGAAAAACTACTGATAAAGCAAAAAAATAATTGCTTTATCATTTTTATATTTAAAAATTTCAGGAGGAATATATGAATTTGCTAGAAATTAATGTCTTGGTTTTAGCATTTTTAGGCGATACTATTTATGAAGATTATATTAGAAAATATTTAATATCTTTAGGAATTAATAATGTAAATGAACTTCAAAAAAAATCAACAGAATATGTTAGTGCAAAAAATCAAGCTAAATTTTTAAAAGAAATGATTGAAATAAATTTTTTTAAGGATGAAGAAATTGATATTATTAAACGAGCACGAAATTATAAAAATAATTCTCATCCTAAAAATTGTGATATTATTACATATAAAAATGCAACAGGCTTAGAAGCATTAATTGGATATTTAGAATTAGATCATAATCATACTAGAATTAAAGAAATTATGAGTTTTATTATAGGAGAAAAAATATGTTAGTATATGGAAGAAATGTTGCAGAAGAATTATTAAAAAATCCAAAAAATATTAAAAAAATAATTTTACAGGATAATTTTGATGACAAAAAAATAAATTTCCTTCTTGAAAAATTAAATTTGGAGAGAAAATATTTATCAAAAAAACAAATGGATGATTTGTGTAAAGGAATTCATCAAGGTATAATACTTGATATTACGGATTATCAATATTTTAAATTAGATAAAATTTTAGAAAATGATGCTAATTTTATTGTTATTTTAGATCATATCGAGGATCCACATAATTTAGGAGCAATTATTAGAACTAGTGAAGCTGCAGGTGTAGATGCGATTGTTATTCCTAAAAATAGACAAGTTTCGGTTAATTCCACAGTTATGAAGACAAGTGCTGGAGCTGTTACTAATATGAAAGTAGTAGAAGTTTCAAATTTAGTTCAAACAATTAATACTTTAAAAACAAATGGTTTTTGGATAATTGGAACAGCAATGGAAAATAGTATAGACTATCGTAAAATAGATTATAATGGAAAAATTGCACTTGTTATTGGGAATGAAGGTAAAGGAATGTCTAGATTAGTAAGCGAATCGTGTGATTTTATTGCAAATATTCCAATGTATGGTAGAATCAATAGTTTAAATGCTAGTGTTGCTAGTGGTATTATGATTTATGAGGTAGTTCGTAATAGAAAGTAGAGGCTTTAAATGAACTATAAAGAAATCAATGATTATGAACAATTATATTTAATTTATGAAAACGATGATGATGCAAAACAAGTAATGTATAAAAAATATAAACCAATTGTAGTTTCTTTAGCTAATAAATATTATAGACTTTTATTAAATGCAGGCATAGATATTGATGATTTGATTCAAGAAGGTTATATTGGATTATCTAGTGCTATAAACTCATTTAAAGAAACAGCAAATGTTTGTTTTTATACTTTTTGTGTTATTTGCATCGAAAGACAAATAAGATCATATTGTAAAAAATATACATCAAATAAAAATATGATTCTAAATACAGCTTATTCAATTGATAATCAACAACAAGAAGAAAAATCTCTTATTGTTGATATATCAGAAAGTAAATATTCTATTAACAATCCAGATATTTATGTATCTAATCTATTTCATTATACAAAGTGTATTCAATTTAAACATACTTTATCATTAAAAGACAGTTTGATTTTTGAATTAAGATATAATGGTTTTAAATATAAGGAAATTTCTACTTTATTAGATATTTCAATTAATTGTGTAGATAACTCTATTCATAAAACTAAAGATAAGTTTTTACTTTTCTTAAATAAGTAGAGTTTTCTATTTTTTTTTTAATAATTTTGTTATACAATAATAATAGGTGAATAGGATATGAGTGTTACAATAAAAAACTATTTAAAGCAAACTATTGATGAAGAAACTAGAAGAAAATTATTTTATAATATGTCTGCTACAATGAAATATATTCATAGTTATGATTATTACATTAGTAATTTTAATCCAGCAGAAATAGAAATAAAAAATATTGAAACATTATCACCTATTCAATATAACTATATTAGTAAAATGGAAGAAGAAAATGAAAAATTAATTCAACAAAATATTGAAATGTTAGCACTCATGCAAGTAGGTATATATACAAATACTTTAGAATATTTAAAAGCTTCTAATATAGTTTATATAAAAGAGCATTTCCAAGAATTTGAACAATTTTTACCAGAGGTAGATGTGCCTTATTTAAGGGGGGTTATTCAAAGAAATAGTCCAGTTTATTATTGTGACTTTGTCAAAGAAAAAAATAAAAGAGAAATAACAAAATTAGAAGAAGCTACAGGAGTTTCTTCAAATAATACTAAAGGGATTGGAATTCAAAAAGTTAAAGCTACTGAAGTAGGTACAGCTCTAGCTGATAAAGAAACAGAAAAACTTTATAGTAATTTAGATGATAAGCAAGCAGCTTTTACAAACTTTTTAATATTACCAATTGCCATGATTTTATTAGGAGGTATTATCTCAGTTATAATTGCAATTTTTAATTAAGTAATTGACATTCTTATTTGAGTGTGCTATTTTATTGTTAGACACGTAAGAGTGTTTTTTATTATGAATAAAATTAAGAAACAGGTGATGTTATATGGCTGAAAAAGTAAAAGCAAAACAAAAAAAAGAACTTAACTTATATAAGGATGAACAAGTAGAAAAAAAAGATATTAAGAAAGAGAAAATAAATAATAAGAAATTACAAGAAGAAAAAGAGCCAAAAGAAGAAAAAAAATCTTTATGGTATAAATTTATGAATTTCTGTCATGGAGTAAAAAGTGAAGCAAAAAAAGTTCGTTGGACATCAAAAGAAGATATGCTAAAATATTCAATTGCGACAATTGTATTTATTATATTTTGTTCTATATTTTTCTATGGAATTGATACAGTTTTTGCTTTAATTCAATCATTATTTCAATAAAAGGAGTGTATAATATTATGGATAAACAATGGTATGTAGTAAATACTTATTCAGGACATGAGAATAAAGTAAAAGAAAAATTAGAGATGAGAGCAGAATCTATGAATATGGAAGACTATATTTATAGAGTAATTGTTCCAGAACAAAAAGAAGTAGAAATTAAAGATGGTGTTACCAAAGAAAAAATTAAAAAAATGTTTCCAGGTTATATTTTAGTAGAAATGGTTATGACAGATGAAGCTTGGTATGTTGTACGTAATACTCCAGGAGTTACAGGATTTATAGGGTCTAGTGGAAAAGGAGCTAAACCTACACCATTACAACCATATGAAGTAGATAATATTCTAAATAACATGGGTATGTCTAGAATTGATGTTGATAATGATTTAGAAGTAGGAACAAAAGTAAAAATTATTGCTGGACCATTTAATGGTATGTTTGGTAAAATTGAGGAAATAGATTTACCAAATCAAAAAATTACATTATCAGTTGATTTATTTGGACAAGAAACATCAGTTGAAGTAGAATTAAATCAAATTGAAAAAGCATAAAGCTTGCAAAAATAAAGATATTATGTTATTATTTAATGGCTATATTTAATTTAATATAGATTTAAGTGGGAAGCCAAAAGCCTATTAAAGCGGTAATAAAGCTATTTGAACCACTCGCGAAAACTAAATAAAAGGAGGCGTTTTTCGTGGCAAATGAAGCAGTTAAAAAGATTAAACTACAAATCCCAGCAGGAAAAGCTACACCAGCTCCACCAGTAGGAACTGTTTTAGGACCAGCAGGGATTAATTTACAAGAATTTTGTACAAAATATAATGATGCTACTAGAGATAAAATGGGAGATATTTTACCTGTAGAAATATCAATATATGAAGATAGAAGTTTTGATTTTATAATTAAAACTCCACCTACAAGTTTCTTACTAAAAAAATATGCAAAAATAAATAAAGGCTCAGTTAAAGGTAGTAGTGAAACAGTAGCAACTTTATCACAAGCTCAAATCCGTGAAATTGCAGAAATAAAATTACCAGATTTAAATGCATATGATGTTGATTCAGCTATCAAAATAGTTGAAGGTACAGCTAGAAATATGGGAATTGCAGTTGAAGGTATGAACGATACAGAAGAAACAGAGTAATTTTAATATATAGGTTATAAACCTTGTGGAAGGAATGTCCGCTTGCATGAATTCCGATAAAAACCACATAAGGAGGAAAAATAATGAAAAAAAGAAGTAAAAAATATACTGAAGCATTTTCAAAAATTGATAAGACTAAAGTATATTCTAAAGAAGAAGCTGTTAAGCTAGTAAAAGAAACATCTATTAGTAAATTTGATGGAACAGTTGAAATTGCAATGAGACTTAATCTAGATACAAAAAAAGCTGATCAACAATTACGTGGTGCTATTGCTTTGCCTAAAGGTACAGGAAAAACAGTAAGAGTATTAGTAATTGCTAAAGGCGATAATGCCAAAAAAGCTAAAGCTGCAGGGGCAGATTATGTTGGTGATGTCGATATGATTGAAAAAATCGAAAAAGAAAACTGGTTTGAATTCGACACAATGATTGCAACACCTGATATGATGCCACTTCTTGGTAAAATTGGACGTGTTTTAGGACCTAAAGGATTAATGCCAAATCCTAAAACTGGTACAGTTACAGTAGACGTAGAAAAAGCAATTGAAGAAGTAAAAGCAGGACGTGTAGAATATAGAACAGATTCTTTTGGTAATATTCATGGTGTTATTGGAAAAGTTTCATTTAAAGAAGAAGATTTACTAGAAAATTTAGATGCATTTGTAAAAGCAATCTTAAAAGTAAAACCAGCAACAGTTAAAGGAGATTATGTTAAAAATATTTCTATATCTTCTACAATGGGACCTGGTATCAAAATAGAAAATAATTTTGACAAATAAAAAAACATATAGTATAATAAAGACAATTTATTGGTGCCATAGACAGTAGGTATAAAAGTAAATCCTACCGAGGACTTAAAAAAGTGAAAGGTTCTTGGGCGTCTATGTCTTAGAATCTTTTTTCATGGCATCCCTAAATAAATATCATAATAGGAGGTGTTTGTATGGCAAATGCTAAAATTCTTGAAGCAAAACAGCAAGTAATTGACGAGATTAAGTCACGTATAGAAGAATCTAATTCAATAGTATTATTTGATTATCGTGGAATTACTGATAGTGAAGCAAAAGAATTACGTGTTAAATTAAGAGAAGCTAATTCAGATTATAAAGTATATAAAAATACTTTAATGTCTAGAGCTTTTAATGATTTAAAAATTGATCTTAATGATAATTTGGTTGGTCCAAGTGCTTTTGCATTTAGTAGTGATCAAGTATCAGCAATTAAAATATTAAGCGATTTTGCTAAGGAACATCCATCATTAGTTTTGAAAGTAGGGATTATTGACGGAGAAATTGCTGATAAAGCAAAGCTTGCTGAATATGCAACATTACCATCTAGAGAAGGACTACTTACTATGCTTGCTGGTGGTATGATGGGAATAGCAAGAGATTTATCAATTTGCTTAGATTTATATAGTCAACAAAAAGAAGAAAATTAATTAAAAATAAGGAGGAATTAAAAAATGGCTAAATTAACAAAAGAAGATTTTATTAGTAGTTTAAAGGAAATGAATTTATTAGAAATAAAAGAATTAGTAGATGCTATGAAGGAAGAATTTGGAGTTGATCCATCAGCTGTAGCTGTAGCTGCACCAGTTGCTGGAGGAGATGCTGCAGGTGCTGCTCCATCAGCTGTTACTGTTTCTATTACTGATGCAGGAGCTGGAAAAGTAGGAGTAATCAAAGTAGTTCGTGAAATTACTGGATTAGGATTAAAAGAATCTAAAGATATCGTTGATCAAAACGGTGTTGTTAAAGAAAACATTTCTGTAGAAGAAGCTAATGAAATTAAAGCTAAGCTTGAAGAAGCAGGAGCTACTGTAGAAGTAAAATAATAACGAAAGTACATATATTAGAAATACTAAATATATGTATTTTTTTTATTATCCATAAAAGTATTGACAATTTTTAAAAATAAATATATATTTAATTTATCCTAGATATATATTAGATAGTATAATTTATTTATATACTTTATATTATTTAATATATTGTGTTGTATATAGCTTAAAAAATATCGCATATAGGATAACTGTAACTTAGAAGGGAGAAAGAAAACTCCTAAAATATTTGTCTAAGATACTGATAATATTTTGGATATAATATTTAAACTCGGCTGAGAAGCTTATATTATCTATTATTATGGTAATTTGTTTACCAAACAGGGGTTTTATTTTATATTATTGTATTTATATAGTTATTATAATTATATAAATGTTATAATGTTTAATAAGATTCAATTTCTTGATGATAGAATTTTATATTCTATATTCTATTTTTTGAAAATTATGTTGTTTTATAGGTGTGACATTAGTTTCATCATATATTAATGGCATGTTTTCATGACTCATCTGATTTACTTGTGCTTGCAAGTAAATCTTTTTATATTGACAAAAAATTTAAAAATAGTTACAATAAAATTGTTAGTATATGATTTATATACTAGTAGTTGCAGTTGAAGAAGGAAAACTTTAAAGATATTTAGCTAGCCATAATGACAATGGTACACTTATGTGTTTATAGCTGCTTATTTAAAACCAAAATATTTAAATTTATCAGGTTTAAATGTTTGATAAAAAAGTATCTGCTTTCTATATAATTAGGTAACTTTGAGTATAGGATTTAGAAGTCTTACTTTTTTTAAAGATAGTCATGTGTCATTCTTGACTATCTTTTTTTGTGATTTAATTGACAAAATTAAAAATATATGTTATTATATCGCACAAGTGCCGAAAAGGGGGATTTGTTATGGAAGATAAGAAAATACTTAATACAATCTTAGTAAATATAAATAATTTGGAGCAACGTCGTAATATTATTGATGAATCTATTGATGATTTTAAAGAATATTTAAAAATAATTGGTAGTAGTTCTAGACAAGGTCAAAAAATACAAAGAGAAATTTCTCAAATGAAGGGTGAAAAGTCTCGCTTAATTTATCAAATTAATGAATTAAATTCGTGGGCAACAGAATTAAAAAATACTCTTGGTGTTGATATAGATTTAGAGTCTAGTAGCCAAAATAAAACTCAACAATCATCTAAAGAAAATGTATCATCAAATGATGAATCTACACTATCTGAAGATCAAAATTCTGATACTGTTTCTTCACAAGAACAAGTTGACTCTACTGAAGTAATATCAGATTCTACTTCAAATTTAGAAGAAGATTTACAAGCAGAACTAGATAATAATGAAACTATTACAGAAGCTAATTTTGAAGAAGATTTAGAAGTAGAAGAAGATATTCCTGAAACAACTATGGAAACTGAAAGTTTAAATGAAGATGATTCTTATGAAGAAGATGATGGTATAGTTTTTAGTTATAATGACGTTGAGAAAAAAGTAAATTATTCTAGTGAAGATGAATCTCCTGAAACTATTTCAGATTTAATTAAACTTAAAGAAAAATATAATACTAAAGTAGCTCAAAAATCAAAAATAAGACAAGAAGAAAAACAATCTGTAAAATCAGATATTAGTACTCAAGAGGATAAAGATACTGAAAAAGCTTATCAACAGAAATCTAAAACTCAACAAGCTTTTCATTCATATATTACTGAAGATGCAATTGCACATTGTGATGAGTTTGTTATTGCTCATTTAGCAGTATCTAGAAATAATAAAATTCTTGATACAGTTCATTGTGAGAGAAATAATATTAGTAATATTGCTTTAAATTTATTAGATAAATATCAATATGATTCTACTTTAGTAGCATCTATTGATGGTTATAAAAATGGTCAATTAGTTGCTAAAAATATTGCAATAGTTGATTATAATGATATTCGTGATCCATATCATATTGCAGTTTCAGATTTAATTGATCCATATGATAATTTATATGATGAATATAAAGTTGATTTTATTGCAGCATCTGATAAAGATGATAATATTTTAGAAATTATTAATATTAATAGGCAAGAACAAATTGAATCAGTAAAAAATTATTTTTATAAAAAATATGGTAAAAATATTAGAGTTGAAGCAAGTATAGATGCATATAAAAATGGTGTAATCCAGAAAAAAGGAATTTCATGGATTGATATTCGTGCAATTAATAATATTAATGGTATTAAAGAAAATATTAAAGTTGCTCAACAAGAAAGTTCTATAGAAAATGTTGAAGATTTAATGTCTGAAATAGAAAATTCTTATTCAACTAATAATTATAAATCTGTTCAAGCAGATACTAGTTATAAATCAAAACAACCTAAAGCACAAAAACAAGAAGCAACAAAAGAAAATACAAGTAAACAAAATATTCCACCAAAACAACCTAAAAAAGAGAGTGCGAATAAACAAAATGTTTCATCAAAACAATCAGAAAAAGAAAATAGTCAAAATATTAAACAAAATAATGCATCAAAGGTACCTAAAAAAGAAAATTTGGAAATTACTTATACTAGAACTGGATATGTAGCTACTTATGATGAAACAAAAAATGGTACTACAGAGAAACGTAATATTTCTTGGAAAGTAAATAAAAAAGGATTATATGATGCTAAATTAAAACGTAAAACAGCTAAGCTTTATCATATTAATACTACAGGTGAACAATATAAGAAAATGGATGTTAATCTTTTATCTGGTATTTATTCATTATCAAAAATATTTAATAAAAACTTTATGTTATCATATAAAACTGGTTCATTAAAAGAATCTGGAGTTAAAATTAAATATCCAATTAAAGAAATTTTAGCTACTACAGGTTTAAATATCTTTGATAAGATAACATTATTACGTAGTGCAATGTATCAACAAAAAGTTGGAAATGCAACTATTGAATATCCAAAATCTGCTGTAGTAGGTGCTATAGCAACTGCTATTTTATTAGCAGTAGGTGGTATGGGAATTTCTTTAAATAATAAAAAGGAAAAAGTTAATCAACCTGAGAATATAGTTGCTGAAGCAAGTGAATTTGATGTTACTTTAGAAGAAAAAAATAAATCAGTTATTGAAGAAATGGTTGATAAACAATTAAATCAAATGCAAGAAAAACAACAAACTAGTGAATTTACAGAAGAAAGTACAGAATTAGAACAAGTAGTAGAAGAAGACTCATCTCAAAAACAAGAAGAAATAGCTTCAACTACTGATTTTACAGAGCAAGAATCAACTATGGTAGCTGAAGAACCTATTATTGAAGATATTAGTTATGATTTTGGTTTAAATGGAAATATTAATTTAGTACAAACTGATGGTAAAGGCCAAATTTTAAGTTCACAAACATTAACTGGTGATGCTTGGGGTGATGGAGATCAAGTAGATGCTAGAGATTTAGAGTGTGATACTTTTAGAATTTCTTTAGTTGCTGCATTTACAGGTCCAACTACTCTTGATATTATTGAAGTTAATGAAAATGACGATATAAATGAAATTGTATGTAATTTATATAAAAAATATGGTACAACTACTGAAATTGCTTTTGATTTTAATGGTTATGAAAATGAAAAAGAAAAACCTGTTTATGAATTTGCAGGTTGGAAAAAGATAGAAGAAATAACAACAATTACTAATGAGCAAAAAGAAACACTTGCTCAAGTAGGTGGATTTGCATCTTCCAAAGAATCAGGAAAAGTATATGTAAAAAAATAAAAAAACATTGTTAATCATTAGTTAAAATTATACCGATTTATAATATAGATAACAAACAAAGGTGAACTTTGTTTGTAAGAGTATT